>NZ_CAACUY010000064.1 GCF_900659615.1 Actinomadura fibrosa | reverse complement strand
GCCCGTCCCGACGGCGGGGCGCTCGCGGCGAGCGGCCGCCGGATCGGCGTCGGCGCGGTCGCCGTCGCGGTGCTGCTGCCGATGGCGGTCCCGGGCATCCACCCGCGCGGCCTGTTCGGCATGGGCGGCACCGGCGGCCGCGGCACCCAGACGGTGACGACGCCCGACCCGCTCGTCAGCCTGAAGCGCGAACTCACCCGGGTGGACGACTCGGTCGTGCTCACCTACCGGACCGACGACCCCGCGGGCCCCGACTACCTGCGGATGTACGCCCTCGACAAGTTCGACGGCGACCGGTGGACCTACAGCGAGATGTCGAGCAAGGCCCGCCGCGACCGGCTCGCGGACCGGCCGATCCCCGCGCCGCCCGGGCTGGACGGCGCGCCCGTCCACGAGGTCACCACGCGGATCGAGGTCAAGCCCCGGGTCCGGAACATGACCTTCCTGCCGGTGCCGTACGCCCCGTCCCAGGTGTCGATCAGCGGCGACTGGCGGGTGCACGCGCCGTCCCTGATGGTCTACTCGCTGAACGACTCGGCGGGCGGGCGCTCCTACACCGTGCGGAGCCTGCGCGCGCAGCCGACCCCGGCCGAGCTCGCCTCGGCGGGCTACTACCCGGACGACATCCTCTCCCGCTACATCGACGTCCCGAAGAACATCCCGCCGGAGGTCAGGCGGCTGTCGCAGGAGATCACCGCGGGCGCCTCAAGCGCGTACGCGCAGGCCGTCCGGCTCCAGAGCTGGTTCTCCCTGAGCGGCGGCTTCACCTACGACCTGTCCGCGCCGGCGCCGCAGCACGGCAGCGAGCTCGTCGACTTCCTCCTGCACAGCAAGCGGGGCTACTGCGAGCAGTTCGCCGCCGCGATGGCGCTGATGGCCCGGATCCTCGGCATCCCGGCCCGCGTGGCGATGGGGTACACGCCGGGCACGCAGACGGGCAGCGACCAGTGGGTGGTGCGGTCGCGCGACGCGCACGCCTGGCCGGAGCTGTACTTCGAGGGCGCCGGATGGGTGCGGTTCGAGCCGACGCCCTCGGGCTCGGCCGGGCAGGGCACGGCCAGCACGCCGTCCTACAGCCAGCCGTCGGTCGCCGAGAACGGGTCCGGAAGCGAGGCGGCGTCGCCGTCACCGTCGGCCTCGTCGCCCACCGACCCGGCCTCCGCGTCCGCGTCCGCCGGGCCCCGGCACCGCACGGACGACACGGGCCCCGAGGGCACCTCCACCACGGAGGAGCAGGACCAGGGCGGCTTCTCGCTGACGCCCTGGCTCGCCGGGGGACTGCTCGTCGCACTGCTCCTGGCCGCGCCGATGGTGCTGCGGGCGCAGTCCCGCAGGCGCCGCTGGGCCCTGCTCATGCCGAGCTCGTCGCCGCCGCCGGAGCCCTCCCGGGTGTCCGCGCCGGACGCGCCGTCCGGGAGCCCGAGGCCCGGCGGGTCCTCGCGGGGCTGGACGCCCGATCCCGCGGGCGCGGCGCACGCGGCCTGGCGGGAGATGCGCGACGACGCGCGCGACCACGGCCTGGAATGGCGGTCCAGCGACTCCCCGCGCGCCACCGCGCGGCGGCTCGGCGAGCTCCTGGAGCTGGACGGCGCCGGGACGGAGGCCCTCCGCCGCATCGCCCGCGCGGAGGAGCTGGCGCGCTACTCGCGGTCCGTCCCGTCCGAGCCGCCGGAGCGGCTGCGCGCCGACGTCCGGACCGTCCGGGAGTCGTTCTCGGCCGCGGTGAGCCGCCGGGCCCGCTGGCGCGCGCGGCTGCTCCCCCCGTCGACCCTGGCGGAGGCGGCGGACGCGCTCCGCGCGGCAGGCACCCGAACGTCGGAGCTGACGGGAGCACTGGGCGCCCGGGTGAACGACCTGGCCGGCCGCATCAACGACCTGCCCACCCGAATGCGCCGCCGCCACTAGCCCACGCCACGCGTGGAGAGGCGCGGCGCACGTTACGGAGGGCGGCCCGCATCGAGGCGCGGCGCATGTGAAGGACACGGCGCACGTGGAGGAACGCGGAGCGTGTGGAGAGGCACGGCACGCGTGGAGAGGCGCGGGGGCGCGTTACGGAGCGCGCGCGGGGCGTTAGGAGGCGCGGCCTGTGTGGGGGCGCGGGGCGCTAGGGAATGGGGCGGGGCTGGGCTCAGGTATGGCCGGTCCCGGCCTGCACCCGGGGGCGCGGGACCGGGACCGCGGTGGGGTTACTCGCCTTCGGTGCGGCGGCGCCAGCGTTCTTCCATGCGCTCCATGAACCCGGCCTTGGCGGGACGGGCCTGGCGGCCGCGGCGGGCGGGTTCGTTGCCGATGCCCGTCATCCGCTTCCAGCTCGTCAGCGCCCAGACGCAGCAGACCACCATGAGCAGGAAGCCGGCCACGCTGATCGCGATCGTGGCGGTGCCCGCGTTGATCACGAGCCCGGCCATCAGGGCGCAGACGCCCAGCACGAAACCGAGGGCCGCCTTGACGATCCGGCGCTTGTAGTGGACCTGGGGGTTGGTCGAACGAACCGCGTGAGCGAACTTCGGATCCTCGGCGTACAACGCCGACTCGATCTGTTCGAGCATGCGCTGCTCGTGCTCAGAGAGCGGCACGGCGCCTCCCAACGACAGCCCCGCGACGGGGTATCCGATGCAGGACGGGAACCTCAACGGTGATATGCCCAGAATACGAGCCCCGACGAGCGTACGAAAGCAAACGGCCAACCGAGGACCCCATGCCGGTCACCTCACCGACCCCTCTCATCGTCTCCCGTCCCCGCCGTCACGCCGGTCGCTCCCGTCCGCGCGGCGCACCAGGGCGGCGGGCCGGACGGCACCCGGGCCGAACCGGTTCGCCACCTGGTCCATCGCTCGTTCGGCCTCGCGCCAGCCGGTTTCCGGCTCGTCGAAGGCCAGCTGACGGGGGGCTTCGTCCGCGGGGCCCAGGTTCTCGACCCGTACCCCGACCAGACGGAGTCGTACCCGCTCCAGCCCGGCCCCCTCATACAGCTCGCACGCTGTGATGTAGATCACACGGGCGAGGTCGGTGGGCTCCCGGAGGGTGCGCGCCCGGGTGATCGTCTTGAAGTCCGCCATACGGAGTTTGACGCTCACCGTCCGCCCGGCGTGCCCGGCGGCGCGGAGCCGCGCGCCGACCTTCTCCGCGAGCCGGAGCAGCTCCCGACGGATGATCTCCGGGTCGTCGATGTCGGTGTCGAACGTCTCCTCGGCGCCGATGCTCTTGTCGGGGGTGTGCGCGACGACCTCGCGGGGGTCGCGGCCCCAGGCGAGCTCGTGCAGGTGGGCGCCGACCGCGGTGCCCAGCTCCCGTTGCAGCGTGGCCAGCGGCACCTGCGCGAGCTGGCCGACCGTCCGCAGGCCGAGCCGGGTGAGGGACTGCTCCGTCCGCTCCCCCACGCCCCACAGGGCCGCGACGGGCAGCGGGTGGAGGAAGTCCTCGACGCCGTCGGCGGGGATGACGAGGAGCCCGTCCGGCTTGCAGCGGGTCGAGGCCAGCTTCGCGATGAACTTCGTGCTCGCGACGCCGACCGAGCAGGTGATGCCCTGCTGCGCGCGGACCTGCTCGCGGATCATCGCGGCGATCTCCGCCGGACGGCCGAGGCGCCGCCGCGCCCCGGTCACGTCCAGGAACGCCTCGTCCAGCGACAGGCCCTCCACCAGCGGGGTGATCGACCGGAAGATCTCGAACACCGCCGCCGAGACGCGGGCGTAGCGCTCGTGCCGCGGCGGCAGAACCACCGCGACCGGGCAGAGCCGCCGCGCCCGGCTCACCGGCATCGCCGAGTGGACGCCGTACCTGCGGGCCTCGTAGGACGCGGCGGAGACGACGCCGCGCGGGCCCGTGCCGCCCACGATCACCGGGCGGCCGCGCAGCTCGGGGCGCTCCAGCAGCTCGACGCTGACGAAGAACGCGTCCATGTCGACGTGCAGGATGCCGCAGCCGGTGTCGTCGGCGGGCGGGCCGGGCTGCGGGCCCGGCCGGTGCAGCTGCTGCTTGCGGCTCACGGCGCTACCGCGCCGGCTTGTCGGCCACCAGGTGCAGCTGGGTCGCGAGGTCGCGGAGCACGGGGTGGACGGCCGCGGCCGACTCCAGCGCGATCAGCGCCTCGGCGGAGTCGGCGTCGGAGTCGATCATTCCGCTGGGCACCAGGTCGGCGAAGATCCGCACGCCGTGCAGCTCGGCGACGCGCAGGCCCGCGTCGCGCACCAGCGACGACAGCGACTCGCGGGTGAAGCGGCGGGGCATCCGGTCGCCCTCGCCCCAGCGTCCGGACGGGTCGGCCAGCACCCGCCGCGCGTCGTCGAAGTGCCCGGCGACCGCGCGGTGCAGCGCCGCCGCGATCTGCCCGGCGACGAGCAGGCTGACCGAGCCGCCCGGGCGGACGGTGCCGGTCAGCGCCGCCATCGTCGCGGCCGGGTCGTCGACGTACTCCAGGACGCTGTGGCACAGCACGAGGTCGGCGGCGTCCGGGCCGAGCAGGTCGGGCAGGTCGGTGGCGTCGCCCTGGAAGGAGCGCACCTTGACGCCGGACTCGGCGGCGCGGCGCTCCAGCGCGGCCAGCGCGTCCGGGCTGGAGTCGACCACGGTGACCCGGTGGCCGAGCTCGGCGAGCGGTACCGCGAAGCCGCCGGTGCCGCCGCCGACGTCGACCACGTCGCCGGGGCCGGACTCCGGGGCGATGCGGTCCAGCACCGTGCGCAGCGCGTCCCAGAGGACGGCGCTGCGCACGCGGCCGCTTCCCCGCATCCGCTTCTGTTGCCGGCCGTCCACGGCCACTCCCCTAACGTCGCTCATCCCCGCCCACCCTAGCCGTCCGCGACCGGCGCGGGGGACCCCGCCGGGACTACAGCGACAGGGACGGTTTCAGCTGCTGGAGGCGCGACAGCAGCCCGTTGACGAAGCGCGGCGACTCGTCGGTCGACAGCTCGGTGACGAGGCCGACCGCCTCGCTGACCGCGACGCCGTCGGGGACGTCGTCGACCCACAGCAGCTCGAAGGCGCCCATCCGCAGGACGTTGCGGTCGACGACGGGCATCCGCTCCAGCGTCCACCCGGTCGCGTAGGTCGCGATCAGCTCGTCGATGCGCTCCCGGTGCTCCTGCACGCCCTCGATGAGCCGCACGGCGTGCGGGAACTCGGCCAGCTCGTCCTGGTTGGGACGGCCCCGGGCCGCGAGCACCGCCGTGGGCTCCTCCCCGCGCAGCTCCGCGGCGAAAAGGATGTCCAGCGCGAGCTTCCGCGCCTTGGTGCGAGCGCTCATGTCAGCCGCGGCCGAGGTACTCGCCGGAGCGGGTGTCGACCTTGACCTTCTCGCCGGTGGTGATGAACAGCGGCACCTGGATCTGCGCGCCGGTCTCCAGCGTGGCGGGCTTGCTGCCGCCGGTGGAGCGGTCGCCCTGGAGGCCCGGCTCGGTCTCGGTGATCTCCAGCACGACGGCGGCGGGCAGCTCGACGTAGAGGGGGTTCTCCTCGTTGAAGGCGATCACGGCGTTCTGCTCGGGGAGCAGGTAGTCCGCGGCGCTGCCGACGACGGCGGCGGGGATGCGCGGCTGGTCGTAGGTCTCGGTGTCCATGAAGATGAAGTCCTCGCCCTCGCGGTAGAGGTACTGCATCTCCCGCTTGTCCACGCTGGCCACGTCGACCTTCGTGCCGGCGTTGAAGGTCTTGTCGACGACCTTGCCGGACAGGACGTTCTTGAGCTTGGTGCGGACGAACGCGCCGCCCTTGCCGGGCTTGACGTGCTGGAATTCCTGGACGGTCCAGAGCTGGCCGTCCAGGTTCAGCGTCATGCCGTTCTTCAGGTCGTTCGTCGTCGCCACTGCGTCATTCTCCCGGTCGCGGGCCCGCGCGCCCTCACAGGACGAGCAGGTCCCTGGTCGATGTGGTGAGGAGCTCCGGGCCGTCCGCGCGGACAACCAAGGTGTCCTCGATGCGGACCCCGCCCCGGCCCGCGAGGTAGACCCCCGGCTCCGCCGTGATGGGAACTCGATCCCTCAGCTTACCGGTCCTGTCGTACCCCATGAGCGGAGCCTCGTGGATCTCCAGGCCGACGCCGTGCCCGAGGCCGTGGGTGAACGCGTCGCCGTGGCCGCCGTCGCGGATGAGGTCGCGGGCGGCGGCGTCCACGTCCTTGGTGTCGGCGCCGGGGACGGCGGCGTCCACGGCGGCCTTCTGGGCGCGGCGGACGAGGTCGTACACGTCGCGCTGCCATCCCGCGGGCTCGCCGAGGGAGACGGTGCGGGTCATGTCGGCGTGGTAGCCGCCGCTGCGGGCGCCGAAGTCCATGGTGACGAGGTCGCCGCGCTCCAGCGGGCGGCCGCCCGGGTGGTGGTGCGGGATCGCGCCGTTCGGCCCGGACGCGACGATGGAGTCGAACGCGGGGGCCTCGGCGCCGAGGTCGACCATCTGACGTTCGAGCGCGATCGCGATCTCGCGTTCGGTGATCCCGGGGCGGAGGAGGGGCAGGATCGCGTCGAACGCGCGGTCGGTGATCTCGCACGCCTCGCGCAGCAGCGCGAGCTCGTCGTCGTCCTTGACGCGGCGGAGCTCCTCGACCGGGCGGCCGAGCGGGACCAGGTCGGCGCCCTCGGCCGCGGCGGTGAGGGCGCCGTGCAGCTCGACGGTGACCGCGTGCGCCTCGAAGCCGAGGCGGGTCACCCCCGAGCGGGCGGCGCGGGCCGCGAGCGCCGCGGCGGCCTGCCGGTCGACGACGACCTCCAGGTCAGGGCAGACCTCGGCGGCCATGGTCGCGTAGCGCCCGTCGGTGGCGAGCACGGCCGGGCCGTCGGCGGGGACGAGCAGCGCCGCGTTGGAGCTGTCGAGCCCGGTCAGGTAGCGGACGTTGACGAGGCGGGTGACGAGCAGCGCGCCGGCGTCCCGCTCGGCGACGTGCGCGGCCAGCCGGGCCCTTCGTCCGTTTTGCCTCTCCCCCATGGAGAGGACTCTAGAGCACGGCCGGAGGACAGGGCCCGGGCCGTCTCGACGCGGTCACAGAACATGAGAAACGCTCGACTTTCGGGACCGTCCTGCCCTAGCGTGCCGCGCGTGTGACGACCCGCCCCTCGCCCCGGCCATCCCGCAGGAGGGACTTCCCTTGACCGGAGTCAGCCGCCGCAGACTGCTCGGCACAGGCGCGCTCACCGCGGCGGGAGCCGTGGTCGCCGCGGCGTCCGCCCCGTCCGCCGCCGCGTCGCCCGCATCCCCCGCCGCCCCCGCCGCCCCGCAGGAGACCGCCGACGTGGTCGTCGTCGGGGCGGGCCTGTCCGGGCTCACCGCCGCTCGCGACCTCGTCGCGGCGGGCCGGTCCGTCGTCGTCCTGGAGGCCCGCGAGCGGCCCGGCGGACGGGTGTACGGCCTGCCGCTCGGCGACGGGACGACCAGCGAGGGCGGCGCCGAGTTCATCGGCCCCACCCAGGACCGCATCGCCGCGCTCGCCCGCGACATGGGCGTCGCGACCTTCACCACCTACAACACCGGCAAGAACGTCTACTACCGCAACGGCCAGCGGTCGCTGTACGCGACGGACGGCATCCTCGGCGCGGTCCCGCCCGACTGGGGCGTGGTCGACCTGGAGGTGGCGCTGCTGAAGCTCGGCGAGATGGTCAAGCAGGTGCCGGTCGGGCGGCCGTGGGAGGCGGCGAAGGCCGAGGAGTGGGACAGCCAGACCTTCCACACGTGGTCGCGGTCGAACTCGCTGAGCTCGGGCGCCCGCTTCCTCATGGACGAGTTCTGCAGCTCCACGCTGTCGGTCCGCTCACGGGACGTGTCGCTGCTCTACCTGCTCCACTACGCGGCCGCGGCGGGCAACGAGACCACGCCGGGGACCATCGACCGGCTCATCAACACCAAGGGTGGCGCGCAGGAGTCCCGGTTCGTGGGCGGCTCGCAGGAGGTGCCCGTCCGGCTCGCGCAGCGGCTCGGCGACATCATCCGCTACAACGCCCCGGTGCGCTCCATCACGGCCGAGGACGGCGGCGTCACCGTCGTCGCGGACGGGATCACGGTCACCGCGAAGCGGGTGGTGGTCGCGATGTCCCCGGCCATCGCCGGGAAGATCGACTACTCGCCCGGGCTGCCCGCGAGCCGCGCCCAGCTGATGCAGCGCTACCCGATGGGCTCGATCGCCAAGTTCGTCGCCGTCTACGACACCCCGTTCTGGCGCGCCGACGGGCTCACGGGCCAGGCCGTCGCCGACAGCGGGGCGATCGACGCGACGTTCGACAACAGCCCACCGGACGGCTCGCGCGGCATTCTGATGGGCTTCATCAACCAGACCAACATCCGGAAGCTGGACGCGGCGTCGCCGGACGCGGTCCGCGCGGCGGGCCTCGACTCCCTCGGCAAGCTGTTCGGCGACACGGCGCGGAACCCGGTCCGGACGGCGATCCAGCGCTGGGACAACGAGACGTGGAGCGGCGGCGGCCCGGTCGGCATCGCGCCCCCGGGCGTCCTGTCCGACTACGGCCCGGCGCTGCGGGCGCCGTGCGGCCCGATCCACTGGGCGGGCACCGAGACGTCCGACTACTGGACGGGCTACATGGACGGCGCCGTCCGCTCCGGCGAGCGCGTCGCGAAGGAGGTCCACGCCGCCCTCTGATGGCGGCGCGGACCGTAGATCGAACTCCCGTGGCGTGCCAGGCGGTCACCTGGCACGCCACGGGCTCCAAGATCGGGCCCCGAGGTCCGGCTCAGAGGTCGGCGGCCATCTCCTTGACCTTCTCGATCAGGGCGAGGCGGCCCTTGTGGTCGCCGGCGATCGGGCTGACGTTCAGCGTGGTGACGCCCGACTCCTTCATCGCGGCGAGCCGCTCGCGGACGTGGCCCTCGGAGCCGATGAGCGACATCTTCTCCAGCAGCTCGTAGGGGACCTTGGCGGCGGCCTCGTCCTTCTTGCCGTCCAGGTAGAGGTCCTGGATCTCCTCGGCCTCCTTCTCCCAGCCGTAGCGGCGGCAGAGGTCGTTGTAGAAGTTGCGGCCCTTGGCGCCCATGCCGCCGATGTACAGCGCGGCCATGGGGCGGCCGAACTCCAGGAAGCCCTGGACGTCGTCGCCGATCGCGAGCGGGGCCTGGCCGACCACGTCGAGATCGCCGAGGGAGGCGTCCCGCTTGGCCTTGCCCGCCGCGAGGGACGCGCCCCACACGTCGGCGGCCTTCTCCGGCAGGTAGAAGATCGGCTCCCAGCCGTTGGCGATCTCGGCGGTCAGCTCGACGTTCTTCGGCCCGATCGCGGCGACCAGGATCGGGATGTCGGCCCGCACCGGATGGTTGATGATCTTCAGGGGCTTGCCGAGCCCGGTGCCCTGCCCCTCGGGCAGCGGCATCGTGTAGTACTTGCCCTGGTGCTGGAGGCGCTCGCGCCGCCACACCTGGCGGCAGATCTCGATGATCTCGCGGGTGCGGCCGAGCGGGGCGGTGTAGGGGACGCCGTGGAAGCCCTCGATGACCTGCGGGCCGGAGGCGCCGATGCCGAGCGTGAACCGCCCCTCGGAGACGTAGTCGAGGCCGGCGGCGGTCTGGGCCAGCGCGGTCGGCGTGCGGGAGTAGATGTTGAGGATGCCGGACGCGATCTCCACGCGCTCGGTCTTGGCGGCGATGTAGCCCATCTGGCTCACGGCGTCGAAGCTGTAGGCCTCGGCGACGTACACGATGTCGAGGCCGGCCTTCTCGTAGTCGGCCAGCTCCTCGACGGTCTCCTTGAAACCGCCCGAGTAGCTGAGCGCCATCCCGATGCGCATGCCGCCATCCCTTCCTAGAACCGAATGCGATTCAGTTGAACGTAACCTAGCGCGGAGCGGCCGCTCGTCCCAGGGTCGCCCACCCGGTCCGGGTCAGGAGAGGACGGGGCCGTCCAGCGCCGCGAGCACCGGGCCGTACATGTCCCTGCGGATCCTCCCCACGATCGCGCCGTCCTTGGCGGCCAGCTCCGCGGCCACCCCGGTCGCGACCGGCACCACCTCGGCCTCGGCCGCGACGTGCTGGACGATCCCCGCGTCCCGCGCCTGCTCGGCGGTGTACCGGCGGCCGGTGATCATCGCCTCGTGCGCGGTCGCCTTCGGCAGCCGCCCCTGGATCAGCGCGCTCATCCCGGGCGTGAAGCTCATCCCGAGGTCCACCTCGGGCAGGCAGAAGTAGCCGCGGTCGGTGCGCATGACCGCGAAGTCGTGCGCGAGGACGAGCATCCCGCCGCCCGCGAACGCGTGCCCGTTGACCGCCGCGACCGTCGGCATCGGCAGCGCGAGCAGCCGCGCGTACAGCCCGTGGACGCGGCGCAGGTAGTCCTCGAACCGGTCGCCGTTGGCGCCGAGCCATTCGAGGTCGAGGCCGTTGGAGTAGAACTTCCCGGTGCCGGTGGTGACCAGCGCGCGCGGCCCCTCGTGCTTCTCCACGGTGTCGAGGGCGCCCTCGACCGCGCCGAGGAAGTCCGGCCCGAACCGGTTCTCGCCCGCGTCGAAGCGCAGGACGAACACGTCTCCGTCACGCTGGAGGTCGATCACGAAGGTCTCCTTCATCCGTTCCCGGGACGACCCTACTTGCCGGTAACCCACGAGAACACCACGTGGACGGCCGCGCCGCGCGCCCTCAGTCCGTCCTTTCGGCTCCGGACCGCGCCGCACTCGGCATGACGTCCGTCATAGTCAGCGAATTCTATGACGTCCGTCATGGTCAAGCCGCGATGCTTATGATGAATGTCATAATCGGGGCATGGGGACCGACAGCCGGGAACGCATGGTGCGCAGCGCCGCCTACCTCTTCCGCGAGCGCGGCTACAGCGGCACCGGGTTCCGCGACGTCATCGCGCACAGCGGCGCGCCCCGCGGGTCGATCTACCACCACTTCCCCGAGGGCAAGGCGCAGCTCGCCGAGGAGGCCGTCCGCTACGCCGGGGAGTTCCTCAACGCCGGCATTCTCGCGGCCACCGAGGGCGGCGACGCCGCGTCCGCCGTGGACGCGTTCACCGGCTGGTGGCGGCAGGTGCTGATCAGGAGCGAGTTCCGGGCGGGCTGCCCGGTGGTGGCCGTGACCGTCGAGTCCCACGACGAGGCGCCGCAGCTCGCCGCGGCCGCCGCGGCGGCCTTCGACCGCTGGCAGGACACCCTCGCGACGGGGCTCGGCAACGCCGGCGTCCCCGACGGCCGGGCGGCGCGGCTGGCGCGGCTCATCGTCGCCGCCGTCGAGGGCGCGACCATCCTCTGCCGCGCCCACCGCGACGTGGCGCCCCTCGACGACGTGGTCGCCGAGCTGAAGGCGATGACCCGCGAGGCCGTCGAGGGCGGCTGAGGGTCAGCCCCCCGCCGCCCCGGCCCTCTCCGCCGCCTGCTCGGCGAGGATCTCCGCGACCGCCTGGAGCGCCAGGACGTACGACATCATGCCGAAACCGGCGATCGTGCCGGTCGCGACCCCCGCGACCACCGAGGTGTGGCGGAACTCCTCCCGCGCGGCCGGGTTGCTGATGTGCACCTCGACCAGCGGGGCGGTCCGCTGCGCGAGGGCGTCCCGCAGCGCGTAGGAGTAGTGCGTGAACGCCGCCGGGTTCAGGACGATCGGCAGGCGCTCGTCGGCGGCCTCGTGCACCCAGCGCACCAGCTCCGCCTCGTCGTCGGTCTGCCGGACCTCGACGTGCAGGTCGAGGCGGCGCCCGGTGTCGCGGCAGAGCGCCACCAGGTCGTCGAACGTCGTCGAGCCGTACACGTCGGGCTCGCGGGTCCCGAGCCGCCGCAGGTTCGGGCCGTTCAGGACGAGCACGCGGTCCGCGGTCATCGGCCGACCTCCCGGTAGGCGGCGGCGAGCAGCTCCTCGTCCGGGCCTTCGAGGCGGCCGGGCTTCGCCACCCCGTCCAGGACGACGAACCGCAGCGTGGCGCCGCGCGACTTCTTGTCGATGGTCATGGTGGCGCGCAGCTCCGGCCAGGCGTCCGCACCGTAGGACACCGGCAGGCCCACCGACGCGAGCACGGCGCGGTGCCGCTCCACGACGTCCGCCGGGAGCCGGCCGGCGAGCCGGGACAGCTCCGCGGCGTACACCATGCCGACGGCGACGGCGTGGCCGTGCCGGAACCGGTACTGCTCCGCCTTCTCGATCGCGTGCGCGAGCGTGTGCCCGTAGTTGAGGATCTCCCGCAGCCCGCTCTCCTTCAGGTCGGACGCGACGACGTCCGCCTTGACCTGGATCGCGCGCTCCACCAGCTCCCGGGTGTGCGGCCCGTCCGGCGACGCGGCGCCCGCCGGGTCCTCCTCGACCAGCTCCAGGATCCGCGGGTCGGCGATGAACCCCGCCTTGATGATCTCCGCGAGACCGCTCACGTAGTCCTCGCGCGGCATCGTCACGAGCGTCGCGAGGTCGCACAGCACGCCGCCCGGCGGATGGAACGCGCCGACGAGGTTCTTGCCCTCGGGGATGTTGATGCCGGTCTTGCCGCCGACGGCCGCGTCCACCATGCCGAGCAGCGTCGTCGGCACCAGCACCGCCCGCACGCCGCGCAGGAAGGACGCCGCGGCGAACCCGGCCAGGTCGGTGGTGGCGCCGCCGCCGACCCCGACCACCGCGTCGCTGCGCGTCATGCCGAGCGCCGCGAAGCTCGACCAGAGCCCGGCGAGCACCCCCGCCTCCTTCGCCGCCTCCCCGTCCGGGACGGGCAGCGGATGGACGGTGTACCCGGCCTTCTCCAGCACCCCGCAGACCGGGCGCGCGATCTCCGGCAGCCCCTCCGCGTGCACGACCGCGACCGTCCGGACGCGCTCGCCGACCAGCTCGGGCAGCTCGCCGAGGACACCCGTGCCCACGACGACGTCGTAGGGCTCGGCGCCCCCGACCCGGATCCGCGTCTCGCTCACCGGCGCACCACCTCAGGCACCGCCCTCGATCGCCTTGGCGATCTCCTCGACGATCTCCTCGGGGAGGCGGCCGTCGGTGTCCACGTGCACGGTGCCGAGCCGCTCGTAGACCGGCAGCCGCTCCTCCAGCAGCTTGCGCATCTGGCTGCGCGGGTTCAGCACGAGCAGCGGCCGCGCCGACGCGAGCCCGACCCGCTTGATCGCCTCCGCCAGCCCCACCCGCAGGTACACCACGGTGTGCCCGGCGAGCAGCTCCTGCGTCTCCGGCGCGAGGACCGCGCCGCCGCCGAGGGCCAGCACCCCCTCGTGCTCCGCCAGCGCGGCCGCGACCGCGGCGCGCTCCAGCGCCCGGAACCGCTCCTCGCCGTCGTCGATGAAGATCTCGCCGATCGGCTTGCCCGCCGCGGCCTCCGCGTCGGCGTCCGTGTCGCGCAGCGGCACGCCCAGCCGCTCCGCGAGGGCCGTGCCGATCGTGGTCTTGCCCGAACCCGGCGGCCCGATGAGGACGGCCTTCGGTCGCGTCATGATCCGCTCACTTGATCGTCAGGGAGGACAGGTAGCCGCGCAGGTTCCGCGCCGTCTCCTCCGCGTGGTCGCCGCCGAACTTCTCCAGCGCCGCGTCCGCGAGCACGAGCGCGACCATCGCCTCCGCGACCACCCCCGCGGCCGGGACCGCGGTCACGTCACTGCGCTGGTTGATCGCCTTCGCGGGCGCACCGGTCTTCACGTCGATCGTGTCGAGCCGCCGCGGGACCGTCGAGATCGGCTTCATCGCGGCGCGGACCCGCAGCACCTCGCCGGTCGTCATGCCGCCCTCGACGCCGCCCGCCCGGTTCGTCCGCCGCCGCACGCCCTCCGGCGTCCCGTCGATCTCGTCGTGCGCCCGCGACCCGGGCCGCCGCGCCGTCGTGAACCCGTCGCCGAGCTCCACACCCTTGATCGCCTGGATGCCCATGAGGATCCCGGCGAGCCGCGAGTCGAGCCGCCGGTCCCAGTGGACGTGGCTGCCCAGCCCCGGCGGCAGCCCGTAGGCGAGGACCTCTACCACGCCGCCGAGCGTGTCCCCCGCCTTCTTGGTCTCGTCGATGTGCGCGACCATCGCCGCGGCCGCGTCCGCGTCGAAGCAGCGCACCGGGCTCTCGTCCACCGCCGCGAGATCGTCCGGCCCGGGCAGGACGTCCACCGGCGCCTCGACCTCGCCGAGCGCGATCACATGGCTGAGCACGTCCACACCGAGGGCCTGCTTCAGGAACGCCTTCGCGACCGTCCCGAGCGCGACCCGCGCCGCCGTCTCCCGGGCGCTCGCCCGCTCCAGCACCGGACGGGCGTCGTCGAACCCGTACTTCTGCATGCCGACCAGATCGGCGTGCCCGGGCCGCGGCTGGGACAGCGGCGCGTTGCGCGCCTGAGCGGCCAGCACGTCGGCGTCCACGGGATCGGCCGCCATCACCGTCTCCCACTTCGGCCACTCGGTGTTCCCCACCTCGATCGCGACCGGGCCGCCGAGCGTCACCCCGTGCCGGACCCCGCCGAGGATCGTCACCTCGTCCTGCTCGAACTTCATCCGGGCACCCCGCCCATGCCCGAGCCGCCGGCGGCGCAGTTCCTCGGCGATGTCCCCCGAGGTAACGCGCACACCGGCCGGCAGGCCCTCAACGATCGCGGTGAGGGCCGGGCCGTGGGACTCCCCCGCGGTCAACCAGCGCAGCATGGAGGAGAGCTTATTGCAGTACTCATGGCACTGCCCTCGGCGGTCGGCCCTGGCGGGCCTTCCTTCAACGGGCACTGCGGCGATCGCTGTATTCATTGCATCGCCCTTGGCGTCGGCCCTGGCGGGCCTCCTTCAACGGGCGAGGCGGCGATCGCTGCATCGCTCCGGCTCGCCCAGGGGCTCGCTGCGCGATCAAGTTCTCGCTTCGCTCGCACTTGGCTCCGCACGCGATCGCAACGTCTCGGTCGCTGATTCTCGGGCTTCAAGCGATCTCGCGCCAGTTCAGGATGTCGTTCACCAGGTCTTTCAGGGTTGCTAGGAAGCCTAGGCGGTTGGTTCTTAGGGTCTCGTTCTCGTCCATCACCATGACTTCGTTGAAGTAGGCGTTGATGGGATCCACCAGTGGGTTTGCGGTGACGTTGAACACTCGCAGGTCTGGGCGAGGGGGCAGTGCTTCGTGTACTTGGGTGAAGGCCTCGTGTAGGTGGTGTTCGGCGGGCTCCTGGAACAGGGCGGGGTCGTAGGCGGGGCGCGTTCCGTCCGGGACGATGCGTAGGACGCGTTGGAGGGCCGTCGTCAGGGCGGTGAAGGTGTCCGAGCGCAGCAGTTCGGCCAGGTCCTTGGCGGCCTGTTCGGCGTGGGCGGGGGAATCCGCGTGCGGGAGGACGGCTCGGACGACGTTGATCGCGTGGCCTTCATCCAGGAGGTTCTGCTCCAGGCGCCGGGCGACGAACCGTCCGGCCTCGGTGAGGACGTCCGGCGGAACCTCGATCGGCTGGTGCCGCGCAGCGATCGCGAGGCCCTCCCCGACCGTGATCGCCGACAGTTGCGGGACGGCCCGCAGGATCACGGTGAGCGCGAGGGCGGCGCGGCGGAGCCCGAACGGGTCCGAGCCTCCGGACGGCGCGGCTCCGGCGGCGAACAGGCCGGTGAGGAGGTCGAGCCGGTCGGCGACGGCCAGCAGCGCGCCGGGGACGCCGGCGGGCGGCGCGTCTCCGGCGGCGCGGGGGCGTTCCATCTCGTCGAGCGCGCGGGCGACGGCCTCGTCCTCGCCTGCCCGGCGCGCGTACTCGCGGGCCATCGTCCCGGCCAGCGCGGGCAGTTCGATCACCATGGACGAGGCCAGGTCGAACTTGGCCAGGGCGGCGGCGCGGCGCAGCGCCGCCCGGTCGTCCGGTGACGGGTCGGCAAGGTCGGCGAGTTCTCCGGCGATCGCGGCGATGCGGGCGGAGCGGTCGGCCATCGAGCCGAGCCGGTCGGCGAAGGTGAGCCTCTCCAGGCCCTCCTTGATCTGCTCCGGGGTGCGCTGGAGGTCCTGCCGGAAGAAGAAGGACGCGTCCTCGTAGCGCGCTCGGAGGACGGCCTCGTTCCCCGCTCGGACGGTGTCCGGGTCGCATGTGCCGTTGGCGAGGGTGACGAAGCGCGGGAGGAGCCGTCCTCGGGGGTCGCGCACCGGGAGGTACCGCTGGTGCTTGCGCATGACGGTGGTGAGGATCTCCTCGGGGAGTGACAGGTAGCGGTCGTCGAAGGCGCCGAGGACCGCGACCGGCTCCTCGACCAGGTCGACGATCTCCTCGATGAGCCGGTGCTCGGCGGGGGCGTCGATCGTTCCGCCGTGGTGGCGGGCGAGGGCCGTCGCGTCCTCGATGACGCGGGTCCGGCGCGCGGTCCGGGACGGCTCGATCCCGTGCGCCCGCAGGGTCGGGATCAGCGCGGCGGCGTCCGGCACGGTGATCTGGGACGGGTCGGCCGTGCGATGCGTTCGTGTGGTGCGGCCCGTTCGCAGGCCCGCCGCGGTGAAGGGCACCTCGTACTCGTCCAGGAGGGCGAGCAGCCAGCGGATCGGGCGGGCGAACGACAGGCCGGGCGCATTCCACCGCATGTTCTTCCCGGCGCGCAGCCCGGTGACGATCCCGGGGAGCAGTTCCGCGAGCACCTGGGCGGCGGGCCGTCCGGCGACCCGGCGGACGTGCCCGGCGTGCTCCCGCCCGGCGACCGTCACGGTCCGCACGTCGGCCACGTCGATCCCCTGGCTCCGCGCGAAGCCCTGGAGCGCCTTGGTCGGCGCGCCGTCGGCGCCGTACGCGGCGGCGAGGCGCGGCCCCTTCACGACCTGCTCGGTGTCGGGCTCGCGCGGCTCCACGTCCCGGACGAGCACGATGATCCGGCGCGGCGTCGTGAAGGTCTCCATCGAGGAGGCGTCCGTGAGCAGTCGTGCCTGGCGCAGCCCGTCGGCCAGCCGGGTCGCGACGTCCTCGGCGGCTCGGTCGGCCTCGCCGGGCGGCAGTTCCTCCACGCCGATCTCCAGCGCGAACGCGGCGGGCGCGGTCACCTTCGGGAGGACGGCCGCAGCCGTGGACTTCGCTGGACGGGCCGTGGCGTCGCCGAGCGGGTGGTCCAGTTCGGCCCGTCGCCGCACCCAGAGCTCCGCGACCTCGTGGGCGAGTGCCCTCATGCGGGCGAACGCGCGGGCCCGCTCGGTCGTCCCGATCGCGCCGCGCGCGTCCAGGACGTTGAAGGCGTGCGAGCACTTCAGCACCTGGACGTGGGCGGGGACGGGCAGGCGCGCGTCGAGCATCCGGCGCGCCTCCGCCGCGTGCGCCTCGAACAGCCCGCGGGTCGTCGCGATGTCGGCGTCGTCGAGGTAGTAGCGGCTCAGCTCGTACTCGGCCTGCCCGAACGCCTCGCCGTAGGTCACGCCCGGCGCGTACAGGACGTCCTTGAAGTGGGTCGCGCCCTGGAGCGCCATCATGATGCGCTCTATCCCGTAGGTGATCTCCACGGAGACGGGGTCGAGGACGAGGCCGCCCGACTGCTGGAAGTAGGTGAACTGGGTGATCTCCAGGCCGTCCAGCCAGACCTCCCAGCCGAGCCCCCAGGCGCCGAGCGCCGGAGAGGCCCAGTCGTCCTCGACGAACCGGACGTCGTGGGCGCGCAGGTCGATGCCGAGCGCTTCGAGGCTCGCGAGGTAGAGGTCCTGCGCGTCGCCCGGCTCCGGCTTCAGGACGACCTGGAACTGGGTGTGGGTCTGGAGGCGGTTCGGGTTGTCGCCGTACCGGGCGTCGTCGGGGCGGACGCTCGGTTCGGTGTAGGCGACCCGCCACGGCTCCGGCCCGAGGACGCGCAGCGCGGTGGACGGGTTGAGCGTCCCCGCGCCGACCTCCGTGTTCATCGGCTGGCCGATGAGGCAGCCGTGCTCGGCCCAGTGGCGGGTGAGGCGGATCAGGGCGTCCTGCATGGTCAGCACGGGGGTCCTCCGGTGGGTGAGATCGTCCAAGTCTGCGGGGAGCGCTTCTCAGCGCCCGAGACCTCGCAGGATGGCGGTCTCCACCGGGGAGGGGTCGGGGCCGTCCAGGCGGGAGGGCCCGGATGGGACGAGCGGCGGCTGCGCCATGAAGCGCGGTTCGGTTCCGCGATGGGGTTGCGCGGCGTGCACGAGGAAGGGGTGGCAGAGGTAGACGTCGCCCGCGCGGCCGGTGGCGAGCGCGACGGGCCGGTGCTCGCTCGCGGGCACGGCGCGTTCGCAGGCGGGAATGAAGGCGAGGCCCGCGTCCCCGGCGGGTTCCAGGATCGGCGGGACGTCGAGGTGCGAGCCGACGCGGATCCGGGTGGGCGCGTCGTCGTCGCCGACGTCCGAGAAGAGGAAGAGCATCAGCAGGGCCCTGCCCTTGGAGGCCAGGTTCACCCGGTAGGTCATGTAGTCGGCGGGGTCGTCGCCGGGGAAGCTCCCGTCGATGTGCCAGCCGTCGTCGCCGGGTGGGTCGTCGCTCGGGAACCGCACCGGGAACGTGCCGAGGCCGCCGGGCGGCTCCCAGCGCCCCTTCCCGGCGAGCGCGTCGAACGCGGCGTGCAGGCGCGGCGTGTTCGCGGCGGCCCTGAAGGGCGGGTCGGCGTGGCCGGGCAGGCGGACGACCGGGCGTGTCCAGGTCGCGGGGTCGGCGGGGTCGCAGCCCGTGTCGCGCCAGAGGACCGCGCGGCACTCGTCGGCGAGCGCGCGGGGGAACGCCTCCTCCACCTTGACGAACCCGTTCTCGACGAACGCCGCGGTGTCGAGGCCGATCTTGTCCACGGGCCCAGCATGCCCGGGGCGGACGGGTCGGCGCCAACCGTTTACGGGCCGTGGACCAGCACCGCGACGAGCGTCCCGGCCAGCAGGAACGGCCCGTACGGGAGCTGGGTCTTGCGGCCCGCGCGGCGGGTGGCGAGCAGCGCCAGCGACACCAGCGCGGCGATCGCGAACGTGGCGGTGGCGCCGAGGAACCAGGCGCGCCAGCCGAGCCAGCCGAGGTGGAGGCCGAGCAGCCCGGCGAGGACGGCGTCGCCGAAGCCGAGCGTCCCGGCGGGCAGCAGGAACCACTGCGCGCCGAAGAACGCGCCGAGGGCCGCCATGCCGAGCAGCGCGTGGACGTACCGGGCGCCGCCGTCGCCGGTGAACGGGGCGGCGGCGCCGAGGAGCGCGAGCCCGGCCGCGTAGGACGGGAGGGTCAGCGGTTCGGGCAGCCGCTTGAGGGCGGTGTCGACGACGCCGAGGAGCGTCCCGGCCGCGCCGAGCCACAGGAACGCGGGCAGCTCGGGGCGGGCGCCGATCCGCCAGGCCAGCGCGGCGAGGACGGCCGCGCACAGCAGCGCCACGGGGACGGGGCGGCGGCGGAGCGGCTCCGTCCAGCCGGCGCGCCACGACCAGGCGCGCTCCGGGGCGGGGGCGTCGTGGGGGTCCACGGCGCCGACCCTACCGGCGGACGACGCTGAGCTCGACGCCGCCGACGATGCGGCCGCGCAGCAGTTCGGCGAGCCGGTCGGACACCCGCTGCACGGTGCGCCGCTCGTCGTGGCCCGGCACGACCGCGAACCGGACGGCCAGCTCGGCGGCGGTGCCGGCGGTGACGCGGACGCCGCTGACGGCCGCGTCGGAGCCGAACGCGGCCTCCACGGCGGCGAGGACGTCGGGGTCCTCGTGCGGGGGCGGGACGGGCCGCCCCTCGGCGAGCAGGTGCAGGCGCAGGCCGTCCACGGCGAACGGGACGGGGCCCGCGACGTCGACCACGAGGGCGTGGGCGCCCTCGTCGAGCGCGGCCCGGCACGCCTGCCGGGCGTGCACCGCGACCGGGCGGGCGTCGGCCCGCCACGCCTTCATCGTCTCGGCGCAGGTGAAGCCGAGGACGCCGCGGCGCCCGTCCTCGCCCACCAGCGTCGGCAGCGCCATGTCGCTCGACTTCTCCCGGCGCAGGCCCCCGGGCGGCACGTCCTCCTCCTCGGTGAGGACGGCGACCACGGGCACCAGCAACCGCGCCCCCTGGAGCCGCCGCAGCACCGCGTGCTCGCCGACGCGCCCGGCGGCGTAGCCCGAGAGGGCCTCGCACAGCCGGGGATCGGCGCCGCCGTCGTCCCCGGGGAACTGGGGTTCGGGAATGGTCAGTCCGGACACGGCGAGAAGGCTATAGCCTCCGGCGACCGCCGTGGGTGGCTATTCGGATACTCTCCGTTTCCTTCCGGCTATCCGAGGTCGGCGATCGCCGCGACGGTGCCGCCGCCGGACGGGCCCTGGTGGACGGCCGCGACCGACACGAACACGGCGGGGTCGCCGGTGACGGAGGCCGCGACGCCGCCGACGCACGCCTTGATCTGGCGGTGCCAGTGCACGTCGGAGTCGTCCAGCATGATGTTGCGGCGGCCGCGGACGGTGCCGCTCGGGTCCGCCTCGCACTTGATGAAGACGTTGACGAGCCGGCCGTCGAGGTCGGCGGCGCGGGGCCGCTCGGGGAGGTCGAGGCCGGTGGACGCGATCGCCGCCCAGATGCCGTCGGCGTCCAGTGCGTCCTTCATCACACCGTGCCCGGCGCGGTACCGGCCGCCGATGCCGCGGACGTTGCCGACGACGACGATCTGCGCGCGGTCCAGCTCGACGCCCGACGAGCAGGACGCCACCGACGAGTACAGCGACAGGTCGCGGTGGATCTGCCCGGCGTCCGGCATCTCGATCTCGCCGAGCGCGACGGCGATGCCGAGGGCCGTCGTCGAGTTGGAGATGTCCATGGACTTCAGCGTGTCCTCGGTGACGACGTCCCGGCCGCGCGACTTCGCGTCGTTGATGGTGTCGAGGGTCAGCAGCGGCGTCTTGGTCTGGACGTAGTGGACGTCGGCGGGGTCGTCGATCCCGGCGGTCTTCATCGCCTCCCGGACGCCCGCCGCGACCGTCTCGACCATCGCGGGCCGCCCGATGTCCTCGGGCCGGATCACCTCGCTCATCGCGACGCCGACGGACAGGCGCGGCTCGTCGGACGCGGGGACCGCGGCCGGGTCCACCGTCGCGAACACGGTGGCGTGCGGGCTCAGCACCCCGTCGGTGCCGCCCGACCACACGAGCGGGACGCGCGCGACCTCGTCCGCCGGGCGGGTCCCCTTCGCGAGCAGCACCTCGCGGAACGCGCGGTCGGCAAGCAGCCGCGTGTAGTCGTTCACGCCGCCGTTGCCCTCGGTCTTGCCCACCACGGCGAGGACGCGGTCGGCCTCCAGCACGCCGTCGTCGATGAGGCGGGCCAGGCCGGACGCGTCGGTCACGCTCTCGATGGGGATCTTGCGGACTTCGATGGGATCGGGCACGTCATCGCTCCTCTGGTCGGCTCCGCTGGTCCTACCCGCCGGTCGGCGGCCTTCCCGGGTCATGCCTCCACGACCGTCCCGGCCTCGCCGCGGGCCGCCGCCGCGAGCCGGTCCGCACGGGTGATCGCCGCGCGGCGGCCGCCCGCGGCGACGAACCGCCGCACCGCCTCGACCTTCGGGCCCATGCTGCCGCCCGGGAAGTGCCCGGCGGCGGCCAGCGCGCCGAGCTCGGCGACCGTCGTGCGGCGCAGCGGCCGCGCCTCGGGCGTCCCGTAGCCGGCGACGGCGTGCTCGACGTCCGTGGCGATCAGCAGGGTGGTCGCGCCGAGCCGGCGGGCGAGCAGCTGCGCCGCGAGGTCCTTGTCGACGACGGCCTCGACGCCGCGCAGCCCGGCGCCGTCGCGGACGACCGGCGCGCCCCCGCCGCCCGCGGCGACGACGACGTGCCCGGCGTCGAGCAGCGCCCGCGCGGCGCCCGCGTCCAGGATCTCCAGCGGCTCGGGCGAGGCGACCACGCGCCGCCAGCCCCGGGCGCCGAACCGCCTCCACACCTGGCCGACGGCCATGAACCGGCGGGCCTCCGCCTCCGGGAAGTACCGCCCGACGGGCTTGGCGGGGTCGGCGAACCCCGGGTCGGACGCGTCGACGAGGGTCCGCGTCACGACCGCGGACACCGGGCGCGCCGCGTCCAGGGCCGCGAGGGCCCGCTCCAGCGCGTTCATGATCAGCATGCCGACGGTGGCCTGGGTCTGCGCGCCGCACCAGTCGAGCGGCACCGGCGGCACCACGGCCGCGGCGAGCTGGTTCTTGATCAGCAGGTTGCCGACCTGCGGGCCGTTGCCGTGCGTCAGCACGACCCGCGCCCCGGCGGCGACCAGCGCGGCCACCGGCCGCATCGCGCCCTCGACCGCCGCCGCCTGCGCCGCCGGGGTGGCGCTGCCGTCCGGCGCGGTCATGGCGTTGCCGCCGAGCGCGACCAGCACCCGTTCCCCGCCGTCATCGCCGCTCACCGCCCGTACGCTAGCCGCGCGCCGGGCGGCGCTCACGGGCGAAACTCGCCCAAGGCCCCCGCCCGGTTGGGCAACCTCCGCCGGAAGGGCGGGATCAGCGGAGGCGGGCGAGCCGCTCGACGGCCTCGTCGATGACGTCGTCCCGCTTGCAGAACGCGAACCGGAGGAAGTGGGCCCCGGCCTCGGGGTGGTCGTAGAAGACCTGCGTCGGGATCGCGACGACCCCGGCCCGGCCGGGCAGCTCGCGCACCAGCTCCATGCCGTCGGTGAAGCCGAGCGGCCGGATGTCGGCCTGCACGAAGTAGGTGCCCTGCGGCCGGTACGCCGCGAACCCGGCGGCCTCCAGGCCGGTGACCAGCCGGTCGCGCTTGGCCTGGAGGGACTTGCGCAGCTCCTCCACCCAGGGGACCTCGTTCCCGAGCGCGTACGCGGCGGCCCGCTGGTAGGGGGCGCTGACCGCGTAGGTGAGGAACTGCTTCACCGTCTGGACGGCCCGGATCAGCGGCGCGGGCGCGGTGACCCACCCGGTCTTCCAGCCGGTGACGGAGAACGTCTTGCCGGCCGACGACACCGACACGGTCCGCTCGCGCATGCCGTCCAGCGACGCGAGGGGGACGTGCTCGGCGTCGTCGAACGTCAGGTACTCGTACACCTCGTCGGTGACCGCGATCAGGTCGTGCTCCCGGCACACGGCGGCGATGCTCTCCAGCTCGGCGCGCGTGAACACCGTCCCCGAGGGGTTGTGCGGCGAATTGACCAGGATGACCCGGGTGCGGGACGTGACGGCGGCGCGCAGCTCGTCCGGGTCGAACGTGAAGCGGCCCCCGTCGGGACGCAGCGTCACGGGCCTGCGCACCGCCCCGGCCAGCGCGATCGTGGCCGCGTAGGAGTCGTAGTAGGGCTCGAACACGACGACCTCGTCGCCGGGCTCCGCCAGCGCGAGCATCGACGCGGCGACGCCCTCGGTGGCGCCGACGGTGACGAAGACCTCCGTCGCCGGGTCGTAGGACAGCCCGTACCGCCCGAGGCGCTGCGCCGCGACCGCCTCGCGCAGCTCGGGCAGCCCCGGGCCGGGCGGGTACTGGTTCGCCCCCGACCGGACGGCCTCGACCGCGGCGTCCAGCATGGCGCGCGGGCCGTCCTCGTCCGGGAACCCCTGCCCGAGGTTGATCGCGCCGGTCCGCACGGCGAGCGCCGACATCTCCGCGAAGATCGTCTCCCCGAACCCCCGCATGCGTTCGACCAGTGGCTCACTCACCCTGCGAGTATCGCAGTGCCTCCCCGGCGCGCCGACCGCCGAGGGCACTTCAAGCCGACACCGTGATCGTGTGGCCGATGGTGGTGGCGTCGGCGGCGAAGTCGAGGAGGGCCTGGGCCACGTCGGCGCGGCGGATGCTGAAGCCGCCCGTCACGCCGCGGTCGACGGCCTTGCGGTAGCGGCCCTTGCCGGGGCCGTCGAGGAGGCGCGGCGGCCGGACGATCGTCCAGGCGAGGCCGGAGCCGCGGACCTCGCGCTCGGCCGCGCGCATGTCGGCGAACGCGTGCCTGAGCAGCGGTCCGATGATCAGCGGCTTGACGACGAAGCGGGTGAGCGGGTCGTCGCCGCGCTCGGCGGCGAGCCCGGACGCGCTGACCATGAGGAACCGCTCGGCGCCCGCGGCGCGCATGGCGGTGGCGATGGCGGCCGCGCTGCGGGCGCAGACGGTGGTCGGGGCGCGGCCCTCGCGGCTGCCCACGGCGCTGATCACCGCGTCGGCGCCCTTCACCGCCTCCTCGATCGCGGCCGGGTCCATGATGTCGGCCTGGACGACGTCGCAGCGCTCGCGCAGCTCCGCCGGTAGTCCGTCCGGGTTGCGGACGACGGCGGTGACGTCGTGCCCGGCGTCCACGGCCAGGCGGACGGTCTGCACGCCGACGCCGCCGGTCGCGCCGAAGACCGTGATCCTCATGTGCCCTCCTCAGGGTGAGTGAATGTTTACTCACCCCTAGACTGGTTAGCGTTCACTCACCTGTCAAGGGGGCTCATTGGGCGCGCGGGACCGGATCCTGGACGCGGCGGCGGAGATCATGCGCGAGCGGGGGGTGGCCCGCGCGACGACCAAGGAGATCGCGAAGGCCGCCGGCTACTCGGAGGCGCTGCTGTACAAGCACTTCCGCGACAAGGAGGAGCTGATGCTCCACGTGCTGCGCGAGCGCATGCCCGCCTTCACCGCGGTCGGCGTCCCCGGCGAGGGCACCGTGGAGTCCACGCTCGTGGCGATCGTCCACGGCGGGCTCGCCTTCTACCGGCGCGCGTTCCCGATGATGGCGTCGATGGTGGCGCAGCCCCGGCTCATGGCGGTGACCCGGGAGTCGCTGCGCAGGTACGGCGCGGGCCCGCAGGAGCCGGTGCGGGCGCTCGCCGCCTACCTGGAGGCCGAGCGCGACCTTGACCGGGTCGCGGCGGACGCCGACGTCGCCTCCGTCGCGGCGCTGCTCATGGGCGCCTGCTTCCAGCAGGGCTTCCTGCACTACTTCGCCGAGGGAACGGACGGCCCCGACCTCCCGGAGTCCGCCGCCGCCGACCTGGTCCGCCCCGTCCTGCCCGCGCTGCTTCCCTAGGCGTCGCTCGGCCGCCCGCGGTCGCGGTCCCTCCTGAAGTCGATGTCTTCTGGGGATTCGCCGGGCCAGGTAAGGCGGGTCGTGGACGGGGGCGTCTCGGCGACGAGGCGGCCGTGCGCGATGACGTGGGACGGGCGGGTCTGGCGGCGGACGGCGTCGTAGGGCGAGGAGGCGGGCAGCACCACGAGGCTCGCCGGGCGGCCCGGCTCGACGCCGTACCGGTCGCCGAGGCCGAGTACCCGGGCGGCGCGCCCGGTGACCATGGCGAACGCCTCGTCGATCTCGGCGGTGCCGGTGAGCTGCGCGGCGGCGACGCCGACCAGCGCGACCTGGAGGGAGGACGCGGTGCCGAGCGGGAACCAGGGGTCCATGACGTCGTCGTGCCCGAAGGCGACGTTCACGCCCGCGCCGAGCATCTCCTTGACCTGGGTGAGCCCGCGCCGCCTGGGGTAGCCGTCGAACCGGCCCTGGAGGCACAGGTTGGCGAGCGGGTTGCAGACGAGGTTGATCCCGGAGCGGGCCAGGATCCGCTGGAGCTTGTAGGAGTAGGCGCCGTTGTAGGAGCCCATCGCGGTCGTGTGGGACGCGGTCGCGCGGTCGCGGAGGCCGCCGCGCCGGGCGAGCGTGGCGAGCACCTCGACGAAGCGGGACTGCTCGTCGTCGATCTCGTCGCAGTGCGCGTCCAGCAGCAGCCCGTACCGCCGCGCGACGTCGAAGGCGATCTCCAGGCTGCGGACGCCGTCCTCGCGGGTGTCCTCGAAGTGCGGGATGGCGCCGATCGCGTCCACGCCGCGCCGGGCCGCCTCCTCCAGCAGCTCCGGCCCGTCGTCGAACGAGCAGATGCCCTCCTGCGGGAACGCCACGAGCTGGAGGCCGATCACGTCGGCGACCCGGTCGCGGACCTCCAGCATGGCGTCCAGCGCGACGAGGCCCGGGTCGGTGACGTCCACGTGGCTGCGGACGTGCAGGACGCCGTTGGCCGCGTACCAGCGCAGCACCTCCGTCGCGCGGGAGATCACGTCCTCGCGGGTGAGCGACGCCTTGCGCTCGCTCCAGACCGCGATGCCCTCCCACAGCGACCCGGACGCGTTCCAGCGCGGCTCCCCGGCGGTCAGTGCGGTGTCGAGGTGGACGTGGGGCTCGACGAACGGCGGGCTCACCAGGCCGCCCCGGGCGTCCACGAGCGTCTCCCCCGCCAGTTCACCGGCGGGCGCGATCCGTCCGAAGCGGTCGCCGTCGATCTCGATGTCGTGCAGGCCGTCGCGCCCGGCGAGGCGGGCGTTCGCGACGAGGGTTCGGTTCACGCGGGGCTCCTTCCGGCGGCGGACGGGAGGTGATGGAGGCCGCCGGCGCCACGACGATACTGGTCAGCGCGCCGCGGGCCGGCGCGTTAGCCCGCGACGATCTCGGGTACTCGCCGACGTGGACGGCCGCCGACGCGCGAGGACTCCGCGTCGCCCCCGGCACCACCAGGTGGCGGGGGCGCCCTCGAAGGGACGGCGGCGGGGAAGGAACCGGTGACGATGGAGGTACCCGAGCCGCCGCCGGGCACGCCGGTGCTGGAGGTCGGCGACGACCTGCCCGCCGTGTGGGGGTTCGTCGCGGCGCAGGCCGCCCGGCACGGCGTCCTCGGCAACCGGGCCGCGCTGATGGTCGTCGCGGCGGGCGACGTCGCCGCGGCGCTGGCGCGGCAGGGGTCCGGCGACCACGCGACCGTGGGCGTGTGGCCCCAGCGGCAGGCGCTGGTCTGCGCGTTCCGGGCGCCCGAGGGCAGCCCCGCGCCGCCCGGCCCGGCGCCGCGCCTGCGCGACCGCGTCGAGGTGAGCTCCGCCGGGTCGGTGACCGCGATCCGCGTGCCGCTCATCCCCTGACGCGCGCCGGACGACGCTAGGGTGCCGTCGCCTCGCCGAGGCGGGTCTTGACGACCTTGCCCATCGCGTTGCGCGGCAGCGACTCCACCAGGTGGACCGTGCGTGGGCGCTTGTGCGCCGACAGGCGCTCGGCCACGAAGTCGATGAGCTGCCGCTCGGCGACGCCGTCGGCCACCACGAACGCCGTGACCTGCTCCCCCAGGTCCTCGTGCGGGGTGCCGACGACGGCCGCCTCCCGGACGCCCGGATGCGCGAGCAGGGCGTTCTCGACCTCGCCCGCGCCGATCCGGTAGCCGCCGCTCTTGATCAGGTCGGTGGAGGCGCGGCCGACGATGCGGTGCCAGCCGTCCGGTCCGACGGCGGCGATGTCCCCGGTGCGGAACCAGCCGTCCTCGGCGAACGCCTTCGCGGTGGCCTCCGGCCGGTTGAGGTAGCCCTGGAACAGCATCGGCGCGCGGACGTGCAGCTCACCCGGCGTCTCCCCGTCGGCCGGGACCGGCGTGCCGTCCTCGGCGACCAGCCGCGTCTCGACGCCGGGCAGCGGCGTGCCGACGTATCCGGGACGGCGGTCCCCGGCGGCGCGGGCGCTCACGGTGATCAGCGTCTCGGTCATGCCGTAGCGCTCGACCGGCCGGTGCCCGGTGAGGGCGGCGAGCCGCTCGAACACCGGCACGGGCAGCGGCGCGCTCCCGGAGACGAGCAGCCGCGCCCGGCGCAGCGCCTCCGCCGCGGACGGGTCCGCCGCCGTCCTCGACCACACGGTCGGGACGCCGAAGAACAGCGAGCCGCCGTCGTCGCGCGCCGCCGCCGCGTACAACTCCGGCCTGGGCCGCCCGGTGTGGACGAGCGGCGACCCGACCCGCAGCGGCCCGAGGACGCCGAGGATCAGGCCGTGCACGTGGAACAGCGGCAGGCCGTGGACGAGGACGTCGTCCGGCGTCCACTCCCAGGCCTCGGCGAGCGCGTCCAGGCCCGCGGCGATCGCGTCCCGCGAGATCAGCACGCCCTTGGGCGCGCCGGTCGTCCCGCTCGTGTAGAGGATCATCGCGGTGGCGCCGGGCCGCGGCTCCGCCGGGCTCGCGGACGCGCCGCCGGGCAGGTCGTCCACCGGGACCAGGGGCGGGCCGCCGTCCCCGAGGGACTCCGCGGCGCCGCGCGCGGCCAGCAGCAGGCCCGCGCCCGAGTCGCCGAGGATGTGCGCGCGCTCGTCCGGGCCCGAGTCGGGCGGGACGGGCACCACGGGAACGCCCGCGACGATCCCGCCGAGCACCGCCGCGACCGTCTCCAGGCTCGCCGTGGCGTGCACGGCGACGGCGTCCGCGCCGGCGATCTCGGCGGCGACGGCCGACGCGCGGCCGAGCAGCTCGTCCCGTGCCAGCTCGCGGCCGGCGATCCGCACGGGCCCGCCCGCCGTGCCGAACAGCTCCATCGTTGGCCCCTCTCCCGATCCCGCGCCCCGGACACCCGGAAGTATGCCGCCCGTGTCGCCTCCGGCCCCGCCCGCCCCGCTGCGGGCATCCGCTCGGGCAGATGGCGTCGTTACTCCGCCGAGCCGGGATCCATGGAGTCGACGTCCGCTGAGGTGCGGCCTCCGGACAGTTTCGGGTAACCGGGGCCGCGGTCGAAGAACGGCGCGGGCCCGCGCTCGGCACGCAGGCGCGCGCGCAGCTCGGCGGTGGCCTCCGCGTCCACCGCCCCATCCCTCAGGACGACGCCGTAGTCGTCCAGCGCGCCCTGTACGGACACCTTCCCGTCCTCGACGTCCTGCGCCACGCGGGACGGGTCGCGGTCCAGGGGGTCGCCCCAGCCGCCACCGCCCGTCGTCCGGATGCGGATGACCTGCCCGGCGCGGACGGGATGGTCGTCTACCAGGCCGTCCATCTCCTCACCGTCGATGTCGACGCGGAAGGGACGTCCGGCGCGCCCCCCGTTGACGCCCCAGCAGGACAGGATCGACCGGTCGGCGATGGACATGAAGTGGGCGTCTCGGAGCATCCGCAAGTGCTTGTCATAGCCGAGCCCGCCGCGGTACTCCCCCGGCCCGCCGGAGTCGACGGCAAGGCCCAGGCGCTCGACGATGAACGGCCAGCGGGCCTCGGCGAACTCGACCGGGATGTTGCGCGAGTCGGGGACGACGTGGATCGTGTCCTCGCCGTCGGCGTAGTAGCGGCCGCCGGAGCCACCGCCGAGGACCTCCCGCATGAGGTAGGGGCCGCGGTCGTCCTCCCCGTACACGCCGGTGTAGCGGATGGTCTCCTGGTCGGCGGGCATCCGGCCGCCGGTGGCCTTGGCGAGGACCCCGGCGAGGACGCCGAGCAGCCGCAGGATCACGAACGTGCGGGCGTTGGTCGGCGCCGGGAAGACGGGCGTGAGCAGCGTGCCCTTCTCCGGGAACCGCATCTCGACCAGCGGCACGACGCCCTCGTTGACGTCGAGCTCGGCGGCGCGCTCCGGCGTGTCGGCCAGGTTGCGCAGCACCGGCGCCAGCCACTTCTTCAGGAAGACGCCGTCCGCGTAGTCGCCCGCGTGGTTGATCGGCCCCTTCGCCTGCGGGGACGTCCCGGTGAAGTCGATCACGAGCGGGACGTCCGCGGCCTTGTCCACGGTCAGCGTGATCCGCTGGGCGTGCAGCCGGGGCGGGTCGACGCCGTCGTGCTCGGCGTAGTCCTCCCAGACGAACGTCCCGTCCGGGATCTTGGCGATCAGCTCGCGGCGGAACGTCGCGGTCGTCCGGTCGAGGATCGCGTCGAAGCACGCCTCCACGGCGGGACGGCCGTAGCGGCCGAACAGCTCGCCGAGCCGCCGCGCGCCCATCAGGCACGCCGAGCACTCGGCGTCGAGGTCGCCCGCGAGCGAGTCGGGCATCCGCGAGTTCCGGGTCATGATCCGCAGCGCCGCCTCGTTCGGGACGCCGCGGTCCCACAGCCTGATCGGGGGGACCATCAGGCCCTCCTCGAACGCGCTGCGCGCGTGGCTCGGCATCGAGCCGGGCACCGCGCCGCCGATGTCGTCGTGGTGGCCGAACGCCTGGACGAACGCGACGACCTCCCCCGCGTGGAACACCGGCACCGTCACGCACAGGTCGGGCAGATGCCCGATACCGCCCTCCGACAGGTACACGTCGTTGTGGAAGAACACGTCGCCCTCCCGCATCTCCTCCAGCGGGAAGTCGCGGGCGACCGGATGCACCAGCGCCGAGTACGAGCGGCCCGTCAGCTTGCGGAGCCGCCGGTCGTGGATGCCCGCCCGGAAGTCGTGCGCGTCCCGGATCATCGGGGAGCGGGCGGTCCGCGCGATGGCCGTCTCCACCTCGCGCTCCACCGACGCGAGCGTTCCCTCGACGATCTCCAGCAGGACGGGGTCCGGCATCGCCGCGCCGCCGCCCGCCGCAGGATCCCGCGCGAAGTCCGCCGCGTCGCCGCCCGCCGCAGGACCCCGCGTGGAGTCCGCCGCGCTGCCGCCCGCCGTCTCGGTCATCGGGTCACCACCAGGTTGCCGTAGCCGTCCAAGCGCGCCCGGAAGCCGGGGTGCAGCGGCAGCGTGGAGCCGAACTCCTCGATCACGGCCGGACCGTCCACGACGTCACCGGGCGCCAGCCTCTCCCGCCGGTAGACGGTCGCGTCCTCCCACGCGTCGAAGTAGACCCGCCGCGTCCCGGTCCGGGCGCGGGACGGGTCGCCGTCGCCGGGCGGCCGCTCGCGCAGCCGGGGCCGGGTGATCGGGCCGATGCCCGACACCCGCAGGTTCACCCACTCGACCGGATGCTGCCCGCCACCGTCGCGGTGGCAGTACCCGTACAGCGCCTCGTGCGCGTCGTGGAAGCGCCGCACGACCTCCGCGCGGAACGCCTCGTCCGGCGGGCCGGTCGGCGCGGGAACCCGCACCTCGAACGCCTGACCGTGATACCGCAGATCCGCGGACCGGACATAGCGACCTTCGCCGAAGCCCTCCCGTTGCAGGGCCTCCGCCGCCTCCCGCTCCAGCTCGCCGAACACCTCGCCGAGCAGCGTCGGATCCAGCTCGGTGTCGCGGACGACCCGGGTCCGGACGTGGTCGTTCCGCACGTCCACGGTGAGCAGCCCGAATGCCGACAGATTGCCGGGATTCTCCGGGATCACGGCGGCGGGCGAGCCGAGCACGTCCAGCAGCCGGCACGCCAGCAGCGGACCCGAACCGCCGAACGCGACGAGCGGATAATCGCGGACGTCCAGGCCCCGCTTCACCGTGATCTGCCGGATCGCGTTCGCCTGGTTCCACGCCGAGATCTCCAGGACGCCCGCCGCGGCCCGCTCGACCCCGAGCCCGAGCTCCGCCGCGAGCGCCTCCACGCCCGCGCGCGCCGCCGCCACGTCCAGGGGCACCTCGCCGCCGAGCAGGTGCGGCGGGATCCGGCCGAGGACGGCGTGCGCGTCCGTCACCGTGACCTCCGTGCCGCCGCGCCCGTAGCACAGCGGCCCCGGATCGGCGCCCGCGCTGCGCGGCCCCACCTTCAGCGCGCCCTCTGGCGCCCGCCACGCGACCGAGCCGCCGCCCGCCCCCACCGTCACGATGTCGATCATCGGGATCTTGACGGGATGGCGGCCGACCGCGCCCTCCGTCGTGAGCGTCGGCTCCCCGTCCACGACGACGGCGACGTCCGTGGACGTCCCGCCGCCGTCCAGCGTCACCACCGACCCGTGGCCGCTGTGCGCGACGACGAACGCCGCGCCGAGCGCCCCCGCCGCCGGGCCGGACAGCACCGTCGTGATCGGGCGCCGGGCCACCTCGTCCGCCGACAGCACGCCGCCGTTGCTGTTCATCACCAGCGGACGCGCCGCCGCCCCCGCCGCGATCCGCGCGAGGTAGCCGCCCATCGCGGGCTTCACCGCCGCGTCCACCAGCGTCGTCACCGCCCGCTCGTACTCCCGGTACTCCCGCAGCACCTCGCACGACAGCGACACCACCGCGTCCGGATGCTCGCGGCGCAACACGTCCCGCATCGCGAGCTCGTGCGCCGGGTTCGCGTAGGAATGCAGGAAGCACACCCCGATCGCGCGGACCCCCGCGTCCCGGAGCCGGCGCGCCGCCGCCACCGCCGACCCCTCGTCGAACGGCCGCAGCTCCGCCCCGGTGTGGTCGAGCCGCCCGCCGACCTCCCGCACCCGCCCCGGCGGGACGATCCGCGGCGGCTTCACCCAGAAGTAGCTGTTGCCGTACCCGTCCGGGACGCTCTGCCGCGCGATCTCCAGCAGCGCCCCGAACCCCTCGGTCGTCACGAACCCGAGGTCGTCGATCCGGTCCTCCAGCAGCCGGTTCGTCGCGACCGTCGTGCCGTGGCAGAGCGCCGCGACGTCCTCCCGCGCCGCGCCCGCCAGCCGCAGCGCCTTCGCCGCGCCCGCCGCGAACCCCGCCGCCGGATCGGCGGGCGTCGAGGGCGTCTTCGTCGTGACGACCTCGCCGGTGTCCTCGTCCAGCGCGACGACGTCGGTGAACGTCCCGCCCGTGTCGATCCCGATCCGCAGCCGCGCCATGCCCAAGGGTCTACCGGACCCCGCCCACCTGCGAAACCGTCGCAATGTGCCAACGGGACGGTCGTTCTTTCGTGGCCGGGCGTGCCGTTAGGCTGAGCGGCGTCCGCACGACCGACGACGACCGCTGGAGCCCGTCCATGGCGCTTGAACGCCCCGAGATCGACTTCCCCGAGGGCCGGCCGCCCGAGTACCTCGACATCACCGACATCACCGAGGGCGAGGGCCAGGAGGCCACCAAGGGCTCGAAGGTGTCGATGCACTACGTCGGCGTCTCCTGGTCCACCGGCGAGGAGTTCGACGCCTCCTGGAACCGCGGCGGCACCTTCGACTTCCAGCTCGGCGCCGGACGCGTCATCAAGGGCTGGGACATGGGCATCGTCGGGATGAAGGTCGGCGGCCGCCGCAAGCTCGTCATCCCGCCGCACCTCGCCTACGGCGACCGCAGCCCGAGCCCCGCCATCAAGCCCGGCGAGACGCTCATCTTCGTCGTGGACCTCGTCTCGGTGAACTGACCGCGCCGCGGGGACGCCTCAACGGCGGGCAATCCGCGGGTGAAACTTCACCCCGGATGCCCGCCGCCGCCGTTTCCGGACGCGGGCCGTCCGGTATCAGCAGCACATGATCGAGGCGCGCGGGCTGACCAAGCGGTACGGGGGCAAGACCGCCGTCGACCATGCCGACTTCACCGTCCTGCCCGGCCGCGTCACCGGCTTCCTCGGCCCGAACGGCGCCGGCAAGTCGACCACGATGCGCATGGTCCTCGGCCTCGACCGTCCCACCGCGGGCCAGGTCACCGTCAACGGCCGCCCCTACCGCTCGCTCGCCGCGCCGCTCCGCGAGGTCGGCGCGCTCCTGGACGCCAAGGCCGTCCACGGCGGCCGCAGCGCCCGCAACCACCTGCTCGTCCTCGCCAAGAGCAACGGCATCCCGAAACGGCGCGTGGACGAGATGCTCGACCTCGTCGGCCTGCGGAGCGTCGCGAAGAAGCCGTTCCGCGGGTTCTCGCTCGGCATGGGCCAGCGGCTCGGCATCGCCGCGGCCCTCCTCGGCGACCCGGGCGTGCTGATGTTCGACGAGCCCGTCAACGGCCTCGACCCCGAAGGCATCCTGTGGATCCGCACGCTGATGCGGGGCCTCGCCCGGGAGGGCCGGACCGTCTTCGTCTCCAGCCACCTCATGTCGGAGATGGCGCTCACCGCCGACCACCTGGTCGTCATCGGCCGCGGCCGCATCCTCGCCGACACCGGCACGCGCGAGTTCATCGACGCGAACGCCACCAGCCACGTCCTGGTCCGGTCACCGCAGCTCGCCGAGCTGGCACGGCACCTCACCGCCCGCGGGCACCGCGTCGAGGGCGACCCCGCCGGCGGCCTGCGCGTGACCGGCGTCCCCGCCGCGGACATCGGCGACATCGCCGCCGACAACGGCCTGCGGCTGCACGAGCTCGCGACCGTCCAGCCGTCCCTGGAGGAGGCGTTCATGCGCCTGACCGGCGACACCGTCGAATACCACGCCGCCACCCCGCAACCGTCTCCCCCGCAGACCCCGCCTGCGCAGGACCCGCCCACACTCCCGCAGGCCCCGCCGCAGGACCCGCCCACACTCCCGCAAGGCCCGCCACCCGCACCTCCGCAGGCGCCGCCTCCCTCCCCCGTCCCGGTATCCGACGCCGGCGGCACCCCCACCCCACCGGACGGCGTCCCGATCACACCGCAAAACGGCCCCACCCAGACCACAGGCAACCCGGGTTGGGGACTCACATGAGCGACGCGACAGCAGCGAAGCCCGCCAAACGGATGCGGTTCGCCAACGTCCTCTCCGCCGAGTGGACGAAGATCCTGACAGTCAAGTCGACGTTCTGGACGCTCTTCGCCGGCGCGGTCGTCCTCATCGGGTTCTCCGCGCTGTGGGCGCTCGCGTTCAGCGCGTCCTTCGACGACATGAGCTCGAACGACCGGGCCACGTTCACGCCGATGCTGCCGATCCAGGCCGCCTTCTACTTCGCCATGGTCATCTTCGGCGCGCTGGGCGTGCTGGTCATCACCGCCGAGTACGCGTCCGGGATGATCCGCACGACGCTGACCGCGGTCCCGCGCCGCGTGACCTACCTCGCCGCGAAGACGGTCGTGCTCGGCGTGGTCGTCCTGCTCGTCGGCCTCGCCGTCTCGTTCGCGTCCTTCTACGCGAGCCAGCTCATCCTGGCCACGAAGGGCCTGGACGGCTCGCTCGGCGACCGGGGCGTCCTCCGCGCGGTCATCGGCGGCGGCGTCTACCTGGCGCTCATCGCGATCCTGGCACTCGCCGTCGGAACGCTGCTGCGCCACACGGCCGGCTCCATCGTGGTCGTGTTCGTCCTGATGTTCGTACTCGGCATCGTAGGCGGCTTCCTACCCGGCTCCTGGGGCGACACGGTCAACAAGTACCTGCCGTCCAACGCGGGCAGCGCGATCCTCTCCCCCACCCGCCAACAAGGCGAACTAGCCCCCTGGACAGGCCTAGCCCTATTCGCCGCCTACACGCTAGTCCTACTAGCCGCAGCCCTAGTCCTCTTCAAACGCCGCGACGCCTAACCACACTCCGGACGCGAGTTGGGCGGTAGGTGGTGGGGGGTGATCAGCGGTGGGGGCGGCGGGATAGGGCGTGGCCTATGGCTACGCCTGCTAGGGCTACCGCGCCTCCGGCTAGGAATGCGGCCATCTGCCATGTCGCCGGGTCGCGGTGTGACGCGGGCACGATCCGTCCCATGAAGCCGCCGGGGGCCGGGGGCGGCGCCGCGAGGGGGCGGGTGAGGTGGGCGGGTGGTTCCACTCCGGCCCCGTTTTCCGACGCCGGTGGCTCGTTGGCGTCTGGGGTTATCGGGGTTACGGTCAGGTCGCGTTCTACGGCGGCGAAGAACTGGCCGGCCGTGCGGCGGGCGACGCTGCCTAGGACGCGTTGGCCGACGCCGCCGATCATGCCGCCGACCACCGCGTCGGCGTCGTAGTCGACGCGGGTGGCGCCGTCGCCGTCCGACAGGCGGACGCGGACGGTCGCGTCGACCGTGCCCGGTGCGCCCTGGCCGCGGGCTCGGAGTGTGAACGCGTGCGGCGGGTCCGGGTCGGTCAGTTCGACGCTGCCCACGTAGGTGCCCGTGATGGACGCGACGCCCGCCGAGACGGTCATGCGGTAGGCGTCCGGGCCCGTCTCCTCCAGCGACTGGCAGCCGGGGATCGTCCGGGCCAGGACGGCCGGGTCCTGGAGCGCGTCCCAGACGCGGGCGAGCGGCGCGGCGACGGTGGCACTGCCGGTGACCTGCATGCACCGACTGTAGGGAATCGCCGCCGTCCGCCGAACGGCAACATGTGCCGAGTACACGCCGAGGATTGGGCAGATACGGCGCGGCGGCGCCGGGCATGGCCAGAATGTCCGGGGAGTCCCGCCTCTTCCGCGAACCCCCGACGGCTCCGGTGCGTCAACCGAGGCGGGACCCCGACCCCCCGAAGAACGGAGAACGCGGCTGATGCGAGGGAAGACGCCCGTGATCGCCATGGTGGCCGCCGGAGTGCTCGGCGTGGCCGCGGGCGGCTGGCCCGTCCTGCGGGCCCAGGCGGGCGACGGCGGACCGTCGACGCGGACGCAGCTCAGCGCCGCGCTCGCCGACCAGACGTGGGCGAAGCCGAAGCCCGGCTCCTGGACGATGCCGCAGCCGTCCAAGGACGGGCTGCCGCCCGTGATCAACCACATCGACACCCAGGACCGCGTCGTCTTCCTGACCATCGACGACGGCTACACCTACGACGCCGAGTTCGTGAACCTGGTGCGCAAGGAGCGCGTGCCGATCCTGACGTTCCTGACGTCGACGTACATCAAGGGCGAGGGCCAGTACTTCTGGGCGATGCGCAACGCCGGGTCGCAGATGGAGAACCACACCGTCACCCACCCGAACATGGCGACGCTGCCTCCCGAGGCGCAGAAGAAGCAGATCTGCGACGCCTCCGAGGCGATCACCCAGCAGTACGGGCGCCGGCCGCAGGTGTTCCGGCCGCCGTTCGGCAGCTTCAACGAGACCACGCGCAAGGTCGCGCGGGAGTGCGGCATCAAGTCGATCATGCTGTGGTCGGCGGAGTTCTACAACGGCACGTCCGGGCCCGGGGTCGGCTTCAACGGCTTCGCCCGCGGGGACGGCGGCAAGGGCTTCAAGCCCGGCGACATCATCCTCATGCACTACCGCAAGGGGCTCGCCCAGCAGTTCCAGATGATCCTCGGCTGGATCCGCCAGCAGGGGTTCCGGCCCGCCGCCGTGGAGAACTACCTGCCCGTCTCGCTCGGCGGAAACGCCCCCACCGCGCCCGCGGGCGGCTGAAACACCAGCTATCCGGACGTATCCCGGTTGCCCCGTGCGACCGGACACGCCCGCATTATCGTCGGAGCGCTGGCGGGGTTGAGGTCCCCCGCTCCCCGAGCAGCCCCGCCAGCATCACTCGGTTCGCAGCGCCGGGTCGTGTTCGGCTCGGCGGCGGAGGGTGTACAGGGCGTCCGGTGACAGGGGCATCGCGTCCACGCGGAGGCCCTCCGCGTCCTCGACCGCGGACGCGATGACGGCCGACACCGGGATCACGCCCGCCTCGCCCGCGCCCTTGATGCCCAGCGGGTTCAGCGGCGACGGCGTTTCCAGGTGGTCGGTCTCGATCTTCGGGATCTCCGTCGCGTACGGCATCAGGAAGTCCATGAAGGACGCGTTCAGCAGCTGTCCTGACGCGTCGTACACCATCCGCTCGTAGAGTGCGCCGCCCACGCCCTGCGCGACGCCGCCGTGGATCTGGCCCTCCACCACCATCGGGTTGATGAGCCGCCCGCAGTCGTGGACGACCCCGTACCGCAGGATCGTGATTTCGGCCGTTTCCGGGTCGACTTCGACGATCGCGGCGTGCGCGCCTGCTGCGAACGTCGAGCGGACTGGTGAGTAGTAGTCGCGTCCTTCCAGGCCCGGTTCGTCGCCCGGTGCCACGGGTGCTTCCTCGGACGGGCGGCCCACCGCGAATTGCGTCGCCGCTGCCGCCTCCTCGTCGAACGCGTACCGCAGAGGGTTCGACAGCACCGCGACGGTGCGCAGCGGCACCGCGGACGTCGCGTCCCCGCGGACGTGCACGACGCCGTCGGTGATCTCCAGGTCGGACGGGTCGGCTTCGAGGGCCTCGCCGGCGATGCGCAGCGCCTTCGCGCGCACCTTGCGGCAGGCGAGCGCGATCGCGTTGCCGCTCATCACGGCGGCCCGCGACGCGAACGTGCCGACCGCGTAGCCGAAGCGGCGCGTGTCGCCGGTCGTGACGCGGACGTCGCCGAGGGGGACACCGAGCTCCGCGGCGGCGATCTGCGCGAAGGCGGTCTCGTGGCCCTGGCCCTGCGAGGTGAGGCCGGTCGAGACGTGCACGCGTCCCGCCGTGTCGATCTCGACGTGGCCGCCCTCGTACGGGCCGACGCCCGTCCCCTCGACGTAGATGCCGAGTCCGATGCCGATGCGGCGGCCGTCGGACGCGGCGGCGGCGCGCTCGGCCTCGAAGCCGTCCCAGCCGATGAGGTCGCGGGCCTTGCGGAGCAGTTCGGGGTAGTCGCCCGAGTCGTAGATCAGCGGACGGCCGTCCTGGAACGTCAGGCCCTGGTCGTAGGGGAACTCGTCGGGCTGGATGAGGTTGGCGGCGCGCACGCCGGCGCGGTCGAGGCCGAGGTGGCGGGCGACGCGGTCCATGGTCCGCTCCATGCAGAACACGCCCTGCGGGCGGCCCGCGCCGCGGTACGGGGTGACGATCACCGTGTTGGTGTAGAGGCTCGTGACCTCGGCCCGGTACGCGCCGATCTTGTAGGGGCCGAGCAGCTGGGTGGACGTGACGATCGGGATGATGATCCCGTACGGGGTGTAGGCGCCGTGGTCGTGGAGGATCCGCACGTCCAGGCCGAGGATCCGCCCGGCGTCGTCGAACCCGACGCGCACGTCCTGGAGCTGGCCACGCTCGTGGGCGGCGGCGACGAAGTGCTCGCGGCGGTCCTCGGTCCACTTGAGCTCGCGGTCCAGGAGGCGCGCGGCCCACGGGACGAGGACCTCCTCCGGCCACGGGTGGACGATCTTGACGCCGAAGCCGCCGCCGACGTCCGGGGCGACGACCTCGACCTTGCCGTTCGGCAGCCCGAGCCGCGCGGCGATCGCGGCGCGCACGCTGGTGGACGCCTGGGTCGAGGAGTAGACGCGCAGTGAGCCGTCGTCGGCGTCCCAGCGCGCGTAGACGCCGCGGCCTTCGAGGGGCATGGACGCGCTGCGCTCGATCGCGAGCCGGAACTCTAGGACGTGCGGCGCGGCGGCGATCGCGGCGGCGGCGTCGCCGTTCTCCTGGCGCAGGACGGCGGCGACGTTGCCCGGCACGTCGTCGTGGACGAGGCGGTCGGCGCGGGCGGCGTTCTCGATGCCGACGACGGCGGGCAGCGGCTCGTAGTCCACGCGGATCCGCTCGGCGGCGTCCTCGGCGAGGTAGCGGTCGCGGGCGACGACCATCGCGACGGGCTCCCCGACGTGCCGGACGGTGTCGCGGGCGAGCGGGTACCCGGTGCGGCCGTGGGTGAGGGTGGGGTGCGGGATGAGCAGCGGCAGCGGCTCGCCGACGCGGCCGGGCAGGTCCTCCCAGGTGTAGACGGCGACGAGGCCGTCGATGTCGAGCGCTCCGGACACGTCGATGTCGAGGATCCGCGCGTGCGCGTGCGGGGAGCGGACGAACGCGGCGGCGAGGGCGTTCTGTCCGAGGTCGTCCAGGAATCGGCCCTGGCCGGTGACGAGCCGGGCGTCCTCGCGGCGCTGGACGGGCTCGCCGAACACGCGCGTCCCCATCAGGCCCCGCCTTCCCGCTCGGACAGCAGCTCGGCGGCGCGGTGCACCGATCTCACGATGTTCTGGTAGCCGGTGCAGCGGCACAGGTTCCCGGCGATGCCGTCCAGGACCTGCTCCTCGGTGGGACGGGGCGTGTCGCGCAGCAGTGCCGTGACCGTGCAGAGGAACCCGGGCGTGCAGAAGCCGCACTGGAGGCCGTGGCATTCGCGGAACGCGCGCTGCACCGGCGACGGCGTGCCGTCCGGGGCGGCGAGGCCCTCCACGGTGGTGATCTCGTGGCCGGCGGCGGTGACGGCGAGCATCAGGCACGAGCGCACCGGCGCGCCGTCCAGCAGGACCGTGCAGCACCCGCAGACGCCGTGCTCGCAGCCGACGTGGGTGCCGGTGAGGCCGAGGTCGTGGCGGAGCAGATCGGACAGCAGCCGCCGGGCGGGCGCGCGGGCGGTGCGGTGCGTCCCATTGACGGTCAGCACGATCTCGTGGGTCTCCTCCATGGGTCCGCGCCCTCCCTTTCAGTCCCGTGCCCGGCGGAGCGCGTCCGCGGCGGCGGCGCGCAGCGCCCGTTCGGTCAGGACGCCGGTCAGGTGCCGCCGGTAGTCGGCGCTCGCGTGGATGTCGGCGTCGGGGTCGATCCGCGCGCGGACGTGCGCGGCGGCCGCCGGCCAGTCGCCCGCCGATCCGGCGGCGGCGGTGAGGTCGAGGACGAGCGGCGTCGCGGCGATGCCGAGGTGGCCGGTGCGGGCGGCGGTGACGCGCAGGTCCTCGCCGAGCGTGACGACGGCGGCGACGCCGGTGAGGGCGTAGTCGCCGTGCCGCCGGGCCGACTCGGCGAACGCGCTGCCGGTGCGGGGCGGGGCGGCGGGGAAGAACGCCGACACGGCGATCTCGCCGGGGCCGAGCGCGCATTCGAGGGGGCCGCGGAAGAAGTCGTCCGCGGGGATCGTGCGGCGGCCCTCGGGCGAGGCGGCCTCGACCGTGCCGCCGAGGACGGCGAGGACGGCGGGCAGCTCGGCGGCGGGGTCGGCGTGCGCGAGGCTCCCGACGACGGTGCCGCGGTTGCGGATCGCGGGGTGCGCGACGTGGCGCAGCGCGCGGCGCAGCAGCGGCTGGACGGCGGCGGCCTCGGCGGAGCGCTCCACCCGGGCGTGCCGGGCGAGCGCGCCGACCCGCACGCCGCCGTCGCCGGTGCGGAGGGTGTCCAGCTCGGCGGCGCGGTTGATGTCGATGAGCGCGGGCGGCGCGGCGAGCCGCATGGACAGCAGCGGGATGAGGCTCTGCCCGCCGGCGAGGACCTTCCCGCCGGGCGCGGCGGCGAGCGCGGCCAGTGCCTCGTCGAGGGTGCGGGGGGCGGCGTAGCCGAAGGGGGGCGGTTTCACGCGCGCCGCCGTTCAGCCGGCGCTGGACGTGGGCGGGCGGACCGGGCCGCCGATCTCCCTCTCCTCGGGCGCGATGACGCCGCCGCCGGTGTCGGGGCCGCGGGCGCCGCGCGCGACGGCGTTCAGCGCGTGGTAGCCGACGAGGACGGCGATGGTGCCGAGCGCGATACCCTGGAGCGGGAAGTCGTCGGTGATGTCGAGCGTGACGTTCCCGATCGCCAGGATGATCGCGGCGGCGACGGGGACGAGGTTGACGGGGTCGCCGAAGTCGACCCGGTTCTCGATCCAGATCTTGGCGCCGAGCAGGCCGATCATCCCGTACAGCACGACGGTGATGCCGCCGAGCACGCCGCCCGGCGTCGCGGCGACGAGCGCGCCGAACTTCGGGCAGAGCCCGAACAGGATCGCCACGGCCGCGGCGACGTAGTAGGCGGCGGTCGAGTAGATGCGGGTGGCGGCCATGACGCCGATGTTCTCGGCGTAGGTGGTGGTGGGCGAGCCGCCGACCGCGGTGGCGAGGGCGGTGCCGATGCCGTCGGCGGCGACGGCGCGGCCGAGGACGGGGTCGAGGTCGTCGCCGGTCATCGCCGCGACGGCCTTGACGTGCCCGGTGTTCTCGGCGATCAGCGCGATGACCGGCGGCAGCGCCAGCAGGATCGCGGACGTCTTGAAGTCCGGGGCGTGCAGGCTCGGGAAGCCGAACCAGTCGGCCGCGTCCACGCCGCTGAAGCTGAGCCGCTCGTGCGGGAAGGCCGTCGCGACGCAGTACGGGCCCTCGGCGGCGCACGGCTTGCCCGCCGCGTCCAGGAGGTGCTGGCCGGGGAGCACGGACGTGATGTCGCCGGACGTGCGGTCGAGGACCCACGACAGCGCGAACCCGAACACGAGCGCGAGCAGGATCGCGATGCGGGACCAGAACCCGCGGAGCAGGACGGTGCAGAGCACCGCGAAGCAGAGCGTGGCGAGGGCGACCCACTGGTCCTGCGGCCAGTAGACGGTCGCGACCACCGGCGCCAGGTTGAACCCGATGAGCATGACGACGGCGCCTGTCACCACCGGCGGGAACACCCGGTGGACGACCTCGCCGCCGAGGAAGTGGATGACGAGCCCGACGGCCAGCAGGACGAGCCCCGCGACGAGGATCGCGCCGGTCACGGTGGCGCTGTCGCCGCCCGCGGCGCGGATCGCCGCGACGGCGCCGACGAACGAGGCGCTGGTGCCGAGGTAGCTCGGCACCCGGCCGCCGACGATCAGCAGGAACAGGATCGTCGCGACCCCGGACATCATGATCGACAGGTTGGGGTCCAGGCCCATCACGACCGGGAACACGAACGTGGCGCCGAACATGGCGACCACGTGCTGGGCGCCGATCCCGGCGGTGCGCGGCCACGTGAGCCGCTCGTCCGGCCTGACGACCTCGCCGGGCGGCGGCGTCCGGCCGTCGCCGTGCAGCTTCCAGCCGATGGACATCGGGCCTCCTGCTCCTGCGGTCCCTGCGGGCACGGTCCCCGCATGGTCGCGGCTCTGTCAGGGCATGGTCACGGGGCGCGTCCGTGCCCTGGCGCGCTCATGCGGGCAAGGTAGATCTACCCAGGTGGGCGGGCATCGGCGACATCTGCCAAAGCCCGGGCCCGCGATTGGGAGGACCGCCCGCGCGGGCCCTCCGGTCACCCGCGGAGATCGTACGGGCGCCGCCGCTCCGGCGCCAGTACGCTCAGATGCCGCGCATGCGCAGCACGTGAAGGGCCAGCGTGAGGTTGAGGCGCAGGTGCGCGTCCTCGGTGAAGGTCCCGAGCATGCGCTCCAGCTTCCCGATGCGGTAGCGCAGCGTGTTGTAGTGGAAGTGCAGCCTGCGGGCGGTCTCGGCGACGTTCAGGTTCGTCTCCAGCAGCACCTGGAGGGTGCGCCGCAGGTCCACGAGCTCGGGCTCGTCGTCGGCCGCGAGGTCGCCGAGGGTCTCCCGGACGAACGCGTGCAGCTCCGCCGGGTCCGACACGAGGCTGAGCAGCCGGTACACGCCGAGCTGGTCGAAGTGCGCGCGGGCGCCGGCGCCGTGCAGCTGGCGCCCCACCCGCACGGCCTTGACGGCCTGCTCGTACGCCTCCGGCAGCGCGGCCGGGGACGTCACCGTGCGGCTGATCCCGGTGGAGAACGTCCGCCGCACCGGCTGGTGCTCGGCGAACACCGCCGCCGCCTCCTTGACCATCGCCTGGACCGGTCCCGCCGACAGCTCGGCGAGGTCGTCGCCGTCCGCGCCCACGACCGCCACGACCTCGTGCGCGAAGCTCGCCACGGCCGCGCCCCGGTCAGCAGCCGGACGGAACCGGCGGACCAGTCGATCCGCGACGACGGCGCGTCCACGTGCAGGGTCGCGG
>NZ_CAACUY010000063.1 GCF_900659615.1 Actinomadura fibrosa | reverse complement strand
GGCCCGGCCGGATCCGGGCGACGTCGCGCACACGCTCGCCCTGCACCGCAGCCACCTGGCGCGCCGCGCCTGCGTCCTCGCCGCCGGCGGCGCGGACCTGCTGGACGGCCTGCGCGCGCTGGCCGGCGGGGCCGGGGCGGACGACGACCGGGTGGTCGGCGGGCTGCCGGAGCTGTCGGGCATGCCGGTGTGGGTGTTCTCCGGCCACGGGTCGCAGTGGGCGGGGATGGCGCGCCCGCTGCTCGACCGGGATCCGGCCTTCACCGGCGCCGTCGACCGGCTGGAGCCGATCGTGGCGGACGAGGCCGGGTTCTCGCTGCGGGCCATGCTGGCCTCGGGCGAGTGCGGCGAGCGCATGGACGTGGTGCAGCCGCTGGTGTTCGCGGTGCAGACCGGCCTGGCCGCGATGTGGCGGGGGTGGGGGGTGCGGCCCGCCGCCGTGGTCGGCCACTCGATGGGCGAGGCCGCCGCCGCGGTGGCGGCGGGGATCCTGTCGCCCGAGGACGGCATGCGCATCACTGTGGCCCGGTCGGCGATGCTGCAGCGGGTGGCCGGCGGCCGGATGGTCAGCGTCGCGCTGCCCGCCGACGAGGTCGCGGCCGAGATCGAACGCGTGCCGGGGGTGTCGGTGGCGGTGGTGACGTCGCCGTCGGCGACGGTCGTCGCCGGGCACGGCGAGGCCGTGGCCGCGGTGATGCTCGGCTGGCAGGAGCGCGGCGTGTTCTGCCGGCGGATCTCGGTGACGGTCGCGGCGCACTCGCCGCAGGTCGACCCGATCCTGGACGATCTGACCCGCGAGGTGGCGTGGCTCACCGGGGCGCCGCCGGAGGTGCCGATGTACTCGACCAGCCAGGACCCGCGCCGTCCGGTCGAGTTCGACGCCGCCTACTGGGCGCGCAACCTGCGCGAGCCCGTCCGCTTCGACCGGGCGTGCCGCGCGCTGCTGGAGGACGGGCACCGGCTGTTCGCCGAGCTGTCGCCGCATCCGCTGCTGCTCCAGGCCGTGGAGGAGAGCGCCGCGGCGCTGGGCGCCCCCGTCGTCACCGCGGCGAGCCTGCTGCGCGACCAGGACGCCCGCGAGACGATGTGCCGGGCGGCCGCGCGGCTGCACGTCGCCGGCACGCCGGTCGACCTGCGGGCCGTCAACGGCGACGGCGCGCGCGTCGCCCTGCCGCCCACCGCGTTCGACCGGTCGCGGTTCTGGGACGAGGCGGACGGCGCCCGGCGCGGCGGCTCCGGCCACATGTGGCTGGGCGAGCGCCTCGCCCTGCACGACCGGGACGCCGAGGACCGCACCCGGCACGTGTGGAGCGCCGACCTCGGCACCGGCCGGGTCGCCTGGCTGGCGCAGCACACGCTGCGCGGCGACGCCGTGGTCCCCGGCGCCGCGTACGTCGAGCTGATGCTGGCCGCCGCGGGCGAGCTGCTGGAGGCCCCGACCGGCCGGCTGCGCATGGACGGCGTCCGCTTCGAGCGGCTGCTGCCGCTGGCGGACTCGCTGCCGGTGCACGTCACCGCGACCGTCAGCGGGCAGCGGGTCCAGGTGGACGTCTCGTACCAGGCGGGAGGGGCGTGGGAGCGCGTCGCCGCCGCGGCGGTGACCGCGTGCGAGGCCTCGCCGGGCGCGCGGCCGCCGCTCGTCCTGCCGCCCTCCGGCGGGGAGGCCCCCGACAAGGTGTACGAGGCGTTCGCCCGGATCGGGCTGGACACCGGCCCGGCGTTCCACTCGATCACCGCCGTCGCTCCCGGCGGGATCCGGCGCGTGCGGGTCCCGCGGGACGCCGTCGTCCGGGCGGGCGCGCCGCGCGTGCACCCGGTCCTGCTCGACGGATGCGTCCTCTCGGTGGCGATGGAGCTGGCGACCGGCGATGACGACCCGTCGGGGGAAGGCCGCCCCTGGCTGCCGACCGGCGCCGAGTCCATCGTCCTGCCCGACGACCCCGGCGTGATCGGGTGGACGCGGTGCGAGCTGCACCGGCACGGGGACGAGGCCGCGTCCGGCCGCGCCGACCTGTACGCCGACGACGGCCGGTGGGTGGGGGCGCTGGAGGGGCTGCGCTTCGTCAGGGTGCCGGCGCCCTCGGCCGCCCAGGTGCTCAACGGCCGGCTCTTCGAGATCGTGTGGCGTCCGGCTCCGGACGCCCCGGAGCGGGCGCCGGAACCGGCTGCGGACACCGCGGGCTGGGTCGTGATCGGCGAGCCCGGGGACGGCGAGCCGACCGCCGAGCGGCTGGTCCGGGTCCTGGCCGACCGCGGTCACCGGGCCGTCCTCCATGATCTCGATCAGGCCGGTCCCTACGCCGGTGCGGAGGAGGACGCGCCGAGCGTGGTGTGGTGCGCCACCGGCGCGCTGGACGGCCTGGACCGGGTCAACCACGTCCTGGCGCTGCTGGGCGCGGGGCGGAAGGCGACGGCGCCGCGGCTGTGGCTGGCGAGCGTCCGGGCCCGGCCCGTCCTGGACGGTGATCCGGTCGACCCCGACGTGTGCGCGCTGCGCGGGCTGCTGCGCGCGGCCGCCTTCGAGAACCTCGGCACCGCCGTCGGCTGGGTGGACGCCGACACCGTCGCCGACATGGCCACCGAGGTGCTCGCGGGAGACGACGAGACGGAGGTCGCCTGGCGGGAGGGGCGGCGGCACGTCGCCCGGGTCGCGCGGGCTCCGCTGGCTCCGCGGCCTCCCCGCGACGACCGGACGGTCCGGATCACCGCCGGGGAGGAGGCGTACGCGCTCGATCCCAGCCCCGACGGCGGCCTGGACGGGCTCGGCCTCACTGCCACCGGCCAGGAACCGCCCGCTCCGGGACCGGGCGAGGTCCTGGTGCGCGCGGAGGCGTGCACGGTCCACTTCCGCGACGTCATGGTCGCCCTGAACATCTACCCGGCCGAGGAGGGCGATCGGCCTCGGCTCGGCTCCGACGTCACCGGGGTGGTGGCCGCCGTCGGCGACGGCGTCGAGCACGTGCGGTGCGGCGACCGCGTCACCGCGATCGTCCCGGAGGGCGGGACGATGGTGTCGCACTGCCTGGTCCGGGCCGCGCTGACGATCCCGCTGCCGTCCGGCACCGATCCCGCCGTCTTCGCGCCGGTCGCCCTCACCTACGCCAACGCCTGGCACTTCCTCCACGACGTCGGGCGGCTGGGCCGCGGCGAGACGGTGCTGGTGCACTCGGCGGCCGGGGGGACGGGGCTCGCCGCGGTCGCCGTCGCGCGGCTGCTGGGCGCCACCGTCCTCGCCACGGCGGGGACCGAGGCCAAGCGGCGGCACCTGCGCGAGCTGGGCGTGGAGCACGTCTTCGACTCCCGGACCCTCGACTTCGCCGAGGAGGTCCGCCGGGCCACCGGCGGGCGCGGCGTCGACGTCGTGCTCAACTCCCTGAGCGGCCCGGCGATGCGCGCGTCCCTGGCGCTGCTGGCGCCGCGCGGGCGCTTCCTGGAGATCGGCAAGCGCGACCTGTACGACGGCACGCGCGTCGACCTGAGCGACCTGCGCCGGGGCAACACCTACGCGGCCCTGGACATGACGCTCACCTTCGACCGGCATCCGGAGATCTTCCGCGATGCCGCCGAGAGGGTCTTCGCCGAGGTCGCCGCCGGCCGGCTGCCGCTGCCGCCCTGCGAGTCCCGTCCGCTGGCGGACGCCCCGGCCGCCTTCAAGCGGCTGGCCTCCGGCGACCACATCGGGCGGATCGTGCTGACCTTCCCCGGACCGGGCCGCCGTCTGGAGGTGCGCGCGGCGCCCCGGCAGGTGGTCCGCCCCGGCGGCGCGTACATCGTCACGGGCGGCACCAGGGGGGTGGGCCTGGAGGCCGCGCGCTGGCTGGCGGAAGCCGGTGCCGCCCGGATCGTCCTCGGCGGACGCGGCCGGCCCGGCCCCGAGGAGAGCCGCACCCTGGACGCCGTGCGCGCCACCGGCTGCTCGGTCGACCTGGTCCGCGGCGACATCGCCGACCCCGCGACCGCGTCCCGGCTGGTCGCCGCCGCCGGCCCGGAGCTGCGCGGCGTCCTGCACACCGCCGTGGTCCTCGACGACGCGCCCCTGACCGAGCTCACCCCCGACCGGGTCGCGCCGGTCTGGCACCCCAAGGTCACCGGCGCCAGGAACCTGCACGAGGCGACGGCCGGCACCGATCTGGACTGGTTCGTCATCTTCTCGTCCCTCACCGCCATGATCGGCAACCTGGGGCAGGCCAACTACGCCGCGGCCGGGACGTGGGTGGACGCCTTCGCCGAGTGGCGGCACCGGCAGGGCCTGCGCACCCTGTCGGTGGACTGGGGCGCCTGGGGGGAGACCGGCCGCGCCACCGACTTCGCCTCGCGCGGATTCGACACCATCTCGAACGCCGAGGGGTTCGCCGCGTTGGAGGAGCTCATCCGCCACGGCCGGGTGAACACCGGGATGTTCCCCTACCAGCCGGACGTGATGGCCTTGTACCACCCGCACGGCGTCAAGGCCCCGCTCCTGGCCGAGCTGCACACGACCGCGGACGAGCCGAAGCAGGAGTTCGACGCCGCCGCCGTCCACGCGCATCCGCCGGGCCCGGCGCGCACCGAGCTGATCCAGGAGATCGTCCTGCGCGGTCTCGCGGCGCTGCTGGGCGCCGATCACGCCTCCATCCCCGCACACGCCAAGTTCACCGAGATCGGACTGGACTCCCTCATGGCCGTCGCGCTGACCCACCGCCTCAACACCGCCCTGAACACCTCGCTCACCTCGGCCTCCGCGTGGGCGCACGCCACGGCCGCCCGCCTGGCGGCCCACATCGACCGGACGCTCGCACCCCGGGAGGCGTGAGCGCCGCGGGGCGGCTGGGCTGCGGAATTGTGCCGGGGACGGCATGGTTGGACCGGGCATGAAGACGATCGGCTTTCTCTCGTTCGGCCACTGGAGCACCGGCGCCGGCTCGCGGACCCGGTCGGCCGCGGACGCGCTGTCGCAGTCGATCGACCTCGCCGTCGCGGCGGAGGACCTCGGCGCCGACGGCGCCTACTTCCGGGTGCACCACTTCGCCCGGCAGCTCGCCTCGCCGTTCCCGCTGCTCGCCGCGATCGGCGCGCGGACCTCGCGCATCGAGATCGGCACCGCCGTGATCGACATGCGCTACGAGAACCCGATGTACTTCGCCGAGGACGCCGGGGCGGCCGACCTGATCTCCGGCGGGCGGCTCCAGCTCGGGATCAGCCGCGGCTCGCCCGAGCAGGTGATCGACGGCTGGCGGTACTTCGGCTACGAGCCGTCCGAGGGCGACACCGACGCCGACATGGCCCGCAAGCACACCGAGGTGCTGCTGACGGTCCTGCGGGGCCAGGGCTTCGCCGAGCCGAACCCGCGGCCGATGTTCCCCAACCCGCCCGGCCTGCTGCGCGTCGAACCGCACTCGGAGGGGTTGCTGGAGCGCATCTGGTGGGGGTCGAGCTCCAACGCGACCGCCGAGTGGGCCGCGCGGCTGGGCATGAACCTCCAGAGCTCCACCCTCAAGGACGACGAGACCGGGGAGCCGCTGCACGTCCAGCAGCGCAAGCAGATCGAGGCGTACCGGCGGGCGTGGAAGGACGCGGGGCACGAGCGCGAGCCGCGCGTGTCGGTCAGCCGCAGCATCTTCGCCCTGACCGACGACCGGGACCGCGCCTACTTCGGCCGCGGCACCGACTCCGGCGACCAGATCGGGATGATCGACGACAAGACCAGGGCGATCTTCGGACGGTCCTACGCCGCCGAGCCGGACGTGCTGGTCAAGCAGCTCGCCGAGGACGAGGCCGTCCAGGCCGCGGACACGCTGCTGCTCACGGTCCCCAACCAGCTCGGCGTGGACTACAACGTGCACGTCCTGGACAACATCCTCACCCACGTGGCGCCGGAGCTCGGCTGGCGCTGAGCCGGGCGGGGCGTGGGCGGCCGCGTGCCGGGGGGTGCGCGGCCGTCCGGTCAGCCGTAGCGTCGGCGGCGGACGGCGTAGGCCACCGTGACCGCGGCGAGCAGCGGCCCCCACGCCACCAGCGGCAGGTAGCACACGTAGAGCAGGACGGCCTTGGCCCCGTGGGGCATCTCGGGATCCGGATCGGCCTGGAACGCGGCGAAGACGAAGGACGTCCACAGCAGGATCAGGGCCACCGAGCCCAGCGCGGCCGGGATGATCGCCGCGAGGGGGTGGACCGTCCGCCCGCGCAGGAACGGCACCCACTGCGGCCACACCTCGCCCCACGGCCGGACGAGCCCCATGCCCAGGAACGCCACCGCCTCGGAGAAGGCGGTCAGCGCGATGACGTAGGGCAGCACGAACCACGGGCCGTTCTCCGGGTCCTGGGACCCGGTGAAGCCCATGGGCAGGCCGAGCCCGAAGAGGATCCGCCAGATGCCGGACGGGACGACGCACCACATCGTGGCCTGCGCCGTCCAGTCGGCCCATCGCGGCACCGGTCCCCTGGTCGCCCGGGCGGCGGGCGGTGCCTGCACGGCGGTCATCGCGCGGTCCCGGCGGCCGGAGCGCCGGTGGACGCGGGCTCGTCCGTGCCCGTGGCCAGCGACGCTCCGGCGATGAGGGCCGCGAGCGCGGCGACGACCGCCATCTTGATCTTCAGTTTCCGGCTGACCATCTGGTCTCCTGGGAGTCAGGGCACGACGACACGTCCACGATCTCCGTCGGCGGGCTCCGGCCGCCTCCCCCGCGCGGGCGGCTTCCCTCCCCCGCTGGTAGGGGTGGCGGGGGCGGGGCGCATCGCCATGACGAGGACCGCGAGGCCGCCGAAGAGCGCGGCGGCGATCGCGCCGGTGACGTTCAGGCCGCTGGTGAAGGCGTCGTTGGCGGTGCGGATCAGCTCGGCGGCCTGGGCGTGCGGCAGGTCCCGGGCGGCGGCGCCGGCACCGGCGAGCGTCTGGCGTGCCGCGGCGGGCGCGTCGACGTGGGCCATCCGGTCGCGGTACAGGGCGGCGCCGACCACCCCGAGCAGCGCCAGGCCGAGCGAGCCGCCGAAGTAGTTGCCGGTCTCCGACATCGACGCCGCCGCCCCGGCGCGCCCCGGCGGGACCGAGCCGACGACCAGGCCGGTGCCGAGCGCGAACAGCGGGCCGGTGCCCAGCGCCAGGACGGTGATGCCCGCCAGGACGAGCGGGAGGCCGCCGGTGCCGTCCACCTGGGTCAGTAGGACCGACCCGGCCGCGGACAGGGCCAGCCCGGCGGCGATCGCGGCGGCCGGACGCATGCGCTTGGCCAGCGCGGGCGCGGTCATCGTGCCGACCGCGACGCCGAGGCCCATCGGCGCGAACCACAGGGCCGACTCCAGCGGCGAGTAGCCGAGCACGCTCTGGAGGTACTGGGTGACCATCAGGCCCGTCCCGGCCATGGCGACGCCGGCGAACACCAGCGCGACCAGGACGGCGGAGACGGGACGGTCGCGCAGCAGCCGCAGGTCCAGCAGCGGGGTGTCGAGGGCGAGCTGCCGCCGGACGAACACGGCGCCGGCAGCCGCGCCGACGGCGATCGCCGCGAGGGGGACGGCCGGGCCGTGCGCGCCGCCGGCGGCCAGCTGCTTGAGGCCGTACACCACCGGCAGCACCGCGGCCAGCGACAGCCCGACGCTGAGCGGGTCGAGGCGGCCGGGCGCGGCGGTGCGGAACTCGGGCAGCAGGATCCGCCCGGCGAGCAGCAGGACGGCCATGGCCGGGACGGCGACCAGGAACACCGAGCCCCACCAGAAGCGCTGGAGCAGCACGCCGGCGAGGACCGGCCCGAGGGCGCCGCCGGCGAACTGGCAGGTCGCCCAGATCGCGATCGCCCGGCCGCGCTGCGCGTCGTCGCGGAACATGTTGGTGATCAGGGCCAGCGTCGAGGGCATCAGGGTCGCACCCGCGATGCCGAGGAGCGCCCTGACCGCGATCAGCATCTCCGGGCTCGTCGAGTACGCGGCGACCGCGGACAGCACCGCGAACGCCGCGGCGCCGGCCAGCAGCAGCCGGCGGCGGCCGATCCGGTCGCCGAGCGTGCCCATGGTGACCACGAAGCCGGCCACGAGGAAGCCGTAGCCGTCGCTGATCCAGAGCTGCTCGGTGCCGGTCGCGCCCAGGTCGGCGCTGAGCCGCGGCAGCGCGAGCAGCAGCGCCGTCAGGTCCATCGCGACCAGCAGCGTCGGCAGGACGAGCACCGCCAGACCCAGCCACTCGCGCGGTCCGGCGAGGGCGCCGGGGGCGCCCTGGTCTTCGTGTCTCACGTCGGTCCTTCTTTCGTCTGGAGCCTGCTTCCGTGTCCTGGTCGGAGCGGGCGGGCGGTTCTTGACGTCTCCGGCCGCGGATATGAGGACGATGCGAGTGATGTCGCCGTGACGTCGTAGTGCTGTCATGTGACGTCACTTTGGCTTGACTTGACGTCATATTGGCGTCATAGTCGGGGCATGGACCTGATGCCGTACGTCGAGAAGCTCCGCCGCGAACTCGCGGTCGCCGCCGAGGCCGGCGGCCCGGACGTCCGCGCGCTGGCCGAGCGCCTCACCGGCGTCCTGGACTCGGCCGCCAGGCTCACCCTGCTGGAGGCGCTGTCGGCCGCGGCGGACGAGATCACCAGCGAGCTGGCGCCGGGCTCGGTCGAGGTGCGGCTGCGCGGCGGCGATCCGGCGTTCGTGGTGACGCCGCCGCCGTCGGACCCGTCCGGCGGCAAGGCCGGCGAGGGGGCGGCGCGGGAGGCCGTCGCGCCGCCCGCCGACGCGTCCTCCGCCGGCGCGGAGGCCATCGCTTCGGCCGCGCACGCCGTCGCGTCGGCCGCGCACGCCGCACCGCCGTCCGCGGACGAGGGCGGCACGGCGCGGATGACGCTGCGGCTGCCCGAGCACCTCAAGACGCGGGTGGAGGAGGCGGCGGGACGGCAGGGGGTCTCGGTCAACGCCTGGCTGGTCCGCGCGATCTCCGCGGCGTTCGAGCCCGGCGCCGCTCCCCGTCCCGCCGCCCCGCCGCAGCAGGCGCGGAGCGGCCGCGGCTACACCGGCTGGGTGCGCTGAGGCAGCCCGCCGTCCCCCACGCGGCACCTGCCGCGCCCCACGCGGCGCCCGCCGCCCACCATTCGTCGCCCGGTCCGAGGCCGGGCGTTCCACCGGACCCACGAGGAGGGTTCCGCATGCCCGCTTTCGACACGCCCGGACCGATCACCGCCGACATCGACATCTATGTCGGCCGGGTCCGGATCAACGCCACCGACCGCGCCGACACCGTGGTGGAGGTGCGCCCGAGCGACCCGTCCAGCGAGGCGAGCGTGCAGGCCGCCGAGCGGACCGCCGTGGAGTTCTCCGGCGGACGCCTGCTGGTCAAGGGCCCCAAGCCCAAGGCGCTGGGGCACCTGCTCCCCTGGCGCGGCTCCATCGACGTGAGCGTGGACCTGCCCGCCGGGTCCGCCCTGGAGGCCGACGTCGTCGCGGACGTCTTCGCCACCGGCCCGCTCGGCCGGACGGTCCTGCGCAGCGCCCTCGGCGAGGTGCGCCTGGAGGAGACCGGTCCGCTGGAGGTCAAGGCGTCCACCGGCGACGTCTCGGTCGAACGGGTGACCGGGGCCGTCGAGGTGACCGTCTCCACCGGGGCGGCGCGGATCGGGTCCGTCGAAGGCCCCGGCACGCTGAAGGTCTCCACCGGCTCCGTCGTCCTCGGCGACGTGACCGGCGACCTCCAGGTGAAGACCGGCACGGGTGACATCACCGTCGCCCGAGTCATGGGCAGGCTCACCGCCCGGACCGCCTACAGCCGGATGCGGATCGGCTCGGCGGTGAGCGGCAGCCTCCACCTGGAGGGCGGCCACGGCAAGGTCGACGTCGGCATCGCCGAGGGCACCGCCGCCTGGCTCGACCTGCACTCCAAGAACGGCGTCGTCCGCAACGCGCTGGACGCCGCCGAAGGCCCCGAGGCCACCGACTCGGTCGTCGAGGTGCACGCCCGCACCAACTACGGCGACATCGACGTCCACCGGTCCTGACCCGAGAGCACCAGCGAGGAGCCCCCATGAGCGACGCGATCACAGCCGAGGGACTGGTCAAGAGATACGGCGAGGTGACGGCCCTGGACGGGCTCGGCTTCTCCGTCCCGCAAGGGTCGGTGCTCGCCCTGCTCGGCCCGAACGGCGCGGGCAAGACGACGGCCGTGCGCGTGCTGACCACGCTGGTGGCGCCCGACGCGGGCCGCGCGACCGTCGCCGGGTGCGACATCGTCCGGGACGCCCGGCGGCTGCGGGAGCGCATCGGGCTGTCCGGCCAGTACGCCGCCGTCGACGAGCACCTCACCGGCGCCGAGAACCTGGAGATGGTCGGCCGCCTGTACCACCTGGGCGCCAGGCGCAGCCGGGCCCGCGCCCGCGAGCTGCTGGAGCGCTTCGACCTCGCCGGCGCCGCGGACCGTCCAGTGAAGGGCTACTCCGGCGGCATGCGCCGCCGCATCGACCTCGCCGGCGCGCTGGTCGCCGACCCGCCGGTCCTGTTCCTGGACGAGCCCACCACCGGCCTCGACCCCCGCGCCCGCGCCGCGCTGTGGGACACCATCTCCGAACTCGTCGCCGGTGGCAGCACGCTGCTGCTGACCACCCAGTACATGGACGAGGCCGACCACCTCGCCGACCGCATCCTGGTCGTCGACCACGGCCGCGCCATCGCCCACGGCACCCCCGACGAGCTCAAGGACCAGGTCGGCGGCAACCGCGTCGCGGTGACCGTGAGCGACGCCGCGGAGATGGAGACCGCCCGGCAGGCCCTCGCCTGGGTCGCCGTCGGCGCCATGCAGACCGCCCCGGAGTCGCTGCGGATCACGGTGCCCGTCACGGACGGTCCCGGGGCGCTCCGCGAGGCCCTCGGCCGGCTCGCCGACGAGGGCATCCGGGTCCGGGACGCCGGGCTGCGGCGGCCCACGCTCGACGACGTCTACCTCACCCTGACCGGGCACCGGGCGCCCGGCACCGACGAGCAGGCCAGGGAGGCCGTCCGATGAACGCGTTCACCACGACCGTCGCGGACGGCTGGACCATCGCCAGGCGCGACGCCCTGAAGATCAGGCGGTCGCCCGACCTGCTCGGCTCCGCGGTCATGTTCCCGATCGTGTTCGTGCTGATGTTCGCCTACGTCTTCGGCAGCGTGATCGAGGTGCCGGGGATGTCGTACCGGGAGTTCCTCATCCCGGGCATCTTCGTCCAAGCCGTGATCATCGGCGCGCAGACCACCGGCTACACGCTGACCCTCGACCTGGGGAAGGGCATCTTCGACCGGTTCCGCTCGCTGCCGATGGCCCCCTCCGCGGTGCTGGTCGGCCAGACCGTCAGCGACCTGCTGATGAACATCGCGAGCCTGGTCGTCATGGCGGCGATGGGGCTGGTCGTCGGCTGGCGGGTGCACTCCTCGCCCGGCGAGGCCGTCCTCGGGTTCGGTCTGCTGCTGCTGTTCGCCTACGCGTTCTCCTGGTTCACCGCGACGGTCGCGCTGGCCCTGCGCACGCCGGAGAGCTTCAACAACATCGCGACGATGGTCTCGTTCCCGCTGATGTTCATCTCCAACGCCTACCTCGACGCGTCCAGGCTGCCCGCGCCGCTGCGCGTCGCCGCCGAGTGGAACCCCGTCTCGACGTTCACGCAGGCGGCACGGGAGCTCTTCGGCAACACGAGCAGCGCGATGGCGGTCCCGGACGCGTGGCCCCTCCGGCACGCCGTCCCGGTGTCGCTGCTCTGGATCGCCGTGCTCCTCACCGTGTTCGTCCCGCTGGCGACGCGCCTCTACAAGAGGGCCGTCAGTGCCTGACCGCGGAGCGCGCGGTGGATCAGACGGGGCGGCGCAGGCGGCGTTTCGACGCCGCGACCATCTCGGGCACCGAGACGAGCTTGCTGCGCGGCCTGCCGATCCGGCCGCCGCGCGCCACCTCGGCGCGGTCGATCGCTGCGAGGCCGCGCGCGTCGACGATGTCGCGGTTGCGGCGGCGCGCCAGCCGGTGGAACGCCTTCGCCGGGAGCTCGGGCGCGGGCAGGCGGCCGTGGACGGCGTCGTCCAGCAGCGCACCGACGGTCTCGGCGGCGCAGGCGCGGTTGGCGCCGATGCCGCCGGTGGGGCCGCGCTTGATCCAGCCGACGACGTACGTCCCCGGCAGGCCGGCGACCCGGCCGTCCGTGTTCGGGATCGTGCCCGTGGCCTCGTCGAAGGGCAGCCCGGGTATCGCGGCGCCCCGGTACCCGATCGCCCGCAGCAGCAGCCCGGCGCGGATCTCCGTCTCACCGGACGGTCCCGTGACGCGCACGCCCTGGACGGCGCCGGTGCCGGTGATCTCGACGGGCGCGGAGTGGAAGCGGAAGACGATGCGGCGCCCGGCAGGGGGCGGGTGCGCCCAGTCCACGCTGACGCGCGGCACGTCCCGGAGCAGGGCGGCCTTGTCCCGGGGGCCCGCCGCCTCGATCGCCGCGGCGGTCCGCGGGTCGTGGTCGTCGACGGCCAGGCCGACGCCGCGCAGGTGGGTGAGGGCGAGCAGTTCGGACCGGGTGTAGGCGGCGTCCTCGGGTCCGCGGCGCCCGAGCAGCAAGAGTTCGCGGACGTTGCTGCCCCGCAGCGCCTGGAGCGCGTGGTCGGCGATGTCGGTGCCGGCCAGGTCGTCGGGATCGGCGACGAGGATCCTGGCGACGTCGATGGCGACGTTGCCGTTGCCGACCACCACAACCCGCTCGGTGGACAGGTCCACGGCGTCCGGCGCGACGTCGGGATGGCCGTTGTACCAGGCGACGAACGACGTGGCCGCGACGGCGCCGGGGAGATCCTCGCCCGGGACGCCGAGGCGGCGGTCACCGGACGCGCCGACCGCGTAGATCACCGCGTCGTGGTGCGCGGCGAGCTCCGCCGCGGTGACGTCCTCGCCGACCTTCAGCCCCAGCACCATCCGCACCCGGGGATGGGTGTGGAACCGCGCGAAGGCCTCGCCGACCCTCTTGGTCGCCGGATGGTCGGGCGCCACGCCGTAGCGCACCAGCCCCCCGGCCACCGGCAGCCGGTCGATCAGCGTGACCTCGGCGCCCGTGTGCAGCAGCAGGTCCTCCACCGCGTACATGCCGGCCGGCCCCGTGCCGACGACCGCGACGCGGATCGGGGCGAAGTCGGCCGGCAGGACGCGGTCGAACTCCGGGTCCTGCCACCGGTGGAAGTTCGGGCCGTCCTCGGCGACCGGCGGCTCCGCGCCGGCGAAGTAGTCCGCGTTGATCTCCGCGTACTCGCGCTGCCCGGCGGGCAGGTCCTCGACCGGGAAGATCGCGTCCACCGGGCAGGCGTCGACGCAGGCGCCGCAGTCGATGCACGTCGCCGGGTCGATGTAGAGCATCTCGGTGCCGCCGAACGCCGGCTCGCCCGGCGCCGGGTGGATGCAGTTCACGGGGCAGACGGCGACGCAGGTGGCGTCGCTGCAACAGGTCTGGGTGATGGCGTGGGCCATGGTTCGCGCGCCCGGTCTCAGATCAGGTTCGCGCGCTTGTAGAACACGAGGGCCGGCTTCGTGAGCAGGCGGGCCGAGGCCAGGAACTCCATGAGCCCGGCGCAGCTGGAGCGCAGCATCGCCTTGTGGTGCTCGTTCGCCTTCGCCTCCCGGACGGCCCGGTCCCGGTCGAGCCCGGCGTTGGCGTACACCTTCGTGTTCACCATGCTGCTGACGATGATGTAGGACGACACCGCGACCACGAGCGCCTGCACCTGGCGCCGCAGCCAGCCCGCCTTCGCGAGCCGCTTGCGGGTCTCGTCGCGGGCGAACTTCATGTGCCGCGACTCCTCCACGACATGGATGTTGTTGATCGTCCGGACGAACGGCACGACCCGCTCGTCCCGCATCCAGTCGCGCTGCATGACGTCGAGGACCTCCTCGGCGACCAGGATCGCGGCGTAGGCGGCCTCGCCGAAGGCGAGCGTCTTGAAGGCCCGGCCCATCTCGACCACGAGGCGGCGGGGCCGGTAGGCGGGGGCGCGGAGCTTCTTGGCGCCCCGCGCGAACATGATCGAGTGCCGGCACTCGTCCGCGATCTCGGTGAGGGCCCACTGGACGGTCTCGCTGGTCGGGTCCTTGGCGTACACGTCCCGCAGGATCATCTGCTGGAGGATCATCTCGAACCAGATCCCGGTGCTGGCGACCGACGCGGCCTCCTGGCGCGTCAGCTCCTTGCGCTGCGCGTCGGTCAGCTCGTCCCAGTACGCCGTGCCGTACAGGGTGCTCCACTCCGGGCTCGCGCCGTGGAAGTCCGTGTCGAGGGGCGTCTCCCAGTCGACCTCGACCATCGGGTCGTAGGAGAGCTTCGCGGACGAGTCCAGCAACCGTCCGGCGACACCGCCGTCCCGGACCTCACGCCGAGCAATGTCGTGTGCCATGGTGCGCTCCCTTCCCGGTATAGGGACGACCATAACCGGCAACCTACTGGTAAGTAAGTACTGTGTGGCAAGCCTCACCTCGCCTTTTACTCGTCGTCCACCCGCGCCAGGAGCTCGCGGACCCACGGCCTGAAGCCGACGCGCTCGTACAGCCGGACCGCGTCCTCGTTGGCCTCCACGACGCCGATCGACCAGTACGCGACGCCGCGGCGGCGCAGCTCCTCCTTGCACTCCCGCAGCAGCGCCGAGCCGAGACCGCTCCCGCGGGCCTGCTCGGAGACCACCAGGGAGTCGACCTCCCCGCGCCGCTCACCGAGATCGAACGTCGGCCCCGACGGCTGGAGCCGGCACAGGACGTAGCCGAGCGGCCCGCCCGTGTCGGGGTCGCGTGCGATGAGCAGGAACGCGCCGTCCTCGCCGAGCCAGGACTGATAGTCCTTGCGGCACAGCTCCCAGGAGGGTTCGGGGCCGCGCACCGGCCACTCCGCGCCGGTCACGTCGCGGTGGTGTTCGAGCATCGCCAGCCACAGCGGCTCCAGCGCATCGACATCATCGGCCGTTCCGGCCACGATCTCCGCATTCATGATCACAACGTACGTCCTCGGACACGGTCCTCCGGACGGCGATGGCGCAGGTCACACCGCGATCAGGTGAGGCGAGAGAAGCGGCGGGCGGCCCAGGCCAGGCCGGCGACGGTCAGCACCGCCAGCAGGCCGCACTCGGCCGGCACCGGCGGCTGCCACGAGCCCAGGCTCAGCGGCCGGAACAGCGGGGGCGGGGCGCCCGGCAGGAACGCCGCGATGGTGCGGCGCATCACGTCCACTGCGTAGGTGAGCGGGTTGGCCAGCGCCAGCCCCGCCATCCACGGCGGCATCGCGCCGAGCGGGAAGAACGAGCCGGACAGGAACACCAGCGGCGCCATGATCACCGACAGCACCGTGCCGAAGGTCTGAGGGCGGGTCAGGAGCGTCGCCAGCAGCACGCTGAGGACGGTCATGGCCAGCGACACAAGCACCAGCTCGCCCAGCAGCAGCGCGATCAGCGTCCCGTCGAGGGGCATCCCGACCAGGCCGGCGGTGGTGAGCAGGATCGCGGCCTGGCAGGCGGCCACGGTCGTCCCGCCGAGGCACTTGCCGACCAGCAGCGACCCGCGGGCGGCGGGGCCCGCGAGCATCTCGCGCAGGAAGCCGCCCTGCCGGTCCCACATGATCGAGGTCCCGGTGGCGAGCGCGGGACCCTGCGCGGCCGTCACCAGCGCGCCCGAGAAGAGAAAGAGCTGGTAGGCGCCGCCGTTCGCGCCGGGCATCAGGCGCGCCAGGCCGACGCCGAGGACGAACAGGAACACCAGCGGCTGGACCAGGGACAGCGCCGCTCCGACGCGGTCCCGCCTGAAGTGCAGCATCTCGCGCCGCCACACCATCCCCAGCGCGCGCAGCTCCGCCCGCGGCCCTCCCCTGAGAGGCTCGGGCAGCACGGGCTCGCGCACCGCACGGGACGCGGCGTCCAGCGGGACCGGCCTCTCGGACGGCGCCTCGTCGCGGATCCGGTGCCCGGTGTGATGCAGGAAGACGTCGTCCAGACTGGGTGAGGTGACCCGCGCCTCGTACACGGGGACGTCCAGCTCGGCGAGCAGCCGCGGCAGCACGCGCGCCCCGTCCGGCACCTGGAGGCTCAGCCCGTCGCGGCCCCGCGCCGTCTCCAGGCCGAGGCGCTCGCCGATCAGCGCCGCCGCCGCGTCGTCGTCGCCGGTGCGCAGGTCGACGCGGTCGGCGCCGAGCACCGACTTCAGCTCGGCGGGACTGCCCTGCGCGACGATCCGGCCCGCGTCCACGATCGCGATGCGGTCGCACTGCTCGGCCTCTTCGAGGTGGTGCGTGGTCAGGAAGAGCGTGACCGCCTCGTTCTCGCAGACGTGCCGCAGGTACCGCCAGACCTGGGCGCGCGCGTTCGGGTCGAGGCCGATCGTCGGCTCGTCCAGGAACAGGATCTGCGGGCGGTGCAGCAGCGCGCGGGCGATCTCCAGGCGCCGGCGCATGCCGCCGGAGAAGGTGCGGACCACCGCGTCGCGGACGCCGGTCAGCCCGACCAGCGCGAGCGTCTCCGCGACGCGCGCCGGGACCCGCGCCGCGGGCACGTTGTACAGGTCGGCGTGGAACCGGAGGTTCTCGGCGGCGGTCAGCCGGTCGTCCAGGGTGCTCTCCTGGAAGATCAGCCCGATCCGGCGGCGGGCCGCGGCGGCGTCCGTGCGCGCGTCGTGGCCGGCGATCTCGATCCGGCCGGCGGTGGGCACCGCCAGCGTGCACAGCATCGCGATCGTGGTGGTCTTGCCCGCCCCGTTCGGCCCGAGGAACCCGAAGCTCTCGCCAGGGGCGATCGTCAGGTCGATCCCGGCCACGGCGTCGACGCCGGGGTAGCGCTTGCGCAGGCCGACCGCCCTGATCGCGGGCGTCACCCGGTCGGAGCCGCCGCCGGACGCGGCGGGCTCGGCGGACGCGGCGGGCTCGGCGGGGTTCGTGGTGGCGCGCGGGGGGCGGAGGTTCACGACCGGCCCGCGATGTCGTCGAGCCAGGTGTCGGGGACGGTGCAGCCGAAGCTCCACCGGTGCCGCCGCGTCGGGTTGACGATGCAGTGCCAGAACAGCCGCTCCGGATCCTGCTCGATCTTGAAGAACCGCACCAGCCGCGGGCGCTCCGGCAGGGTGACCAGCTCCCGCGTCTCGGGATGCTGGTACCGGAAGAAGGAGGTGTGCTCGGGGTCGGCGAACTCCCCGTCGAAGTCGATCAGGTACATCCGCCAGCCCGGCTGGTCCTCGTTGGTGTGCCACAGCCGGTAGGCCGACGGCGGGTACCACATGCCGCCGGACAGCCGGACGTCGCCGCCGAACACCTTCTCCAGGGCGTCGACCAGCCGGACCTTGGCGGCGAAGTAGGCGGCGTAGCCCTCGTGCTCGACGTGCTCGTCCAGGTTCACGAGGTGGAAGTCGCGCCTGCTCCCCGGGGCGGGCGGCGGGTCCGGCGGCTCGGCGCGCCACCGCTCGTACTCGGCGCTGCCGGGGGCCAGCGAGGTGGAGCGCAGGTCGTCCGCCCGGAAGCCCTCGTCGAACCGGGCGAGGTCGACCGTGGACGGCTTGATCTTCAACGCCGGCAGCTCGTCGATGACGGCGGCGAAACCGGGGATCTGGTCCATGTCGTACTCGTGGTGGTAGAACGCGGTCGGCTCGGTCGCGGACGGCTCGGTCGCGGACGGCGCCGGTCGCGGTGCGGGCACCTTCGCCGCGGACGGTCCCGGCGCGGACGGTTTCGTGTACGTGGCGAATTCGGATGCGGAGGAGGCCACCGCCACGTCCCGGCCGTCGAACAGGTAGCCGTGCTCCCGGCCGAGGCGGACCAGCTCCCCGACCGCGGTCATGGCCTTCATCTGCTGCCTGACCTGGGCGTCTTGAAGGGCGGCGCGCAGGAACGCCGCGCAGGACTCGACGGACATGGTTCAGTTCACCCTTCGGATCGGCGCGGGCGGCGGAGCGTCCAGGAGCAGGGCCGAGGGGACCCGCTCCGGATCGGCCAGCCGCAGGAAGTGCATCCCGAAACCGGACAGGCCGAGCATCAGCCCGGGGAAGAAGCCGCTGGTGGACATCGGCGGGGCGTCCTCCAGGTTGCGCCACTGCGCCTGCACCTGGACGTTCGCCTCCAGCCGGAACGCCGGCTCGTCGGCGAGCAGCGCGAACCGCAGGAACAGCTCGGCGTTGCCCGACCGGCCGTGGCACAGCGAGTCGTTCATCAGCCGCGGGTAGTTGCGCATGGTCGCGGTCAGCGCCTGCCTCGCCTCGGTCAGCAGCGCGTCGTCGTCCCGGCCGAGCAGGGCCCAGCTCGCGATGCGGCTCAGCCCGATGCCGGACGCGCCGTTGCACCAGGCGTTGGCGTAGTGGCGCCCCTGCCACAGCGTCCCGCCCGGGAACTCGCGCAGGTCGTACCAGTCCTGCGCGCTCTGGTCGAAGTGGCGGGCCTCGTAGGCGAAGGCGCGCCGCCCGGCCGAGACGTACTCGGGCCGGTCGGTGAGCCGGCCCAGCGCGATCAGGGCCCATCCGACACCGCCCGCGCCGTGGGACAGCCCGGTCAGGTTGGCGCCCGCCGCGCCCATGTCGGACCCGGGCCAGGAGAGCGTGTCGCCGTCGGCCTCCGCCCGGCGCAGCAGGTGCTCGGCGCACCGGTGCGCCTGCTCCAGGCCCTGCCCGTCCGCCGCGCCGGCCAGCCCGATCAGCACGGGGATGAGCCCGGCCGCGCCGTGGAAGACGTCGAGCTGCGCGTCCCGCTCGATGCGCCCGGACAGCTCGTCGCTCAGTTCGAGGGCGTGGTCGAGCAGAGCGGGCTCCTCCCACAGCCGGTACAGGTGCGTCAGGAGGTAGATCATGCCGCCGAGCCCGGTGAACGCGCCGATGCGCCGCCGGTCGACCGTGACCACGGCGTGGGCGAGCGCCCGCCGCGCCGCCGCGCGGAACTCCGGCCGCGGGTCCAGGGCGTCGAGGTAGGCCAGGAACAGCGCGATGCCGCCCGAGCCGTTGTAGAGGTCGCCCTCGATGTCGACCTCGTCCCGCCCCTCGCCGGTGATGAGGAAGGACGTCCACGGGGCGGGCGCGTCCGGCTCCCGGAGCATCGCGCAGAGCAGCTCCCCGAGCCCGGCCGCCCGCTCGACGCACGTGGCGGCGAAGTCGGCGCTCGTCACGTCCGCGCCGGCCAGCCCGGCGGCGATGTACTGGCGCTGCTGCGCGCGGTTCCGCTCGGACAGCCCCCTGATCCGGGACGCGGCGTACTCCAGCGGGCTCGTCTCCAGCTCCGCCTGGACGGCGGACGCGTGGTCGTGGACGAGCGCCGTGCCGCCCGCCTCGACGGTGAACAGCGGGACGTCCTGGCGCCACATCGACACCAGCTCCCACTCGGGGAGGGCGGCGTCCTGGTCCCATTTGCGGGGGAAGGTGCGCACCGTGTTGATCAGCAGGTCGGCCTCCAGCGGCTCCAGCAGGCACCGGGGATGCCGGGCCGCCGCCAGCAGCTGCGCGTAGACCTGCGTGCTCCAGTTGATGAAGCGGACGCTGGAGCCGGCGAACGCCTGCGACACGCACTCGACCGCCTCGTCGGGCCGCCGCCGGAACCACTCGTAGACCCGGTCGAAGCCGGAGCCGATGGCGGCGGCGAAGTCCTCCGCGTGCGTCAGCTCGTCGCCGACGAACACCCGGTTGGCGGCGCCCGGCTCGACGCGCACCCCCTCGCGGTAGGTGACCGACGACGCGAACGACTGCGCCCGGTCGATCGCGGGCACCGGCATCGGGATCTCGTAACCGCCGCCGCCGGTGTAGCCGCTGAGCCGCATCCCGCCCTCGGGCGCCGCCCCGCCGCGCGGCCACTCGATCAGCCCGGTCTTGAACACCGAGTCCATCAGCGTGCCCGACGGGCGCGGGTGCCCCTTCGGCAGCGCCCCGAGCACCGTCTCGCAGTCGCAGATGAAGGCGTGGCCGTCCGCGACGAGGACGTTCTCGAAGTGCAGGTCGCCGCCTCCCAGCACGTAGAAGATCGCCAGGTAGCCGCCGAGTTCGGCGTAGACGTGCTCGGCCTCCTCCCGCGTCGCGACCCGGTTGCGTCCCGGCGGGATCAGCGCCTCGAAGCCGTAGCCGTCCCGCGGGAGCACGGCCCGCTCGGCGTAGCCGAGGACGCCGTCGTCGCGCAGCCGCGCCAGCAGGCGCTGCAACCCGGCCTCGCCGCCGAGCCCGCGGGGCTTGTAGACCACGGACTCCCGCGCGCCGTCCGCGAGCCCGACCTCGACGATCGCGACGCTGCGGCCCCCGGCGTGGTGGTCGGACCGGCCGAGCCGCGCGGTGCGCACCTCCGCGACGGGCCGTCCGAAGAACCGCTCGGACAGCGCGGCGGCGTCGTCGCGGATCCGCTCGACCATCTGGGCGCCGTGCGCGGCGAGCTGCCCGGTGGCCTGGGCCAGCCAGCGGCCCAGCAGCGGGAACTCCAGGTGGAAGCGGTGGTGGGCGGCGGCGTCCGCGAACGTCTTGTCGAGGTAGGCGCGGTAGTCGTCGCGGGTCGCGCTCGCCGGATCGATGCCGTGCGACCGGCAGTGCACCTTCGCGTCGGTCTCCACGGCCCACGCCAGCGCCAGCTCGAACTGGTCGAGCAGGTACACCTGGAAGTCGCGCACCAGCCGGGGGGCGACCCGGACACCGGACGCGGCGCCGCCGTCGATCGCCTGGGCGAGCCGGCGTCCGAGGAGGAGCAGGAACGGCTCGCAGGCGATCGCGAACCGGCCGTAGTAGACGTCGTCCTCGCGCCAGTCCGCCGTCACCGACGCGACGCCCGACGCGTCGTAGCCGTCCAGCGCCTCCCGGTACACGGGCAGCCATTCGGCGTGGAGCCCGGCCAGCATGCGGCCCAGCGGACCGTCCGGATCGGTGAGGCCGAGCTCGTGCCGGCGGTAGGCCCGCAGGACCTCGCCCAGCGACTGCTCGGTGTGCCGCGTCCGCCCCGGCCGCGGGCTGGTCTCGGCGTCGAACTTGGCGGCCAGCTTCGCGGCCAGCCGCTCGATCCGCCAGCCGTCGAAGGCCGCCAGGGGCTCGGCGGCGGGCGGCCCGAGGCCGGACACGACCTGGATCCGCTCGGACAGGTTGGACGCCCGGGCCGCGAGGTCCACGGGGTAGGTCGGTTTCACGCGGGCGGACTCCTCGGCTGCGTCGGGAGGGGCGGGTGATGGGCCGATGGCCTCGGCCCATCCGTGCTTCCGCTCGCCCCGGCGCTACGGGGCGCTTCGGCGGAGCCCTACTGCTTGGTGCTTCCGTCGCACGCGAAGGTGAACGGGCCCGAACTGCACGTCGTCGCGCAGGCGTAGGCGTCGATGGCGGCGATGCCCTCGGTCCAGTAGCCCAGGGACGCGGCGTCCTGCTGGGCGACCGCGGCCGGGACGGCGGCGGCCGCCACGCCGAAGCGGTCCGCGCCCTTGAGGAGCTCGGCGCGGATGTCCGCGTCGGCGGCGGCGTGGCGGAGAATGGTGGTCGGTGACATTGTTCCTCCTGATGTGAAGCGGTCAGTCAACGGTCTGGGGGGCCAGCCGTATACCGAGCTTCCGCTCGGCCTCTCGCAGCTCTTCCACGGCGATGTCCATCTTCTGTTTGTTGTTCTGCCAGTCGATCAACTCCCGTTCCTCGGCGGATATCCCGGCCCGGGTCCAGAAGAACTCAAGCCAGGTCTTGGTGGCCTGCGGGTGGAGGTCGCGGATCGGCGCGATATCGGCCGGGAACCCCTCGTTGCGCACGTCGAGCGTGAGCCTGAGCATCTCGCGCATCTTCCCGTCCGGCGGCAGCACCGTGAACAGCACCAGCAGGCTCTGGATCTGGCGGACGGTCTCGATGCCCTCGTGCTTGGTCAGGTCGCTGGGCGGCTTGGGGCCGGTTCTCATGGCTCACCCTCCTTGTTCGTCCACGCGCACCGGGCCCTCTTCTGCCGGAGGCCCGAGGGCCGGCTCCGCACGAGCCGGCGGAATGGTCACCACAAAGGACGCATGTGACCACTCCTTTACGAAGAGTGACCATAACAAGACGGTTCTCGGACGGTCAATGCCCCGCCGACAAAGCGACCCGATCCGTCACTACTCGCAAATAGGGCATATCAATGACAGAGAAGCCGCATCTGAACCGTTTTGCGAGTCCCATCCATGGACGGGAACGCTGTGTTTCCGTGCCACTCCGGGCACCATTTCCCCGACCCTCCGGCGAGCGCGCCACTCGTCCGGACCGACCACCGCCGCCCCCGGACGGACGATCGTCGGGCGGCGACGGATCCCCCGTCGAGCACGTCGGCCCGGCGCGACCGCACGTCCCGCAGAGCCGGAGCCAACTGGTCCGCGGACGCTATTGGCAGATCGCCAATAAAGGTTTAGGGTCCGGGTTGACCCACAGGAGACCGGGGCGCGCCCCCCACCGGGACGCGTCCGCACGCCGTCGCCAGAGGCGGGGACTCCTGCGGGCCGACGGCTGGCCGCACTGAGGCGCCACCCGCTCACCAGCCAGGTGCTCTCGGCCCCGAGGAGGAGCAAGGCATGGAGAAACCCAGCAGACGCAACGTGCTGATGGCGGGAGGGACGCTGGGCGCGCTCGGTGCGCTGAGCGTCGCGACCCCCGCCAACGCGTCCGCACTGTGGACGTGGTCGCCGAAGGGCTCGGTCGCGGGCGCAGGCGAGGGCGCCGACCCGCGGTGGGTCTGGGACGAGGAGGCCGACCGGCTCGTCGCCTCCATCATCGACCGGGGCGACGTCGCCAAGGTCAACACACTGCTGAAGCAGTGGACCAAGAACGGCCAGCCGCTGCCGGCCGGCCTCCCCGCCGACCTGCGCGACTTCATGGAGCGCGCCAAGCAGCTGCCGTCCTGGGCCGACCAGGGCAAGCTCGCCACCGCGGTGAACTTCAACGAGAAGCGCGGGCTCTACCTCGGCGTCACCTACGGCTTCGCCAGCGGGATGATGAGCACCGCGATCCCCAAGGAGGCGCGCGCGGTCTACTACTCCAAGGGCGGCGCGGACATGAAGGACCGCATCACCAAGACCGCCAAGCTGGGGTACGACATCGGCACCTCCAACGCCTACAAGGCCGACGGTGAGATGATCGTGACCTGCGTCAAGACCCGGCTCGCGCACGCGGGCGTCCGGCACCTGCTGCCCAAGTCGCCCTACTGGACGAAGGTCGCCGACGAGAAGATCCCGATCAGCCAGGCCGACATGATGGTGACCTGGCACAGCCTGCCCACGACCGTCATGCAGAACCTGGTCAAGTGGAAGGTTCCGATCCCGGACGACGAGTCCGTGGCGTTCCTGCACTCGTGGCAGGTGGCCGCGCACATGCTCGGTATCAAGGACGAGTACATCCCGAACTCCTGGAGCGAGGCCAACTCCCAGGCCGCCCAGGTCCTCACCCCGATCCTGGCTCCCACCCCCGAGGGCATCAAGCTCGCCGACATCCTGCTCAACCTCGGCTCCTTCCTCGACGGCGGCCTCCTCACCAAGCCGATCCTCGGCTCGCTCACCCGGTACGTCCTCGGCGACGAGATCGCGACCTGGCTGAAGATCCCCAAGGACCCGCTGTGGGACCCGCTCTTCGAGACGGCCTGGGAGCCGTTCATCGCCGTCCGCGAGGGCCTGCTCTCGCTGGAGAAGGCACCGGGAGCGCTCCAGAAGGCCTACTGGGCCTTCGACGAGATCCTCCGGCTCGGCGCCCTGCTCGTCCTCTCCGAGGGCGACCTGCCGATCAGCATCCAGATCCCCGACACGAACAACCCGCACTACTGACCCGGACGGTCTGAGCACGCCCACCGCCCACCCCACCCGGCACGCGCCCTGGTGGGGTGGGCGTCAGCTATGTCCCGGAAGACCTCCATGCGGGAAGCTGAGCGGTCATCTCAGCCGCCGCCTCCTCAGCGCCTGCGCGTCGCCCACCGATCACTCCGCGAACGCCGCGACTGCGCCGATGGTCTCCGATCGCCTGACCAGCGACGGGAAGCACATCCTCGTTGACGTCGCCACCTTCACCCCGAGGACGGCACCCGGACACGAGGCCCGAGGAGTGGCCGGCTACACCACACATCAATGAGACAGTGGTTGTGTATACATAACTTCGCTCGAAATGGAACCCCACTGTCAAGCCTGGGTAAAGTGGAGCCGACCGAAGCCGCGATTCGTGGAGCGTGAGACCGTGAGAGAGCGCGGTGGGCGACGCGGGAGTGAGCACGTGAGCCCGGATACGCGAAATGAAATGCCCGGCAGTGTTGTCGGCTCTATCGTTCAGGCAGGTACGGTGCAAGGGGATGTTCATCTGCACCAAACGACCTCGGAGAATCGATCGGTTCCCATCCCCGCACAACTTCTGCCGCCCCGCCCGCATTTCTCCGGGCGTACAGCTGAGATTGAGCAACTCACCCGAATGAGCGACGCGGTGACCGAGCGCGGCGAGCCCGCCACGGTGGTGATCAGCGGCGTCGGTGGGGTGGGGAAGACCTCACTCGCGCTAACTTGGTTGAGTCGAGCAAAAGAGCAGTTTCCTGACGGTCAACTCTTTGCGAATATGCGTGGTTTCTCTGGCACCGCTCCAGCGGAACCCGACGAGCTACTCGGACACTTCTTGCGAGCCCTTGGCGTACGCCCTGAAGCGGTTCCGGGTGATCTCGGCGAGCGAACAGCGCTGTTTCGCTCACTCACTGCGGGTCGTCGCCTCATCATCATGCTGGACGATGCCGTGTCCGCAGCACAGGTGCGCCCATTGTTCCCGGGCCACGGTCCGACTCTGGTAGTGGTCACGTCACGGCTGCGGCTACCAGGTCTGGCACTCGACGGTGCATCGTTCCTATCGGTGGGCCCTTTGAACGAAGCTGACGCCGTCGAGTTGCTCAACCGGATGCTGGGTGACGTCCGCACCGGCGCTGACCCCACCGCCACCCGCTCGCTCGTGGCGCTGTGCGGGAGACTGCCGCTGGCGCTGTGCACGACCGCGGCGCGACTGGCCGTCCGGGTGAACTGGCCGATCTCACGTGTCGTTGCGGAACTGGCCGACGAGCATGGACGGCTTGCTTCGCTCGGCCGCGGCGGCGAGGGGGAGCTCTCCGTGCGCTTGATCTTCGACGTCACCTACCGTGACCTGCCAGCACGTGCCGCGGGCCTGTACCGGCTGCTCAGCGTCCATCCCGGTGCACACTTCATCCTGACCGACGCCGCAGCCGTCGCGGCAACGTCCACGGCAGACGTGGTCGAGCCGCTGGAGACGCTGGTAGATACCAATCTGGTGGAGGAGGAGCCCGACGGCTGTTACCGCTTTCACGACCTGACCCGGTTGCACGCCCGCGCCACGGCGAGCGAGGAGGAGACGGAGGAGAGCCGTACCCAGGCATTCGAGCGATTGCTGGAAAGCCGGCTCAGCATCGCCGTAGCCGCCGATCGCATGGTCATCCCCGGCCGCTGGCACCTCGGGCGCCATTACGAGACCGCTCCCGCCGCCTCATTCGCCGACACCGCCGACGCTCTTGGCTGGCTGGAGAGGGAGTTGCCCACCCTCACCGACCTGGTCACGACCGCGCACGGTCTCGGCCTACACCGCGGGACGTGGGAGCTATGCGAGGCGCTGTGGGGCGTGTGCACCTTTCGGAAGCCATACGCGTCCTGGATCCGCACCCATGAGGCGGGTGCCGCCTCGGCGGCCGCGCTCGGCGATCCGCGGGCCGAGGCACGCATGCTCGAGGCCCTAGCCTCCGCCCATCTCAACCTGCGTGACTTCCGTGCCGCCACCGATCTCGCCGGGCGTGCGCTCGAGCTCGAACGCGGGGTCGGTCATGCACGCGGTGAAGCGGCCGCCCTGGAATGTCTCGGTGTCGCTCGGATCGGTCTGGATGACATCACCGGTGCCATCTACGCGTTCGAGCGGGCCCGGCAGATCCAGCAAGAGATCGGGATCGAGCGCGGTGTCGCGATGATGACGCGGCGCCTGGGTGAGGCAATGGCACAGGACGGCCGTACGTCAGAGGCGATTGACCACTTCTCTGTCGCACTCGACTACTTCGATCAACAGGACGACGACTACAACCGTGCACGGATTCTCAGAGGAATCGGTGACGCCTTGGCTGCGGAGGGCCGCTCGAACGATGCCGAGAGCAAGCTGCTTGCCGCGCTCGACGCTGCCACACGCGCAGGCGCCCGACACGAGCAGGGCACCGCACACCTGGCGCTGGCCCGGTTGGCGCGCCGCGGCGGAGACGCCGAGGCGGAACAGGCGCATCTCGAACAGGCGCTCGCCGTCTTCGAGAGTCTGGGTGCTCCGCAGGCTGCGGAGGCAAGAGATCGTCTGAGGACGATCAGAGCTCGCGAGACTGCTGCGGAGTGACCATGCTCATCTTTGGTCGGTGCACCGTGCATACGGGATGAGCGCGCTGCTCCCGCCTCCGCGATCCAGGCTCCGGATCAACAGCCGGGCCGCCTGCAACTCGGCTGGACTGTGCCCGCTCACCAGCAGGCAATGGAGGAGCGACGCGGTCCAAGCGAAGACGGCGGCCGTATCGAAGGTCGCCTGGGCGACGGAAGTGTCGCAAGCGGTGAAACACGCGCTTACCGCATCACGCAAGACGATGGTGCACGTGCACGCCTCTAGATCTGTGAAGCACGTGACCAGCGCGGCCGTCTGGGGAAGCGCGGGAGTTCCAGTGCACACAGCGCGGTCTCGGACTATGACGTCTGCGAGCGAGGTCCAGCGCCCTGTGCTGCGGTTCTGATGCGCGACCTCATGTACTGCCACGTGCTCGTCCACCACCTGATCTGGTGACCAGATCCGTTCCTGAGTCCCGGACAGGACGCATGAGATCGGGAGCGCGCCCAGGATCACGTTGATCAATCCGTGACCGGTCCAGGCAGTGGCGTGGACGAAGCTCCCTCGCCGAGGCCGCCCCAGGTCGACCGGGCCCGCAAGGGCGGTAGCCAGTGGCGAACCGCCGGATCTGGACACCTCGGTCCTAGGGGCAGGTACGAGGCGGGCCTGCACCAAGACGGCACTCAAAGAACTGGCTCCAAGTCGGACGAGCCCGAGAGAAGTCGGGGCGCGGGCACCGGATCCGGGGTCGGATCGTCAAGTGGCTCGTCCAGGCGCAGCAGACGGTAGATCTCCCGGCGCAGCAGAGCGGCGGCACGCCCGGGTTCGGAGGTGAGCCGGTCACGAAGTGCCCTGCTCACGGACGACTCGCTGTCGACTCCGTATTCGGCCCGTGCCTCGATCTGGTGGAGCAACGGCCGTTCGGGGCTCCACCGTGGGACCAGACTCCCGAACAGTTCCGCCTGTGATCCTGGCACCGCGTCACCGTCGGGGAAGGCGGCCAGCAACACCGGAGCGCCGATCGCCGCTCCGTAGTAGCTTGCCGTTCCGAAATCACCCAGTATCACGTCAGCGGCGAGCAGTGCGGCACGCCAGCCTTCGTGCGGTGGCAGCAGACCGGCGCCGGCTCGCAGCCCGCCGGCGCTCCAGGCGATCGTCTGTTTCCGGCCGTGCCAGGACCAGGTGGCGGGATGAAGCGCCACGACAACGGCGTACCGTTCCGAGGGCAGCTCCGTGGCGAGCCGCCGGATCAGATCATGATGCGCGCCGAAGAGGCCGCGAGGCCCCCAAGTGGACGAGATGAGCAGCAGGCGCCGGTCGTCGGTGACCCCCAGCGCCTCTCGGTAGTACGGCCGCAACGGCCGACTTTCCACTATCCGATCCCAAGCGAGGTCGCCCACCAGCCGGACGGCGGAGCGAGCTTCGGGACAGATCTCGAGCAGGAGCTTCTTGTGATCTTCATGAGCGAGCCCGATCACGGAGGGGATGACCCGACCGCCGGCCACGAACGCCTCGCGCCGCAGTCCCGCGACAGGACGTGGCGCTGCGGTGCCGGCGCCGGCCCAGCGCTGGCCCAGCATGCTCGGACCCATGCCGTGCTGCAGGTGGAGGATCGGAGCGTGCAACCGCTCCAGCGCACCGTCCCCTGCGGCCAGGACCAGGTCCCAGAACATCTGCGTCGCGTGGTCGAAGGAGATCAAGCACACTCCCATCGCCCGTAGGTGGTCGGCGGCTCCCCTGGAGAACACCGATGAGGGCGCCACCGTGTAGACCGTCTGGACACGCGGGTCGGGCTCCACGAGCGCGAGCACGTCGTTCAGCCGGGTGACCGCGGTGAGGTGATGCGCGACCGCGAGTACAGTGCGCTGCGTTCGGACAGTCGCCCCCATAGCGATGTCCAGCCCGTACGGGCCGGGGAACCAACCTTCGGATGACATCACGCCTCCCGTTTCGGGACGGTGCGGCCCCAACGGACCGCCGGCGACCTCACGATGGGTCAGACGTATGGACGGGATGCCTGCAATGGACTGGACGAAGATGTTGCAGATCGCGGTCCACCTGCCCTTGCACAGCAGAGGGCGGGACCGAGCCGGTCCCGCCCTCTGACTGCGACGCGGCGTCAGACCATAAAGATCAGCCAGCCGAAGGCGGCCACGGCGATGCTTGCGATCTTGTTCAGGGAATCGTACATAGCCTGCCGATTCGTATCGTGCACTCGCACGTGCGACGTGCACGTGCGTTTGCGTGTGCGGATGTTCAGGACCTACGAACGCCCCTACGCCGGACCGACTCACTCCCGGAGAGGCGCATGTGCGACTCTAGGGCAGCATCCGCCGCGTTCGCGGGCGTTTTGGATCAAGTCTCCGCAAGTTCGGCGAATCAGATCTTGTGGTCACCGGGTCCCGGCACTATCTGGTATAAGGCCGAGCCTTTTCGTGACACACCCAAACAGCTCCTCGAATATTCGTTCGCATTGGCGCTGCACGGTAAGGTCACTCTTACTTCTGACGCATTGTCCGGCGACTAGTAAACCGACAAATCGCATGAGACACTCACAAAGCGACCATGATCGGGGGGATGTGCACGGGGAGCGGAGATGGAGGAGATCAGGCTTCTGGGCGCCGTTGAGTTGACGGCAGACGGGGTTACTCGGAAGTTCGGTTCGCCGAAGGAACGCTGCCTGCTGGCGATTCTGGCGATAGAATGCGACAGCGTTGTCTCAGCAGAGACCTTGGCCAGACGCCTCTGGGGCGAACATCGGCCATCGCACGCGCGCGCCACTCTCACGAGCTATGTCACCCGGCTGCGACGAAGCTTCCGCGGGCGAACCAGCAGGAAGCCAGCCATACCGTGTCCGATCGAGTCCGGTCATGGCGGATACCGCCTCGCACTGCCCCCGGAGTCGGTTGACCTGCACTGTTTCCGAAGACTGCGACGCCAGGCACGCTCCATCTCCGAGAGCGGTGACGACGAGCATGCCTTGGCGCTCTTGCTCGAGGCCGAGGGACTGTGGCGCGGCGAACCGCTGGCCGGCCTGCCCGGAGGCTGGATCCAGGGGCTCCGCACGAGCCTCGAAGAGGAACGGCACGGTGCGCAGTTGGAGCGCATCGACCTGCAACTTCGGCTGGGCAGGCACGAAGAGGTCATTGCGGAGCTTCAGCGCATGGCGACTGCGCACCCCATGGACGAACGGGTCACCGCGCAGCTGATGACCGCTCTCTACCGGCACGATCGGGCGGCGGATGCGCTGGAGGTCTACCGGCACGCTGTCCGGACACTGGCCTCGGAACAGGGCTCGGACCCGGGACCACGGTTGAGTGACCTGCACGAACGGATGCTGCGGCGTGATCCGGACCTCGGTGTGACACCACGTCACCTGCGATGCACCGGGATGTCGCAGCCACGCTCGCTGCCCGAGGAGACCGATGGGTTCACCGGCCGCGTGCGCGAGTTGGAGTTCCTCACCACTCCAGCTGGGGCGGATGTACCGCAGTCCGCCGTCGACGTCGTTACCGGCATGGGCGGGATCGGGAAGAGCGCCCTCGTCCTCCGCGCCGCACATATGCTGGCCGACAGATTCCCTGATGCCGCGCTGCACGTCCGGCTATGCGGACATGACGAGGTCAGACCGCCGCTCTCGGCCGGTGCCGTACTGAGCGAGTTGCTACGCACACTCAGCGTCTCGCCGGATCGCGTTCCCGTGCCGCTCGCCGAGCGTACCGAGCTGTGGCGGCGCGAGATGGCCGGACGGCGCGCCATCGTGATCTTGGACGATGCCATCGGTCTGGACCAGGTGCGGCCGGTCATCGCCGGCATCCCGACCTGCCGCGTCCTGGTCACCAGCCGGCGCCAGTTGGCCGGACTGTCCGGTGCACGGTACCTGCGGCTGGAGGTCCTGCCGCCGGAGCAGGCACGCCAGTTGGTCGTCCGGGTCGCGGGCGAGGACCTCGGAGCGGACGTGGTCGACGACGTCGTACACCGGTGCGGAGGCCTTCCACTCGCCCTGCGTCTCGCTGCCGCGCGGGCGACCAGGGCGACCCGGACCGGCCTCAGCGACCAACGAGGTGAGCTTCCCCGGACGCGCCTGAGCTCCCAGGCCGGGCCGGAGGACGATGGCGACTTGGACGACTCGGTGGCGAGAGCCGCTTTCGATCGTTCTTACCGCGACCTCACCGAGGCGCAACGATGCCTCTTCCGGCGCCTCGGTTGGAGTCCCTGCCCGGACATAACGGCGGAGGTCGCGGCAGCCCTGGTCGCCCGTCCCGCGGACGAGGTGCTGGCGGAGTTCGACGTCCTCGTCGATCACCATCTCCTCTATGAGCAGGCAGCCGGACATGTACGCATGCATGACATCGTGCGAGGGTTCGCTCGGGCGCGAGCGCTGGACGAGGACTCCCGTGCTGAGCGTAGGCGAAGCCTCTCCCGGCTGGTGCACCACTATCTGCGGTGTGCCGACCGCGCCGACCACATGCTGTATCCGTATCGACGCAGGCGAGTCCTCTCCGAGGGGCGAGTGACCACGCCGGCTGCCCTCGCCGACGATCGAGTGCGCCGGAGCGTGCGCCTTCGGGCACGTCCCACCGACGCCGTGGCGTGGCTGGAGCGGGAATGGCGCAACTGCCTGGCGGTGGCCGAACATGCCATCGAGCACGAGAAGAAGGAGAGCGGCGGCCTGTTGATCCACATACTCGCTCAGTTCCTGGAGACCCAAGGCCATCGCGAGGATGCAGGCCGCGCTCAGGAGGCAGCCGTACGGGCGGCGCGGGAGACGCGCAACCCGGAAGCACTGGCTCAGGCGCTATTCGAACTGAGTTTCACGCGTTTCCGGACTGGCGACCATGTCATGGCACTGAACCATGCCACTGAGGCTCTGCCCATTTTCCGCTCCTTAGGTGATATGCGGGCCGAAGCCGAGACGCTGGACCGCATCGGCATCATCCTGTGGACCACCGCCTGCTACCGTGAAGCCCTGGCACATCATCAGGAGGCGCAGGACCTCTACCGGAAGGCCGACGACCTGCACGGCGAGGCGAACTCGCTCGGATATGCGGCTATCGCACTGTGGCATCTCGGGCGCTATGGGGATGCCCTGCAGCATCTACTCTTCTCCCTCGACATGTGCCACAGACTGGGAGACCGGCGCCGGGAGGCCATGGTCCTCAACAACATCGGCGACGTCCAGCGGCAACGCGGCTTCCACCGTGACGCCATCCACTACTACGAGCTGTCAAGCGCCATCTTCAAAGAGATCGGCGGTGTACAGCACGAGGCGATCCTCAACAACAACATCGGCGGTGTCTGCCAGTATAAGGGCGACTATCCGCGGGCGTTGAGATTCTTTCGAGAGGCGATCACGGTGTTCCGTGAGATCGGCGACCGGCGGAACATCGCCGACACTCTCAACAGCATCGGCGCCACCTACCTGCTGATGGGTCATTCTGTTGAAGCTCTCGTCCACCACGAGCAGGCAGAGGAGGCGGCCCGGAACGTCGGTGACCCCTACCAGCTCGCGCAGGCTCTGCGGGGAATGGCGGACGCTCACCAGGCCTGCTGCCGGTACTCAGTCGCCCTGGACTACTACCGCAAGGCCCTCGCCATCTCCCTCGACATCAGCGTGCCGTACCAGCAGGCCAAGGCGTACGAGGGCATCGCCGCCGCGATCTACCACCTTGAGGGGGAACAGGCCGCGCGCATCCACTTGCGCCAAGCGCTGGAGATCTTCGAGGAACTCGGTGTGCCGGAGGCGGAGTCCATCGCGATAAGACTGCACACGCTCAGCGAAGTCGCCTCCTGAAGAGCTCCGTTCCCTCGATCAGGCTCGTGTGCAAGTACGTGCCACCCGGAAGGAGCTACCGTACTGCCCGTCCGATCGAACGCTTCCACTCTTCTCCGTTTCGGCTCATGATGGCGATATGTCAAGGAGAGTACTGAGCTGGTGCGGACTGGTGATCGGGGTAGTCGCCATTATCGCGCTCACCGCCCTCTTCGTGACCGTGGGCTTGGACGCTGCCGACAAGTTGGCCAGCGCGCTGGGGGCGCTCATCGGGCTCGCCGGGCTCGTACTCGCCGTGATCGGCCTGATCTCGTCCAGACGAGACAGCGGTGAGGGCGCAGACCGCACTGCCCCCGCCAGCGTCCAGAACACGATAAGCGGGTCGGTCCACGGTACGGCGATCCAGGGCGGCACCGTGAACCTGGCATCACGTTCGGCTGAGGAAGACGAGCCCTGAGCCGGCCAGTGTCGCCATGCTCGACCGGGCGGACGAGTTGTGGGCCGTGTGGGACGGGGAGCCCGCGCGCGGTCCCGGGGGGACCGCCGACGTCGTCGCCCATGCCCGTGGGCGCGGCGTTCCCGTGCGGGTGGTCTGGCCGCCCGGCGCGCGCCGGGACGCGGGTTAGCTCGGCCGGACGGCCGCGTGGACCACCTCGGCGACGTTGTAGCCGAGGAGGCTCGCCATGTCGGCCAGCCCGGGGGTGTTCAGGACGGCGTTGACCTCGCCGGCGTCGAGGCTGCCGCGCCAGCGGGTGTCCTCCCTCGGCTTCTCGTCGTTCCAGTACTCCCGCGCGTGCCGCACGAAGATCTCCGCCTCCGCGCGCTTGGCGTCGTCCAGCCGCTCGATGTGCTTGTTGAGGTCGTCGATGCCCACGTAGGGGACGAAGGAGCTCCAGTTCCCGCCGGTGTCGTGGACCGTGCCGTTGTCCGGCTCGGCCTCCAGCGGCAGGTTCAGGAAGGCGCTCAGCCGCAGGAGCGAGAGCTCCGGGTCGGCCATGTGATCCTCGTAGCGGACGACCACGTGCGGCAGCCCGTAGCCGTTGATGGTGCGGAGCGCGTCGACGTAGGTGTCGCGCCAGATGCCGGCCGCCAGCCAGAGCGCCTCGCCCGTCCGGTTCCGGTGGCTGAGCGCGAACGCGATCGGGTTCCGCACCGTGACGATGACCTTCACCCGCGCCCGCCAGGCCGCGTCGGCGCTGCGCTGTTCGAGCGCGTTGCGGAGCCACACGACGTACTTGCTGCCGTCGATGACGACCGAGGCGCCGAGCGACCGCGCGAGCTCCTCGTGAATGCCGGCGACGTCCTCGTGCGTCACCCGTCCGGCGAGCTCCTTCGTGAAGTGCGGGCACCGCCGGCCGAGCAGGGCACAGGGGCCGCACTGCCGTCCGGACGTCGTGTGGCTGAACCCGGGCAGCTGCGTGTAGTTGTTGAGTTCGCCCACGTAGTGGGCCCGCTTGATGCGCGTGGTCATGTCGCGCCCGATCAGGGTCGAGCCCGAGAACAGGGTGCCGACCACGAAGACCGACGCCGGGGAGCGGTCCCCCCTGGAGAACCTGCTCCGGAGGTCCGTGAGCCTGCCGGGGGCCTCCTGCTTCTCAACGCTCATGCGCACGCCCGTGGGACGAGATGACCATGCGAGACATTCTGCCCCCAACCATCGTGCGCTTCGGCCGCATGTCAGCGCTCGCGCCGGGCGGCTTCGCGGCGCGTCCAGGGGTAGGTGATCAGGGCCCAGCCGAGCAGGATGATCACGACTTCGGCGAGGACGTACCAGGGCCAGGGGCCGAGGAGGTCCAGGACCGAACCGGTGCCGGGCTTCTCGTTGAGGTAGCCGTAGTTGGTCCCGGCGATCAGGTTGAAGACGAACGTGGCGACGGCCCACGCCAGGGTGACGGCGACCGCGAAACGGTAGTCGCGCCAGTCGGGGCGCATGCCGAGCCCCCAGGTGAGGTACACCGCGGCCCACACGGTCAGGAGGTGCGTCCCGAAGAAGCCCAGGTAGTCGATGTGGGGGTAGTCGCCGCCGTTCAGCGCGGGGGTGAGCAGGCCCTGCACCGACAGGGTCAGGCCCCAGTAGTACGACAGCGCGAACCCGCGGCGGCCGAGCGTCCACAGCGCGCCGATCGCGGCCACCCACGCGAGGTCGCACAGTTGCAGCGGCAGCGACCCGCCGATCTTCCACTGGGCGGGCAGCACCGTGTAGGCCTGGGTGCCGACGGCCACGTACACGATCGCCAGCGCGTAGGCCCTCCCGAAGCCCCGCGCCTGGTCTCCGGGGCCGTCCGGTGTCCGCTGCGAGCGGCCGAGCAGCACCAGCCCGGCGCAGCCGACCGCGAAGAGTCCGAGCGCGGCGAGGTGGGACGGCCCGTAGGCGTCGAAGTCACCGGCGGTCGGCAGCATCCCGTGATGCTAGCCGCGGGAGCGCCTCAGTGGACGGGCCCGCCGCTGTAGCGCCGCGGGAGGACGATCAGCGGGTCGTCGTCGAGGATCAGCTCGGGAGGGCCGTAGCGGGCGGCGACCCGGCGGACGGCCGGGGCGCCGAGGAGGAGCAGGCGGCCGTTCGCCACGAAGGGCGTGCCGTCCAGCTCGATGGTGGGACGGTCGATCTGGCAGTCGCAGTGGGCGAAGCCGGGCCTGGAGCGGTCGGGCCTCCCGTCGGTGAGGGCGTCGATGCCGCAGTAGAACGCGCCGGCGTGCTTCTCGCGCTCGAACTGGGTGCCGCCCGCCACGCGGACCTTGGGGTTGAGGCCGATCAGGGCATGCCGCAGGTAGTAGCCGCCGGGGGCGCGGCGGCGGATCCGCTCGGCGGCGATGCCGCCCTCGATCGCGCGGACGAGGCCGCCGGCGAAGGTGACGCGGACGGGCGTCTCGGGCGTCCCGGTGTAGGTGGAGTCCTCAATGATCAGAACGCCGTCGGTGCCGGCCGGGCTGAAGTTGACGCCGCCGTAGGGGAAGGGCTCCCACCGTCCCGGCGTCATCGGGCCCGTGTCGGGGGTGAACGCGGGACGGGAGAAGGTGAGGTCGGTCCCGGACGCGCTGGTCACGCGGATCCTCCGGGCCTCGGTGAGCCGGGCCAGCGCCCGGTCCTTGATCTCGTAGTAGACCTCGTTCGGGAAGCGCGCGCCGGTGAGCAGGGCGCCCGCGGTGGCGGCCATGTGCAGCGAGGCGAAGCGCACGTCGAGGTGCCTGATCTGGTCGAAGAACAGCGGCGCGGTGTGCACCTCGCCCCACCACGTCGCGCTGATGACCACGTCGGACTGCGCGACGGCGGCCTTCTCGACGTCCAGGGACGCGCCCCGGTCCCAGCCGCCCGCGCTGAACGACGGCACCGACAGGACGCGCACGTCGGTGTCGCGGCACGCCGCCGCGGCCGCGATGGCCTGGAGGACGACGGGGTCGGCGGTGTGCTCGGCGAGCAGCAGCACCCGCTCGCCGCGGGACAGCCGGACGTGGTCGAGGAGGTTCTGAACGCCGGGCATCAGCTCGGTGATCGAGCCGGGGGACGCCGTCGGCTCGGAGACGTAGCTGAACGGGGCGGACGCGTAGGGGTTGGCGTAGGAGCCGGTGAAGGGGCCCGGCGGTGTCTCCGCCGCGGCCGCCTCCTGGCCGGCCAGGCCGGGGAGCAGCCCGGCGGCCGACGCCTGCGCCCCCATCCGCAGCACATCGCGCCGGTCGCGCACGGGCCTCTCCTCACATCAGCGGTTCTGCTGACTTATGGCCCAGGCGCCCGCGAAGGGAATCGCCCCGTCAGGTAAAGCTCGTCCCGGCCGTGCTCACCGCCGTCCGCCGAACTCCCAGGCGTGCACCTCGATGCCGGCGTACCGGTCCGGGGACAGGACCGCGCGTGCCGTGTCCGGATCCGGTGCCCGGACGAGCGCGGCCGTCCCGAGCCACGCGCCGCCGTCGTCGGACAGCAGCGGCCCGTACGCGATCAGCTCGTCCGTGCCGGGCGGGACGTCGGAGTCGGCGGACCGCCCCGCGCCGAAGCCGAGCACCAGGTACCGGTCACTGCCGGTGGGGCCGCCGGGGAAGTCCCACATCGTGCGTCCCAGGCCGTTGCGCCACCGGCGCAGCAGGACGTCCCGGTAGACGCCGGCCTGGTAGTTCGGCTCGTCGAAGGCGAACGCCCGGGCGGCGGCGGGGTCCGGCAGGTCCACGATGTGGAGGCTGCCGGTGGGTGTCTCGCCGTCGGCGGCGTAGGTCGGCCCGCGCGCGATCATCTCCGCCGCGTACCGGTCCATGTAGGACCAGTGCCGCTCCAGCAGTTCGTTGCGAAGCGCGAGCGAGTCGGGCCGGTCGCGGTGGTAGACGAGGAATTCCATCCCCGCATCCTCCACCACCGCGGCCCCCGGAGCCGCCGGGGCCGGAGGTGTTCCGGCCCCGGCGGTCGCGGCCGGGGGCGGGCCATCAGGTGGCCGCGCGGTCGGCGGCGGTCTCCTCGCGCGGTCGCGGGCCGATGATCCAGTGTTCCTCGCAGGTCATCGAGTACACGTACCGCGAGTCGACGAGGCGGTTCCGTTCCAGCCGGATGCGGTCGGCGTAGGCCAGGGACGCCTGGGCCCGCCGGAGCGCGTCCAGGTCGGTGAACCACATCTGCTCCACGCTGTCGAACGGCGGTTCGCCGAAGACGTAGGCGTTGTCCCGCGCGAAGAGGTGCCGGTGGCCGAGCAGGCCGGGCAGGTCCCCGGACGCCGGACCGGACACCGCCGTGGCCTGCCGGTACCGGTCCAGCGGCAGGCCGGGCTTGCGCTTGAGCAGGGTGGTGAGCTTGACCGGGTCCGAGTCGAAGTCCGGTGCCGGGGCCGCCTCGTCCGTGTCGATGACGATCGTCTGCCAGAACGCCGCCCACGTGGGTTCGTCCCGCCGCGCCCCGTCCAGGAACTCGGTGCTCTGGAGCGACGCGAGCTGCTGCTCGTCGTTCTCCAGCCAGATCTCGCCGATGCCCTGGTGCGGCAGCGGCGGGTCGCCGAGGTCCCCGTCGAACGGGATGCGGACGTCGACCAGGTACTTCCTGATGTGCGGGATCGCGGAGGCGTAGCGGACCGCGTGGACCTCCAGCCAGTACCGCTGGAACTCGGCGACCGACATGCCCGGTTTGGGCGCGGCGAAGATGAACTGGTGGATCATCCGGGGCTCACACCCGGTACCGCTTGGCGACGTCCGCGGCGAAGCCCTGGTAGTCGCGCAGCGGCCAGACGGCCTCGAACTCCAGGTACTCGCGCATCGGCAGCCGGCCGAGCGCGGTCCGGTCGAGCTCCTCGGGAGACTCGACGTCCAGGACGGCGATGACGCGCTTCTGGGCGGCGACCTTCCAGATGCCGACCACCATGCCCGAGTCGATCGTCTCCTGCGCGTGCTCGGTCTCGCGCGCCTCGACCTTCCACAGGTCGTCCAGGCTGATCCGGCCCTCGTGGTTCCAGCGCATCTGAATGTAGACCAACATGTTCGTTCCCCCTGTTGTGAAATGGTGGTGCCCGCCCGTCTCAGCCGTTCCGCGGCGTGAGCAGGGCGAGGATCTCGTGGTCGGCGCCGAAGGTGTCGGCGGCGACGTCGGCCGGTGTCTTGCCGTCGTGCCCGCGCAGGTCGAGGCGGGCCCCGGCGCCGGCCAGCACCCGGGCGCAGTCGGTGTGGCCGTGCCACAGCGCGTCGTGCAGCGCGGTGTAGCCGTTGGTCGCGCCCTGGTAGTCCAGGTCGGCGCCCTGGACGGCGACCAGCAGCTCGGTGATGTCAACGTGGCCGTTGTAGACCGCCTTGTGCAGCGGCACGGCCCCGAACGTCGGCTCGACGGCGTTGACGTCGGCGCCGGCGTCCAGCAGATCCCGGACGATCTCGGTGTGCCCGTCCCGGCAGGCGACGAGGAGCGGCGTGTGGCCGTCGTTGAAGCCGCCGAGCATCGGCGCGCGGGCGTCCACGTCGGCGCCCGTTTCGAGCACCCTGCGGACGCCGGACGGGTCCGCGGCGACCACCGCGGCCATGAGCCGCTGCTGGCGCACGTGCTCGGCGTCGTGCCGGCGGCGCTTCTCCAGCCACTTCTCCGCCTCCCGGAGCCGCTCGCCGCCGAGCCGGTTGACGCTGACCTCGTAGTCGAAGTGCTGCTGGAGGCTGAACCCGTAGTGCGTGTACGTCCTGACGTTCGCGCCCCGCTGGAGCAGGTACCGGACGATGGCGGGGACCTTGAACCACAGCGCGTCCATCAGCGGGGTGTGGCCCGTCGTCGGGGCGACCGCGTCGATGAACGCGCCGGCCTCGACCAGCATGCGGACGACGTCCAGGCTGCCGCCCTGGACCGCCTTGTGCAGGGCGGTGGCGCCCGCGCGCGCGTCGCCGGTGTGGACGTCGGCGCCCGCCGCGAGCAGCGCCCCGGTGAGCCCCGAGTTGCCCTGCCCCGCCGCGATCATCAGGACGGTCAGCCCGCTGCCGGCGTCCCGGGCGGACGGGTCCGCGCCGATGTTGACGAGCTTCACGGCCTCGCGGGCGTCGCCGCGCCAGGCGGCGGCGACGAGGCGCTCGTCCAGCACGGCGATGTCGACGTCGTCCGGCGGCGCCTCCCCGTGGTGCCGGGCCGGACCGGCGTTCACGACTCCGTCCCGTCCCCGCGGGCGCGGCCGCGGAGCGCGCGGATGATCGGCGACGGGTCGGTGTAGGACTTCCAGCGGACGATCTGCCCGTCGGTCACCGTCAGCCACTGGACGAACTCGATCGTGAACGGCCGCCTGGTCCCCTTGACCACCGACTCCTCGTAGATGACGCCGGCGGCCTGGTCGCCCTGGACGGCGAGCCGGACGAGCTCCTCCCGCAGCGGCTCGACCCGCGAGGTGAAGATGCGGAAGCTCCGCAGGACCTCGTCGCGGCCGCGGTAGGTGCCGATCCAGTCCATGTCGGTGTTGAAGCCCGGGACGGGCGTGTAGTTGATCCATTCGATGTCGGGTGCGAGGCAGTCCAGGGCCGCCTCGATGTTCCCCGAGGTCAGCGCGTCGAACCAGCGGCGCGCCACCGCCTCGGTGGCCGCGGTGCCGTCGGTGGCCCCCGTGCCGTTGGCGGCTGCCGTGCCGTCGGACGGCCCGTCGCCGTCGTTGCCGATGGTCATGTCGTTCCTCCGGTGCTCATGGTGGATCGGCGTTCCTGCGGGGGCTTCGTCAGCTCGATGAACTCGATGAGGTTGCCCTCCGGGTCACGCACGAAGAACGCGGTGACGCCGAGTTCGGGCAGGGCGGCCTTCTCCATCGCCACCGTGAGCCCCGCACGGCGCGCGTAGTCCTGGACGGTGTCCAGGTCGGCCACGTAGAAGGTGATCTGGGAGATGCCGTGGACGATGGCGTGCTCGGGCGGGTCCGGCCGCTCCGGCGCGCGGCGCGCGCCGTACTGCTCGGCCAGCTCCAGCCGTAGCCCGTGTCCCTCCAGGTAGGCGACGCGCGCCCCGATCTCGGGCAGCGCGTGGGACTGCGCCACCTCGAAGCCCAGGTGCTCCGCGTACCAGCCCGCGCAGGCGTCCAGGTCGTCGACCGAGATGCAGGCCGACAGCGCCCGGATGTTGAGCAGGGCAGCGGTGTCTGTGGTCATGGTGTTCCCCCCGGTGGGCCGGGCCGCGCTGGGGGCGCGGCCCGGCCGGTCCGTGTCGGCTATCGGTCGCAGCCGGCCATGGCGGGCTGCCGTTCTCCGTCCGCTCCGTCCCCTTCGCCTCCGGGGACGTCGCGCCGCAGGACGACGAAGCCCGCCCGCGGCAGGCGCGCGGTCAGCTCCCCGTTCTCCGCGCGGATCTCACCGCTCCCGTTGACCTCGTCCCAGCCGTCGTAGGCCGCGGAGTCGCTGTTCAGGACCTCGTGCCAGCTCCCGTCGGGCACGCCCTGGATCCGGTAGCCGTCGGCGTACGGCTCGTCCTTCAGGCTCGCCATGACGAGGAGGTCGCCGTCCTCGTGCGGGCGCAGGAACGCCAGCACGCGGTTCTGGTTGTGGACGTGGACGACGTCGAGCCGGTGCGTGCGCGCCGCGGGCTGCGCGAGTCGCAGGTCGATGAGGTCGCGGTAGAACGCGCACAGGTACCGGCCCTCGCCCTGCGCCTCGCCGAGGATGCTCTCCCGGTGCTCGATGAAGTCGTCGTAGCGGTAGTCCTCGTGGGCGCCGCTCTCCTCCCCCATGAAGAACATCGGCGTCCCGGCCGACAGGATCGACATCCCCGCCGCGAAGCGGGCGCGGGCCTCGGCGTAGCGCCGGGTCTCACCGACGAGCGGCGCGTCCCCGACCGCGATGGCGATCGTCCGGCCCGAGTCCCCGCCCTGGTAGCGGGAGTTGCCGGCCTCGTCGTGGGACTCGTGGTACACGACCTTGTGGTCGCCGCTGGCCCCCAGCGCTGCCGCGAACGCGTCCATCGCGAGCGGGCGCCCGTCGGCGATCGCCGCCTGGGTCAGCAGGTTCGCGGCGCCGGCGTGCCCGGTGTCCCCGCACAGGTGGTGGTAGAAGTCGGCGTACCACACCGCGTCGAAGCCCAGCCCGCCCTGGTCCGGGTCGCGCGGGACGGCGTCCCAGCCCGAGTGGTCCTCGGCGAGCAGGTAGATCTCCGGCTTGGTCAGCCGGAGCGAGCGGGTGAGCTCGCGCAGGAACTTGGCGCCGAACGCGTTGGCGGCGCCGACCTGGCGGCCGTCGGCGTGCAGCACCGCGTAGGCGTGGATGGACGTGGTCTGGTCCATCCGGAACCCGTCGATGTGGAACTGCGCCATGTACGCGACGGCGCTGGAGATCAGGTACTTGCGGACCTGCTCCTCCCAGAACCGCGGCGCCCACGCGGTCGACATGTTGTCGATGTAGCCCCCGGTGGGGTCGGCGTAGTCGCTCTCCCTCCCCTCGTACCAGTAGTAGATGTTGCGCTCGTGGCTGTCGGAGTCGTACGCCCACTGCGCCCGCTCCGCGCGGTGGTGGTAGTGGTTGTAGACCATGTCGAGGATCACGGCGATGCCGCGCTGGTGGCAGGCCCGGACGAAGTGCTTGAGCTGCTCGCGCCCGCCCTCGCTGCACTCGATGGCGTAGTAGTGCGAGGTGCCGTAGCCCCAGGACGCCGTCCCCTCGAACTCGGACAGGGGCAGCAGCTCGACCGCGTTGACGCCGATGTCGACGAGGTGGTCGAGCAGCGCCAGCGCGTCGGCGATGTCGCCCGGGATCGGCCGCCCGGCGTCGTCCACGTCGCCCGCCCCGAGGCCGGCGAGGTGCATCTCATAGATGACGAGGTCCTCGACGCGGGTGGGCAGCGGACGCTCCGGGTCGAACTCGTCCCGCCAGAAGTCGTCCGCGGGGATCCACTCGCGGGGCGGCCAGTCGGGCTCGTCGAAGTTGCGGGTGCAGAGGTCCGGGTCGACGACCACGGAGCAGCTCACCGTGCCGTCGAGGTCCCGGAAGCTCCCCGTGAACGACTCGCCCTCCTTGAGCGCGGCCGGGTCGGTGGAGCCGCGGCCGATCTGGAGCCGCGAGTAGACGTCGGTGCGGTAGACGACCCGCCCGTTGTCCTTGACGACCTCGAACATGTAGGGGCGGTTGCGCAGCCCCTCGTAGTCGGCGAGGCGCTCCTCGGCCGGGTCGGTGGTCCAGACGCCCTCCCCGTCCCGGCTCATCGGGATCTTGCCGATCTCCTCGTCGATCCCCGTTCCGTCGTCGGCGATATAGCCGCTTTCGAGGTGGCCGAAGACCACCGAGACGTCCTGCGCGTTGGGCGCCCACACCCCGAACTCCAGGCGCGGGCGCCCGCCGTTGTCGTACCGCTTGTTGGCGCCGAGGCGCCGGGCCGTGTTGAGCCAGTACCGCTGCGGCGGGGTGTCGTCCGCCAGGACGAAGTCCCGGTGCCGCGCGGTCGACACGAGGTCCTGCACCTCGGTCGGGATCGCCCAGACGTCGTCGCCGGAGCGCCCGGCGACGCTCACGCCCCACGAGTAGCCCTGGCCGGCCTGGTCGTCCGGGAACTCCACGGTGGCGCGGAACGCCGGGCATCCGGTCTCGTCGGTGAACTCCTCCATCGGCGTGACCGTCCACTCCCGGCTCGGACGCCCCTCGGCGTCCCAGCTCCCCGACAGGCGCGCGTCGCGGAACCCCGGACGCGGCACACCGGTGTGGTAGACGAACTGCACGGATTTCATGACTGCTTGACCTCCAAGGGGCATCGGCCGCCCTCGGCGGCGGCCCCGGTGACGGCCCGTTCGAGCCACACCTCGACCAGGAACGGTCCGTCCTGGCCGAGCATGGTCCGCAGCACGGGCTCGATCTCGGCGGGCTCGGTGATCCGCGCGGCGGGCACGCCGAGGCTCTCCGCCAGCGCGGCGAAGTCGATCCGCGGCTCCCCGACGTCGAAGAACCAGGGGAACTCCCCGGCCGGCTCCGGGTCGCCCAGCGCCTCCCGGTACTCGACGAGGTTCTCCTTCAGCAGCCGGTAGCCCGCGTTGTGGCAGACGATGAGCTTCACACCGATCCCGTGGTGCGCCGCCGTCCACAGCGCCTGGAAGGTGAACATGGCGCCGCCGTCGCCGGTGCACCCGACCACCGTCCGGTCCGGATGGGCGAGCTTGGCGCCCACCGCGCCCGGGATCCCGACGCCGAGCGTGCCGCCCGGCGTCTGGAAGAACGCCCCCGGCCGCTCCGGCGGCAGCCAGCGGGTCAGGTCGGGCGAGTTGGTGAGCGCCTCGTCGAACAGGATCGCGTCGTCCGGCAGCAGCCCGGCGAGCCGCTCGGCGACGGCCGCCATGCGCAGCGGCATCTGGTCGCGGTCCGCGCGGTCGGCCTCCAGCGCCGCCTCCCGTTTGCGGTGCGCCTCGGCGCCGATCCGCTCGGCGCGGCGCGCG
>NZ_CAACUY010000062.1 GCF_900659615.1 Actinomadura fibrosa | reverse complement strand
TGTGCTCTTCCGATCTAGGCGCAGGTCGCCGCGCTCGGCGGCGGCGAACAGCGGCGCGAGCTCGCGGTGCTCGGCCTCCAGCCGGTCGATGAGCCGCCGGTACTTCAGCTGGCCGCGCGACCGCCGCCAGCACTGCCGGACCTCCCGGACCCGCGCCGCGACGGCCTCCGCCGTCAGCTCGTCCGGGCCGGGCAGCGCGTACCGGAGCCGCAGGTCCGCCGGCGGCTGGTCGCCCGCGGCGCGCGCCGGCTCCAGCACGTCCCGCCGGTAGTCCTCGTCGAACGGCACGGAGGCGCCCGCCTCAGCTCACCTGGACCCGGGAGAGCGCCTTGCGGGAGCGTTCGACCTCCTCCTCGGACATGCCGCCGACGTCGACCTTCAGCTCCAGCCGCTCGCCGGTCTCCTTCTCCACCGCGGTGACGTTGAGGAGGCCGGACGCGTCCAGCGCGAACGTCACGCCGATCGGCCAGCCCGCCTTCTTGCCCGGCGGGACGCGGATCTCCCCGGTGGCGATCTCGGTGTTGTCGATCAGCTCGGCCGACTCGACGCTGCCCGCCTGCTCCATGACGCGGATGTCGGCGGACGTCTGGTCGTCGTAGACGGTGAAGAAGTCCTCGGTCTTCGCCGCGGGGAGGTCGTCGTTGGCGTGCACGAGGTGCGCGACGGTCTCGGCGCCGGTCTCGCGGTCGACCACGACGATGCCGAACGCGTGCGAGGCGACCGTCTTGATCTGCCGGCCGGCGATCTGCTTGCGCTGCTCGGCGGACAGGCCCGCCCGGCTCGCCATCTCCTCGGCGCGCTCTGCCGCGCCCTCCCGGACGAGCCGCCGGTACGTCTCCTCGAACGCGTACAGCGCCGCGCCCTTGGCGACGGCGAGGTCGGGGTCCTGGAGGCGCGGCGCGAGGCCGACCTCCGTCTCCAGCCGCGCCGCCACCACCGGCATCTTGGTGGACCCGCCGACGAGGACGAGGTCGTCGTAGTCGTGCACGCCCTTGTCGGCGGCGGTCGCGAGGGTCCGGCCGGTGATCTCGACGGTGCGGTCGAGGAGGTCCTTGGTCAGCTCCTCCAGCTTCTCCCGGGTCACCTCGACCGCCGCGACGCGCCCGCCGTGCATGACGCGGACGGTGTGCGCGGTGCGGGTCGTCAGGGCCTTCTTGGCGTCCTCGGCGTCGCGGCGGAGCTGCTGCTCGGTCTGCCGGTCGTCGAGCGGGTCGCCGGCGTCCGGGTGCTCGGCGCGGAACCGCTCCGCCAGGTGCTCGACGAGCCGCGCGTCCCAGTCGGCGCCGCCGAGCTCGTGGTCGCCGTCGGTGCACACGACCTCGATGTGGCCGCCGCGCAGCGCGATGACCGTCGTGTCGAACGTGCCGCCGCCGAGGTCGTAGACGAGGATCGTGCGGTCGGTCTCCGGGTTCAGCACCCCGTAGGTGATCGCGGCGGCGATCGGCTCGGACACGATGTCGATGACGTTCAGCCCCGCGATCCGGCCGGCCTTGCGCGTCGCGTCGCGCTCGGCGGCGCCGAAGTAGGCCGGGACGGTGATGACCACGTCCCGGGTCTCCTCGCCGGTCGTGGTGCGCGCGTCGGTGGCGAGCTTCAGCAGGATGAACGCCGACAGCTCCTCGGGGGTGAAGTCGATCCCGTGGATCGGGCGGGTGACGTCGCGGCCCATGTCCCGCTTGATCAGGCTGACGACGTTGTCGGGGTCCAGGACGGCGGTGTCCTTGGCGGTGGCGCCGACCACGACGTTCTCGCCGCTCTCGAAGTACACCACCGACGGCGTGGTGTCGGTGCCCTCCAGGTTGCGGAGGACCGCGGGCCGTCCCACGTCGTCGATGGAGGCGATGCACGAGTACGTGGTTCCGAGGTCGATCCCGTAGACAGCCATGTTCCTCTCACCCATCGGTGCCGAGTCCGGTGTTCATCGTCCCGCCGCGCCCGGTCGCGCGGCGGGGACTTGACCCAGCCCTGACGGCGGTCCCGGCGTCGCCGGCCTCGCCGTTCCGGCCGGGCCCGCCCGCTCCGGGCCCGTCGCCGCCGAGCCTGCCGACGCAGACGGCGGCCTTGCGGAGCACCTTGCCGCCCTGCTCGAACCCGTCGGACTGGACGGTCACCACAGTGCCGTCCCGGCCGGGCTCGGTGACGGATGTGACCGCGACCGGCCGGTGCCGGGCCGCGTCGTAGGGGTCGCCGGGCTGGACCCGGAACCGCTCCACGCCGAGCCTGGCGAGCGCGTCGGCGACGTCGTCGGCGACGGCCTCCAGCAGCGCGGCGGCGTGCCGCGGGTCGGGCGGGTCGCCGTCCGGGGCGGCCAGCCGCCCGGACTCGCGGCGCGCCTGGTCGTGCAGCCGGTACAGGGCGGCGCGGACGGGTTCCAGCATCTGCTGGAGCTCGCCCCGGCGGAGCCGCTGGTTCTCCTCGTGCAGCCGGTCGATGACGGCCTCCCGGTGGGCGGCGCGCTCGTGCTCGCGGTCCAGCCGCGCGGTGAGCCCGGCGATGGCGTCGCGCAGCTCGGCCTGGAAGGCGGCGGTCTCTCCGTCCGTGTTCGGCTCGCTGCCGGCCGGAGCGTTCTTCGCCGAACCGTTCCCGGCGGAGCCCTTGGCTGCCGAGCCGTTCTCTGCCGGACCGTCCGCCGCCGGGCCGTTCGCCGCCGAGGCGTCGTCGGTCAGAGCGCTCTCCGCCGGCTCGGGCCCCGGCGCGCCCTCGGCGGCGGGCGCCGCGCCGTCCTCGCCGGGCGACGGCTCCGGCCGGGCTCCGGAGCCCGCGCTGACTGGACGATCGGGGTCCCTCGACACGTGCAGTTACCTTAATGGTGAGGCGGCGTGCGGCGATAGATCTGCAGTTGACCTTCCGTGGACTCTAGTTTTACCCCCCTCCCGCGTTCCAGCACCGGGTTCTCGGCGGCGACACGCTCGGGTAACACGATGGAAACGCGCCTCCCGCAACCTGAGGGCACTCACACGGATACAGGAGGTGGCGATGTTGCTGCGGATCCGCGTACGCCTGCCGGACCGCCCCGGGTCGCTGGGGCAGGTGGCGCGCACCCTGGGCGCCGCGGGTGCCGACGTCGTCCAGATGGCGGTGCTGGAGCGCGCGGAGGGCCGGGCGCTGGACGACTTCACGGTCGCGTGGCCCGCCGGGGCGGGCATCGAGCGGCTGACCGGGGGTCTGGGCTCGGTGCCCGGTGTGGACGTCGTCGGCATCTGGCCGACGGTCGAGCCGCAGGGGGCGTTCCCGGACGCCACGGTGATCGGGCAGGTCGCGGCCGTCCCGGAGCGCGGGGCGGAGATCCTCGCCGACGCCGTCCCGGGCATCCTCAGCGCCGACTGGGCCGCGCTGGCCGAGGACGGGCCCGGCGGCGAGACAGTGCTCGTGCACGCGAGCGTCGGGGGGATGGAGGGCGCCCGGCTGCCCGGGCTGCGGCCGCTGCGCCCGCGGGCCTTCACCGCCCCGGACGGCGTGCAGTACGCCGTCTGCCCGCTGGGGACGGGCGGTCTCGCGCTCGTGATCGCGCGGACCGGCGCCCCGCCGTTCCACGCGACCGAGGTGCTCCGGCTGGAGCAGCTCGCCGCGGCGGCGGCCGCCGTGCTCCCCGCGGAACTGGTGAGCACTTCCTGACCGTTCGCCGCCCCCCGGCGCCGTACCTTCATGTCCGAAATCCGGGTTCGGGACTGTTCCTCCTGGTCGCCACCGTTCTAGAGTCACATTCTAGGAATTGTCGCGTTCCACGGAGGTGGCTCCATGGCCGAACTGCTCCGCCCGCACGCCGCGGCCGATCCGGACGGCGCCGCGCTCGCCGACGAGCGGGGAAGCACGTCCTGGCGGGACCTCGACGCGCGGACCGACCGGCTGGCGGGCGCGCTGCGCGGCCTCGGCCTGGGCGTCGGGGACGCGATCGCGATCCACTCCGGCAACCGCCGCGAGTACTTCGAGCTGATGTGCGCCGCCGGGCACATCGGGCTCCGGTTCGTCCTGGTCAACTGGCACTGGACGGCCGACGAGCTGCGCTACGTGCTGGAGGACGCCGGGGTGCGCGCGCTGTTCTCCGAGGACGCCTTCGGGGACGTCGCGCGGGAGGCGTCCGAGGGGCTCGGCCTGACCGCGCGGGTGGCGCTCGGCGAGGGCATCGGCGGCTTCACCCCGTACGAGGAGTTCCTCGCCGGCGGGGAGCCCGGGGGAGGGACCGGGATCCCCGACCCGGCGATGGGCTATCCGATGTTCTACACGTCGGGCACCACGGGCCGCCCGAAGGGCGTGTCCCGCAAGCTCATGGCGGCGGGCGCGCCGATCGAGACCGTGAAGCTGATCGGCGACGTGTTCGCCGAGGTGCTCCGGATCCCCGACCCCGGCCGGACGCTGCTCGTCGGGCCCGTCTACCACTCGGCCCAGTGGCTGTGGTCGTACATGTTCCTGCTGGCCGGACGGCCGGTGGTGATGCGGCGGAACTTCGACGCGGCGGAGACGCTGCGGCTCATCGACGAGCACGCCATCACGAACGTCCACCTGGTGCCGACGCAGTTCGTCCGGCTGCTCCGGCTGGACGAGGAGACCCGCGCGTCGTTCGACGGCTCCAGCCTCCAGGTCGTCTGGCACGGCGCCGCGCCCTGCCCGCCGGAGGTCAAGCGGCGGATGATCGACTGGCTCGGCCCGATCGTGCACGAGTACTACGGGTCCACCGAGGCGTCGGTGAACAGCGTCATCACCGCGTCCGAGTGGCTGGAGCGGCCGGGCAGCGTGGGCCGCCCGCTGCCGACCACCGAGGTCCGGATCCTGCGCCCGGACGGTGAGCCCGCCGCGCCCGGCGAGCGCGGCCAGATCTACTTCCGGTACACGAGCGGCGACGACGTCGAGTACTGGGGCGACGAGGAGAAGACCCGCTCGGTGCACCGCGCGGACGGCCTGTTCACCACCGGCGACGTCGGCTACCTGGACGAGGACGGCTACCTCTTCCTCGCCGACCGCGTCATCGACATGATCATCAGTGGCGGGGTGAACATCTACCCGGCCGAGATCGAGGGCGTGCTGATCACCCATCCGGCCGTCCGGGACGTGGCGGTGTTCGGCGTGCCGGACGAGGAGTTCGGCGAGCAGGTGAAGGCGGCCGTCGAGCTCGCCCCGGGCACGGAGCCGTCCGGCGCCCTCGCCGAGGAGCTGATCGCGCACGTCCGGGCCTCGCTGGCCGGGTACAAGGCGCCCCGCTCGGTCGACTTCGTCGAGGCGATGCCGCGGACGCCCACCGGCAAGCTCTACAAGCGGCTCCTGCGCGACCCCTACTGGGCGGAGCAGAAGCAGAAGATCTGACTCTTGAAGCGGCCCCGGACGAGGGGCTTACTTCAGGAGGGCGAGGACGGCGTCCAGGTCGGTGAGGCAGGCGTCGGAACCGAGCCCCTGCGCGACGGTCGCGGCCGCGGCGGTGCCCCAGCGCGCCGCCTCGGCGACGTCCCGGCCGTGCAGGAGGCCGGTGATGAACCCGGCGCAGTACGCGTCGCCGCATCCGGTCGTGTCGACGACCTCGACCGGGAGCGCGGGCAGCCGCCGCACGCCGTCGGCCGTCGCGACGAGGCTGCCCTTCTCGCCGAGGGTGACGACGACCGAGGCGGGCCCCTCGGCGAGCAGCGCGAGCGCGGCCCGCTCCACGTCCTGCTCGCCCGTCATCGCCACCGCCTGCTCCTCGTTGGGGAGGAAGTGGTCGACGTGCGGGAGGAACGCGGCGGCGCCCCGGACGAGGTCGGGCATGTTCGACAGCAGGTCCATCGTCACGACCGTGCCGCCGGCGCGCGCGGCCTCCAGGACCGTGAAGAAGGCCGGGTCGTTCAGCCCGAACGTGACGTCCGGACCGCCGAGGTGCACGACGGCCGCCGCCGCGAGCAGGCCGGCGCCGACCGCGCCGGGGGTGAGGGTCAGGTTCGCGCCGGGCACGTGGAAGCTCGGGCGGCCCCCGTCCGGGCGGATCGGCAGGATGGACGCGCTGGTCTGGTCGGCGGTGCGGCGGACGAGCCCGCCGACGTCCACGCCCTCCCGCGTCATGATCGTGACGAGCAGGTCGCCGAGGTCGTCCTCGCCGATGGCGCCGACCGAGACGACGGCGTTGCCGAGCCGGGCGAGCGCCACCGCGGTCCCGGCGGCGGCGCCGGCCGCGGTCACCCTGATCCGGTCGACGACGACGGTGTCCTGGCCGGCCGGGATGCCCTCGACGGGACGGGCGAGCACGTCGAGGATGTGGGCCCCGACCGTGACGACAGGGCGGGGCTCGGCGTCGGTCGGCGCGGCCATCGGGGTCTCCCTGGTGCTCGGTGCGGGGCCGGCCCACGGCCGGCCGGTTCGGTTGATGATCGGCAGAGCCGTAGCGTACGCCGTGGAGCCCGTCGGACGTGAGAGGTGTTCACATGTTGCTGGAGGACGAGCGGACCGCGCTGTGCCGCATCGGGACCAGGCTGGCGGAGACGGGGCTGGTGACCGGCGCGTCCGGCAACATCAGCGTCCGGGCGGGCGACCTGGTCGCGGTCACGCCGGGCGGGATGATGCTCGACCGGATGGAGCCCGCCGACTGCCCGGTCGTCGACGTCGCGGGACGGCTGGTGGACGGGGAGCGCGCCCCCTCGTCCGAGACCCCGATGCACCTGGCGCTGTACGAGGCGACGCCCGGCACGGCGATCGTCCACACGCACTCCACCTATGGGGCGGTCGTGGCGAGCACCATGACCGAGCTGCCGCCGATCCACTACAACACCCTCCTGCTGGGCGGCGTGGTGCGGGTCGCCGAGTACGCCACCTACGGCACGCCCGAGCTGGCGGAGAACGTCCGGAAGGCCATGGAGGGCGGCAAGCGGGCCGCGCTTATGGCCAACCACGGCGGCGTGGCGATCGGCCGCGACCTGGACGAGGCGTTCGAGAACGCGCGCCTGCTGGAGTGGCTGTGCGGCGTGTACGTGCGGGCGAAGACGATCGGCGAGCCGCGGATCCTGACGGACGAGGAGCTGGCGCGGGTGGTCGAGCGGGGGCTCACGCCGCCGGAGTTCCCGCGTGTAACCTAGCGCTTGCTAGGTAGTGCTACCGGGAGGTCGGATGCCCTTCGTTCGGATCGACGCGCCGCGGCCCGGCGTCGCCCTCGTCACCCTCGACCGGCCGGAGCGGATGAACGCGATGGCGTTCGACGTCATGGTGCCGTTCCGCGAGGCCCTGGAGGAGGTGAGCCGGGACAACGCCGTCCGCGCCGTCGTCGTCACGGGCGCCGGGCGCGGCTTCTGCTCCGGCGCCGACCTGGAGTCGCCGGGCCGGATCCCCGGCATCGACGGGCTCACCGTGTCCTCGATCGCGCTGCGCTCGATGGAGCTGCTCGACGACGTCGTCCGCGCGATGCGGCGCGTCCACCAGCCGGTCATCGCCGCGGTCAACGGCCCCGCGATCGGCGGCGGGCTGTGCCTCGCGCTCGCCGCCGACATCCGCGTCGCCTCCGAGGCCGCCCTGTTCCGCGCGGCGGGCATCAACAACGGGCTGACCGCGAGCGAGCTCGGCCTCAGCTACCTGCTGCCGCGCGCGATCGGCGCGTCCCGCGCGTTCGAGATCATGCTGTCCGGACGGGACGTCGGCGCCGGCGAGGCCGAGCGGATCGGCCTCGTCTCCCGGACCGTCCCCGGCGAGAAGCTCCTCGACGACTGCTACGACCTCGCCGAGCGGATCGCCGCGTTCAGCCGCCCCGGCGTGGAGCTGACCAAGCGGATGCTGTGGTCGAGCCTGGACGCGGCGAGCCTGGAGGCCCACATGGGCCAGGAGGGGCTCGCGCAGCTGTTCGTCCGGCTCACCACGCGGAACTTCGAGGAGGCGATCAAGGCGCGCAAGGAGGGCCGCCCGCCCGAGTTCGCGGACTGACGCCCGCGGCGGGCGCCGCCGTGGCGGGACGGCGGCCGGCGTGGGAGGCTGCTCGGCGTGCCCAGGCTCTCACCGGACGGCGCCCGCCGCCTGCTCGCCGCGGCGCCCGTCGCGCGCCTCGCGACCGTCGGCGAGGACGGCCGGCCGCACCTCGTCCCCGTGACGTTCGCCGTGCACCGCGGGACCGTCTACACCGCGGTCGACCACAAGCCGAAGAGCAGCCGCGCCCTGCGGCGGCTGGCCAACATCCGCGCCAACCCCCGCGTCGCGCTGCTCGCCGACCACTACGAGGACGACTGGGACCGCCTCTGGTGGGTCCGCGTGGACGGCCACGCGGCCGTCGTCGAGGACGCCGCCGCCATGGCCGGTCCGATCGGGCTCCTCGCGGCCCGCTACCCGCAGTACCGCGACCGCCCGCCCGAGGGCCCGCTCATCGCCGTGACCATCGACGACTGGACCGGCTGGTCGGCGTCCGAGGAGTCCTGACCAGGCTTTTCAGGCCTGGCCGAGGGAGCGCTGGAACCGCTCGACGGCCTCGGCGATCCGCTCCGGGAACTCGACGTGCGGGTGGTGCCCGGCGCCCTCCAGCAGGACGACCTCCGCGTCCAGGCGTCCCGCGACCCACGCGGCCTCGGCGGCGGGGTCGGGCCAGTCGACGTCGGCCGTGCCCATGATGACCAGCGCGGGCGCGGTCACCCGGTCGAGCCGCGCCTCGGCCTCGGCGTGCGACATGGACATGTACTCGGCGATCACCTTGCTCCGGCCGGGCCGCTTGAGGCTCGCCGCGAGCAGCGCCTTGTGCTCGGCGAAGTCGGCCGGGGGCTTCGGCTCCCACTTGGGGTAGTAGCCCAGGTAGAGCGGGCGGGCGAGCCCGGGGACCCGGAACAGCGCCATGGTCAGCCTCTGCGCGAACCCGGCCTCGCCGTCGCGGACGAACGGCGCCGACAGCACGAGCCCGCCGATCAGCTCGGGCGCCTCGGCGGCCGCCCACACGCCCGCCGCCGCGCCGTTCGAGCAGCCGTAGACGAGCGCGGGCCCCGCGTCCAGGTGCCGCAGCAGCGCGACCAGGTCGCGGCCGAGCGGGGTGCTCCCGTACTCGGGCCACGCGGCGTCGCTGTCGCCCATCCCGCGCTGGTCGACGGTCACGACCCGGTACCCGGCCTTCAGCAGCAGCGGCCTGAGGAACCGGAACTGCGAGCGGAGGTCGAGCATCGACGGCAGGCAGACGACGAGCGGCCCGGCGCCCTCGTCGTCGTAGGCGAGGCGGCCGTCGGGAAGGTCGAGGTAGCGGGTCTGCTCGCTCATCGCGTTCTCCAGTGCTCGTAACTCAGTAGCTCTATGGCTAAGAACATTAGCCATAGAGCTTCGCCCTGTCAATGCTCAGTCCCAGGCGGCGCCGATCCGCGCGAGGTCGCCCGCGTACTCGATGCGGCCGGCCCACCCGCCCGGCCACGCGTCCATGCCGAGGTGCGCCCCCGCGAAGGCGCCCGCGAGGCAGGCGATCGAGTCGGAGTCGCCGGAGCTCGCGGCGCCCCGCCGGATCGCCGCGACCGGCTCGTCCGGGAACAGCAGGAAGCACAGCAGGCCGGTGGCCAGCGCCTCTTCGGCGATCCAGCCCGCGCCCGTCGCCTCGCACGGGTCGGACGAGCGGTCCGGCGAGGCGAGGGCCGCGTCGAGGCGGTCGAGCACGACGAGGCACTCGTCCCAGCCCCGGGAGATGAACGTCGCCGGGTCGGTCATGCCGGGCCGCCGCCACAGATCGCCCAGCCAGCGCTCGTGGTAGACGGCCCGCTGCGCGTGGCAGCGGTCGCGCAGCGCCGCCGGGAGATCGGCGGGCGCCGTCCCGTCGGCCAGCCACCGGACGGCGAACGCGGTCAGCTCGCTCGCGGCCAGGCCGGTCGGATGCCCGTGCGTCATCGCGGCCTGGAGCTGCGACGCGCCCGCCCGCGTCTCGTCCGTCAGGCCCGGCGCCAGGCCGACCGGCGCCACCCGCATGTTCGCTCCGCAGCCCTTGGACCCGGCCTGGGTCGCCTTCACCCACGGCTTCCCGGCCTCAAGGCCCCGGCACGCGCGGATGCACGTCTGGCCGGGCGCGCGAGTGTTGTCCGGGCTGTTCAGCCAGTCGACGAAGCGCCGCCGCCACATCGGCGTGACCAGCTCGGGGGTGAACGGCGGGTTCGCCAGGGCGTCCAGCAGCGCCAGGCCGACGGCGATCGCCATCTGCGTGTCGTCGGTGACGAGCGCGGGGGAGCCGTCGAGCTCCGCCGGGCCGTCGTCCCCGAAGCGCCGCCGGATCTGCTTCATGCTCAGGAACTCGGTGGCCGCGCCGAGCGCGTCCCCGTACGCCAGCCCGAACATCGCCCCGCTGGCCCGTCGATTCGCGTCCATGGTGCAGATTGTTCCGTAGATCAGCCGGTACGGGCGTCCCGGTACGCGCCGGGCGTCATGCCGTAGCACCGGACGAACCAGCGCGTCAGATGGCTCTGGTCGGCGAAGCCCGCCCGCGCCGCCGCGTCCGCGAGCGCGGCGCCGGAACCGATGAGGCGCCGCGCCGCGCGCAGCCGGAGCTGCCGCTGGTAGTCGCCGGGTGCCATCCCGTACGCGGCCCGGAACGCCCGGTACAGCGCGAACCGGCTGCACCCGGCCGCGTCCGCCAGCGCGTCGGCCCCGACGTCCTCCAGATAGCGCGCGTCGAGCAGTTCCCGGGCGCGCTCGGCGGACGACCGCCCGGCGTGCGCGCCCCCGACCCGGAGCCGCCCGGTGGAGGCCCGCGCCACCAGCGACCCGAGCGCGGCGGTGAGCAGCTCGTCCCGGCGCAGCGCCGGAGCGCCGCCGAGCAGCGCCGCGTGCAGCCCCCGCAGGTTCCGCGCGAGGACCGGATCCGCGACGACCGGCGACGCGAACAGCGGCGGGACCGCGGCCCCGTCCGCGACGTCGGCGAGCACGCCCGCCACCAGCTCGGGCCCGATATGGACGATCCGGTAGGTGAAGCCCAGCTCGTCCGCGGCGCGGCCGTCGTGCGGATCGTCCGGATTGAACGCCATCACCATCCCGGACGCGCTGGTGTGCGCGCCGCCCCGGCACCGGAACGCCTGATACCCGTCCTCGGTCACGCCGAACGAGTAGGCCTCGTGGCTGTGCCGGTGGTAGACGTGCCGCTCGAAGTGGGCGTGCATCGCCTCCAGCGGCCGGTCGGGCGACCGCCAGTACTCGCTCCAGTCCACGCCCCCAGTCTGGACCGGCGCACGAGCGTCCAAGACGCGGCGCCGCCCGCCGCGCCAGCGTGGCCCGCATGCGCTTCGACACCAAGATCGCGATCGCCGTCCGGGACGACCTGGCCGCCTGGCAGCGGCTCAACGTGACCGCGTTCCTCGCCGGCGCGGTGGCCCGGGGCGTCCCGGACATCGTCGGCGAGCCCTACGAGGACGGCTCCGGCAACACCTACCTGGCGATGTTCCGGCAGCCCGTCCTCGTCTACGAGGCGGACGCCGTGGGCCTCGCCACCGCGCACGGCAAGGCCCTGGTCCGCGGGATGCACCTCGCCGTCTACATCGAGGAGATGTTCGCTACCGGCAACGACGAGGACAACCGCGCGACCGTCCGCGCGGTCCCCGCCGACGGGATGCCGCTCGTCGGCATCGCCGTGCACGGCCCGCGGAACGCCGTCGACAAGGTCCTCAAGGGGCTTCGGCTCCACCCGTGATCCCGGCGAGCGCGCCGAGGCGCTCGCGGTGCCGGTCCGGCGTCCCGAAGAGCTGCCGCGACGCCTGCGCCCGCTTGAAGTACAGGTGGGCGTCGTGCTCCCACGTGAACCCGATGCCGCCGTGGAGCTGGATCGCCTCGCCCGCCGTGTGGACGAAGGCGTCCGAGCAGTACGCCTTCGCCAGCGCCGCGGCCGCCGGCAGCCCGCCGGGCGCCTCGTCGACCACCGCCGCCGCGTTGAGCACGGCCGACCGCGCCGACTCCACCAGCACGAACATGTCCGCGCACCGGTGCTTGACCGCCTGGAACGACCCGATCGGACGGCCGAACTGGCGGCGCACCTTCGCGTACTCGACGGTCATCTCCAGCGTCCGCTCCGCGCCGCCCAACTGCTCGGCCGCGAGCGCCACGGCGGCGACGTCCAGGGCCCGCGCCAGCGCGTCCTCCCCGCCGACCCGCCGCCCCGGGACGCCGTCCAGCCCGATCCGGGCCAGTCTCCGAGTCTGGTCGAGCGTCGGAACGAGCGTCCTGGTGAGGCCCTCCGCATGCCCGTCCACGACGTAAAGGCCCACGGACCCGTCCTCCTCGCGGGCCGCGACGACGAGGAGATCGGCGAGATGCCCGTCCAGCACGAACGCCTTGGCGCCCCGCAGCAGGCCGCCCTCGACGGTGGCCTCCACGGCGGCCGGATCCCAGAGACCGCGCTCCTCAGCGACGGCCAGGGTGGCGATGACCGTCCCGTCCGCGATGCCGGGCAGCAGGTCGTGCCCGCCCTCCCCGGCGAGCAGCGCCGCCGCCGCCACCGTCGTCGCGAGGAACGGCGCGCAGACGAGCGCCCTGCCCATCTCCTCGAACACCACCGCCAGCTCGCGGAACCCGAACCCGGCGCCGCCGTGCTCCTCCGGGACCGCGAGCCCCTGGAGGCCGAGCTGCCCGGCCATCTGCTTCCAGACGGCCGGGTCGTACCCCTCGTCCACCGCCATCAGCCTGCGCACCTCGGTCGCGGGCGACCGGTCGGCGAAGAAGCGCCGCAGCGCGTCCCGCAGCTCGCGCTGCTCCTCGGTGACGGCGAGCCTCATCGGGCGACCTCCCAAACAGATGCTTGCTTGGCCGCCATTCTGCCAGAGTCAGGACGCCGCGCGCCTGTGCAGCTCCCGGATCTCCGCCTCCAGCGCGGGCACGGGCCCGTCCACCTGGACGCCCGGAGCCACCTCCTGGACCGGGATCGCGTTCACCGGCCCCCGCTCGACGCCCAGCGCCGTCCGCCACTCCACGAGCTGCGCCGACGACGCCACGTAGACGATGCGCCCGAGCCCCACCCAGCCGTGCGCGGCCGAGCACATCGGGCAGTGCTCCCCGGACGTGAACACCGTCGCGACCGCGCGGTCCTCCGGCGCCATGTTGTTGGCCGCCCACCGCGCCAGCTCGAACTCGGGATGCCGTGTCTGGTCGCCGCCCGCCGTCCGGTTGCGGTCCTCGGCGAGCACCTCCCCAGACGCGGACACGAGCACGCTGCCGAACGGCTCGTCGGCCGCCTCCAGGGCCTCGGCCGCCAGTTCGAGGCAGCGCTTCAGATGGGCGAGCTCGGCGGGAGTCGGTTCGTAGGCCATGGCGGTCCCCTTCGCGGCGTGATCGGTCCGCGAATGATCCTAAGAGGCCGCCTCAGGGCGCCCAGTCATGCGACGCGAGCACGTACCCGTGGTCGGTCGAGCGCACATGGTTGACCGAGACCAGATGGCCCAGCGCAGCCCAGAGATCCTCCTCCGGACCGCCCACCAGCCGCCCGAGCGTCGCGAAGTCCGCCGCGCCGCCCCCCTTGTCGATCTCCGCGACGGTCTCGTACACCGTGAGCTCGAAGTCGCTCAGCTCCTGGACGTCACCACGCATGTCATCCATGACCCATCCGTGCCCGCTCCCGCCCCATCCATGACCCCGGAACACGCCGAACGCGAATCGCGCGCCCGACGCGTACGTCCGCACGAACACGCCTAGGCTGGGACCGGACGGCACGGAAACTACGATCTGTATGCGAAGGGTGGCGCTCTGCTTATAGCCTCGTCTCGGAGGAAAGGAGCAGAGCATGGCTGTGATGGTTCAAGAACCGCCGGTGCAAGAGGAGCAGGACGCCCTCCTCGAAGTCTTTCTCTCCCTCGACACCCCCAAGGGCTTCCGAGCCGAGCTGATCGACGGAGAGATCGTCGTGACACCACCCCCCGTGAGCCAGCATGAGATGATCGTCGGAGAGATCACCATGCAGGTTGGCCGAGACGCCTCCGCGCGGTTCCACGCTGCGGCTAACAAGGGCCTCATCATGCCGAGCGGAGGCCGTTGCCCCAGCGGCTACGTGATACCAGACGGCACATTCGCGCTCGCTGAACTCCTCGTGTTCAAGAACGAGAAACCCTGGACCGAGCCGGACGGCGTGGCCATGGTCGTGGAGGTCACCTCCAGGCGTGCAGAGCGGGATCGGGGAGCGAAGCGGTACTGCTACGCACGCGGAGGCATCCCGCTCTACCTGCTGGTGGACCGGGAACGGGAAGAAGTGACGCTCCACTCCAAGCCGGAAGACGGCGACTACCACCAACTGAACGTGATGCCGTACGGCAAACCGCTGCCGATCCCCGAGCCGTTCGGGTTCGACCTGGACACCGCCGACTTCTCCTGAGGGAGCCCGGAACCGAGCCGTCGTGTGCTGCCGTCGCGCGGCCTCGTTCAGTTCGAAGGAAGACAGTGGACAAGGATCCTCTTCTGGAAGGCTTCCTCGCCTTCGGGACTCCCAAGGGCTTCAAGGCCGAGCTGCTCGACGGGGAGATCGTCGTGACACCGCCCCCTGTGGGCAGGCATGAGAAGAGCATCAGCCGGCTGATCGCCCAGGTCGCCCAAGGCACCTCTGCCGAGCTCGATGTCGCGTGCAACATGGGGCTGATCCTGCCGAGCGGCGGTGATCACCCGGACGACCGGGTGATCCCGGACGCGACGTTCGGCCTCGCCGAGCTCGACATCTTCGATGACGAGGAGTCCTGGGTGGCGCCGGAGGGCGTGGCCATGGTCGTGGAGGTCACCGTGAAGCGGGCGGACCTTGCGGAACGGGACCGGGTGGCGAAGCGGTATGGCTATGCGCGTGGAGGGATTCCGCTCTACCTGCTCGTCGACCGGGAGCGGCGCGAGGTGACGTTGTTCAGCCAGCCTGAGGACGGGGACTACCGTCGGTCCTCGGGGGTCTCGTTCGGCAGGGCGTTGGCGTTGCCCGGGCCGTTCGGGTTCGAGTTGGACACCGCCGACTTCTGCTAGCGGCGGGGGTGTCAGCCGTAGCGCTTCAGTTCGTGGAAGAAGCCGGGGACGGTGATCAGGGCGCCGGAGGCGGAGACCTCGTCGTAGACGTAGCGGGCGACGGCGAGGTCGAGGACGCCGAGGCCGAAGGGGGAGAAGACCACGGGGCGGTCGGCGGGCGGGGTCGTGGCGCCGGTGAGGACGTCGTAGAGGGTGCCCGCGACGAAGTCGCGGTTGCCGACCTTCTGCTCGGCCAGGTGCGGGGACGTGTTGGCCTTCATGCAGTGCTCGACGTCGTCCACGACGTTGCAGGACGCGAGGATGATCTCGGGGGAGAGGTCGCGCAGGGAGACGTGCAGGACGAGGGGGTTGTGCGCGAACCAGGCCGGGTCGTGGACGTGGGGTTCGCCGGCGACGGTGGCGAACACGATGAGGTCGGACGCGCGGATCAGCGACTCGGCGGAGTCGTGGACCGTGACGGGGCCCTTCTCGGTGCGCTCCAGGTAGCCCTTGAAGCCCTCGGCGTGCTCGGCGGAGAGGTCGTGGACGGCGAGCTCGTCGAAGGCGAAGCCGTTGCCGGCGAGGTAGGTGTGGATGTAGCGGGCGATGAGGCCGGTGCCGACGAAGCCGACGCGGCGGGGACGGTCGCCGCGCCGGTCGGCGAGGGTCGCGGCGGCGAGGGCCGCGGACGCGGCGGTGCGGGCCGCGCTGATGATGGAGCTCTCCAGGCAGGCGAACGGGTAGCCGGTCTCGGCGTCGTTGAGGATCAGCACGGCGGACGCGCGGGGGATGCCGTTCGCGACGTTGCCGGGGAAGCTGGAGATCCACTTGATGCCGTGCACGCCGACGTCGCCCTTGACGGAGGCGGGCAGCGCGATGATGCGGTCGGACGGCCGGTCGGGGAAGCGCAGGAAGTAGGAGTCGGGGTTGACCGTGAGGCCCTCGCCGTGCAGCCGGTAGGCCGCCTCGACCATCCGGGTGACCTGCTCCTCGCGCCCGGCGACCGCCTCGTGCACCTGGGCGCCGGAGATCACGGCGAATGCGGGGACCTGCGTCATGGGGACAACTCCGTTTGTCTAGATGATCAGACGCCGAGGATATCGGCGCCGGGCAGGTCCAGTTCCGGGAGCAGTTCGCCGAAGTGCTCGCGGAGCCAGCCCTCCTCGTAGATCGAGTCGAGGTAGCGCTCGCCGAGGTCGGGCGCGATGGCGACCGCGACGGGGTCCTCGCCGGGGTACTTGGCCTCCAGCCACCGGGACGCGCCGGACACGACGGTGCCGGTGGAGCCGCCGAACAGGAACCCGCGCGAGGACAGCGCGTGGACGGTCCGGATCGTGTCGGTCTCCGGGACGTGCACGACGTCGTCGACGTAGGACTCGTCCACGAGCGCGGGCCTGGTGCTGGTGCCGAGGCCGGGCACCATGCGGCGCTCGGGGATGCCGCCGAAGGTGACCGAGCCGACCGCGTCGACGGCGACGATCGTGACGGGCCGGCGGTGCTCGCGGAAGTAGCGCGCGCAGCCCATCAGGGTGCCCGTCGTGCCGGCGCCGACGAAGAGGACCTCCAGGTCAGGGAACTGCCGGTCGATGGCGGGCGCGGTCCCGCGGTAGTGCGCGAGCCAGTTGTTGCGGTTGGCGTACTGGTTCAGCCAGACGTACCCGCCGCCGGACGCGCAGAGGTCCCGGACGTACCTGATCCGGCTCTCCAGGTAGCCGCCGTTGGCGTCCTTGTCGGAGACGACGCGGACCTCGGCGCCGAGCGCGCGCATCACCCGCATGGACGCGGGGTTGCAGCGCGGGTCGGTGACGCAGACGAAGCGGAGGCCGCGGTCGGCGGCGATGAGGCTGAGCGCGATCCCGAGGTTGCCGGAGGACGACTCGACGATCACCGAGCCGGGGGTGAGCGCGCCGTCGCGCTCGGCGGCCTCGATCATGGCCGCGGCGGCCTTGAGTTTCACCGAGCCCGCGAAGTTGAATCCCTCGCATTTGAGGTAGAGCGGACGGGCGAGAACGTGCCGCAAATCGACGTAAAGGTCGTCGACATTGAATTCCTGCGGCGAGGTGATTATCGGCACGCTGTCACCCTTGAATGAAAGAACAATTCACTCATCTTCCCCGAGTTCGCCGCGGGCGCGTCGTGCTACCGCCATGGCGGAGGATCACGCTACCTTCGGCCATCTTCCCCCGCAACCCCGACTTACCCGTCAGTAGTGTTGAATACCAGCAATCACCGACGCTTCTGGACGGCTCCCGACATAAGCTATGCCCTCCGCTTTCATTGCGATGACGGTGGAGAAGTCCTACATCACGGAGAGTAATAATGATCTCTGGCGGATCCGCCCTGGACCGGCTGCTGCCCCTGGACGGCCTTCCCGCGCTCGCGGTCCCGGCGGACGAGGCCGGGCGGGCGCGCGAGCTGGCCGTCCGGCACGGGATGCTGCGCGAGCGGGACCTCGATCTGGCGGATCCGGTCATCACCCGGGTCGAGCGGTTCGCGGCCGAGCGGGACCGGCCCGCGGTGACCGACCGGGACCGGTCGCTGTCGTACGGCGAGCTGGCCGCGGAGGCGCGCCGGATCGCCGCGCTGCTGGAGCGGGAGGGCGTGCGGCCGGGGACGGTCGTCGGCGTCGGCGGCGGGCGCAGCGCCGCCGTGGTCGCGGCGTTCCTGGCGATCGAGCTGGTCGGCGCCCTGTACGTGCCCGCGGACGAGACGTGGCCCGCGGGACGGGTCCGCGACGTCCTCGGCCAGGCCGGGGCCGGGGTGCTGCTGCTGGTGGACCGGGGGGAGCCGGCGCCGGCGCTGCTGGAGGGGGCCGCGGAGGCGGGGTGCCGCGTGGTGCCGGTCGCCGGCGCGGACGGCCTGGAGCCGTGGCGGGGCGCGCCGCGCCTCGCGTCGCTCGACCGGCCCCGCTACGTCCTGTTCACCTCGGGGTCGACGGGCCGCCCGAAGGGCGCGGTCGTCGAGCACCAGGGGATGGTCAACCACCTGTGGGCCAAGATCATCGACCTGGGGCTGACCGGCGACGACGTGGTGGCGCAGACGGCGCCGCTCGGCTTCGACATCTCGGTGTGGCAGATGCTGTGCCCGCTGCTCGTCGGCGGGCGCGTGGACGTGATCGGGGACGAGGTCGGCCACGATCCGGCGGCGTTCGCGCGGGCGGTCGACGAACAGGGGATCACGATCGTCGAGCTCGTCCCGACCATGGTCAGGCACCTGCTGGACGATCTCGGGGAGGCCCCGGCGGGCTCGCTGGGCGGGCTCCGCTGGATGATCGCCACCGGTGAGGAGCTGCCCGCCGAGCTGTCGCGGCGCTGGCTGGAGGCCATGCCGCACGCCCGGCTGCTGAACGCCTACGGGCCCACCGAGTGCTCCGACGACGTCACGCACCACACGGTGACCGCCGGGGACCTGGAGCTGCTGCGGCTGCCGATCGGGACGCCCGTCGTCAACGCGCGCCTGTACGTGCTGCGCGCGCCCGAGGACGGCGCGGACGAGGGCTGGACCGCCTGCGACGTGGGGGAGACGGGGGAGCTGTTCGTCGGCGGCGTGGTCGTCGGGCGCGGCTACCTGGGCGACGACGAGCGGACGCGGGAGGCGTTCTACCGGGACCCGTTCGGCGAGTCCCCGACCGGGCGGCTCTACCGGACGGGCGACGCGGTGCGGCTGCTGCCGGCCGGGGCGGGCGGCGAGGACCGGCCGACGCTCCAGTACCTCGGACGGGTGGACCGGCAGGTCAAGATCTCGGGCGTCCGGATGGAGCTGGGCGAGATCGAGGCGGTGTTGCAGCGGCATCCGGCGGTGCGGGCCGCGGCGGTGGTCGTGCACGAGTACCCCGCCGGGTGACGCCGGCGGCCGGCCGCGGCGCCGCGACGAGGACGTGTGACGCAGCGTGATCGGGTTGGGCGGATCGCGTTGCCAACCTTTGTCACTGGGTGAGCGTCGAGCGGCGGAGCGTGCCCCCTTGCGCCCGGGAGTTTTGTCACTCCTGTGAGCAATTAGCGGGGTCAAGTTCTACTTTCGAGGGGATTGCGAGCCATGTGACAGGCTGGTTAACTGTGCTCCCGCTACTCCTGAGTAGGGCGTAGGTCGAGGGGGCGGGGTCCGGTCGAGGGCGGAAAGCGGCGCCGCTCTGTGTCACTGGGGCCACGGCGCGTCCGTCTCCCGGGGGATCACGCGGCCGCGTCCGCGTTCCCGGCGGGAACTCGGGGAAAGGGGACGGGGACAACCGATCGATTCGTGGTCAATTCCTTCTGGATTTCTGCCCGCCGGCGCCTTCCCGGCACCGATGCCGAGCACTGAAGCAACCCCTTCGACCGGGAAAGTACCGCTTGATGTCGTCCACTGAGCACGTTCCCCTTTCGGCCGCGCAGCAGAGCGTCTGGTACGCGCAGCAGCTGGCCCCGGAAACGCCGATCCACATCGCGCTGTACATCGAGATCGAGGGGCCGGTCGACCACGAGCTGTTCGACCGGGTCGCGCGCATCGCCGCGCACGAGGGCGAGTCGCTGCATGTCCGCTTCGTCGAGCGGGACGGCGTCCCCTTCCAGGTGCTGAACCCGGATCCGAAGGCCACGATCCCGCTCGTCGACCTGAGCGGGGAGCCGGACCCGCGCGCCGCCGCGCGCGCCTGGGTGAAGGAGCGGATGGCCGAGCCGCTGCCGCTGGACTCCGACCCGCTGTGGCGGACGGCGCTGCTGCGGCTCGGGCCCGACCTGCACTGGTGGTTCATCCGCGTCCACCACGCGCTCCAGGACGGCTTCTGCGGGCCGCTGGTGAGCCACCGCGCCGCCGAGATCTACACGACGCTCGCGAACGGCGGCGAGTACGAGCCGAAGATGCACGGCTCGTACCGGAGGCTGCTCGCGGAGGAGGCCGCGTACCGGGAGTCGGAGAAGTTCGAGCGGGACCGCGCCTACTGGACGGAGCGGTTCGCCGACCGGCCGGTCGCGGTCAGCCTGGCGGACGAGATGGCCCCGCCGGCCGCGGACTACCTGAGCCGGATCACGGTGATCCCGGCGGAGGAGAGCGCCGCGCTGGCGGCGGGGGCGCGGCGGCTGCGCACCGCGGCGCCGGGCCTGGCGCTCGCGGCGACGGCCGCGTACGTGGCGCGGATGACCGGCACCGAGGACGTCATCCTGGGCCTCGCCGTCACCGGGAGGGCGACGCGGTTGGCGCTGGAGACGCCGGCGATGCTGTCGTCGGTGATGCCGCTGCGCGTCACGGTCCGCCCGGACATGACCGTGGACGAGCTGGTGCGGACGGTGACGCGGGCGACCGCGCGGGCGCTGCGGCACCAGCGCTACCGGCGCGAGGACCTGCTGCGCGACCTGAAGCTGCTCGGCGAGCAGCGGCGGCTGTACGGCCCGGTCATCAACATCATGGCGTTCGACTACCGGCTGGACTTCGCCGGCACGCCCGGGCGGATGCACGCCATCACCACCGGGCCGGTCGAGGACCTGTCGATCAACATCTACGACAACCTCGACGGCGCCGGGACGCGGATCGACTTCGAGGCGAACCCCGCCCTCTACACCGAGGGGGAGGTCGCCGCGCACCAGGAGCGCTACGTCCGGCTGCTGCGGACGCTCGGCGAGGTGGACCCGTCGACGCCGATCGGCGACGTGGAGCTGCTGGACGAGGAGGAGCGCGCGCTCGTCCTGGACCGTTGGAACGCGACGGACCTGCCCGTCGAGCCTGCCGTCGTCGCGGACCTGTTCGAGGCGCAGGCCGCCCGCACCCCGGACGCCCGCGCGGTCGTCCACCGCGGCGAGGCGCTGACGTACCGGGAGCTGAACGAGCGCGCCAACCGGCTGGCGCACCTGCTGATCGCGCGGGGCGTCGGGCCGGAGGACCTCGTCGCGCTCGCGCTGCCGCGGAACGCCGACCTGGTGGTGGCGGCGCTGGCGGTGCTGAAGGCCGGCGCGGCGTACCTGCCGGTCGACCTGGCCTACCCGCCGGACCGGCTCGCGTTCATGCTGGCGGACGCGGCGCCCGCCTGCGCCATCACGACCGCGGGCGCGGACCTGCCCGGCGCGACGCCGCGCGTCCTGCTGGACGAGGTGGACCTGAGCGGCCACCCCGACCGGAACCCGGCCGACGCCGACCGCGTCCGGCCGCTGCACCCGGGGAACGCGGCCTACGTCATCTACACGTCGGGTTCGACGGGCCGCCCCAAGGGCGTCGTCATCTCCCAGGCCAACGTCGTGGACTTCTGCGCCGAGTCCGTCGCCGGGTGGGGCGCGGAGCGGATGGCGCGCGTCCTGTTCTCGACGTCGCTGAACTTCGACGTGTCGGTGTTCGAGTGGCTGGTGCCGCTCACCCTCGGCGGCGAGATCGAGGTCGTCCGCGACCTGCTGGAGGTCGCCGAGCGCGGCGGCTGGTCCGGGACGCTGGTCAGCGGCGTCCCGTCCGCCGTCGCGGTGCTGCTGGCGCGCGGCGGCCTGCGCCTCGACGTGGGCGACGTGGCGCTCGGCGGCGAGGCGCTGCCGCCGCGGCTCGTCCGGGACATCCGGGCGCTGCTGCCGGACGCGCGGATCTCCAACATCTACGGCCCCACCGAAGCGACGATCTTCGTGACGGGCTGGTACGACGACGGCAACGCCGAGGGCGTCGCGCCGATCGGCCGCCCGATGGCCAACACCCGCGCGTACGTGCTGGACGCCCGGCTGAGGCCGGTGCCCGTCGGCGTGCCCGGCGAGCTGTACGTCACCGGGGACGGCCTGGCCCGCGGCTACCTGAACCGGCCGGGCCTCAGCGCCGACCGGTTCGTGGCGTGCCCGTTCGGGCGGCCGGGCGCCCGGATGTACCGCACCGGCGACCTCGTCCGCTGGAACGCGGCGGGGAACATCGAGTACCTGGGCCGGCTGGACCACCAGGTGAAGGTCCGCGGGTTCCGCATCGAGCTGGGCGAGATCGAGGCCGCGCTCGCTGCGCACCCCGAGGTGACGCAGAGCGTCGTCGTCGCGCGCGAGGACGCGGCGGGCGACACCGTCCTCGTCGGCTACACCGTCGGCGGCCGCGACCCGGCGGCGCTCCGCGCGTTCGTGGCGCGGACGCTGCCCGACTACATGGTGCCCCTCGCGGTCGTCGTGCTGGACGCGATGCCGCTCACCCCGAACGGCAAGCTCGACCGCGCCGCGCTGCCCGCGCCCGACTTCGCCGCGTCCGCGGGGAGCCGGGGGCCGCGCGACGCCCGCGAGGAGATCCTCTGCGGGATCTTCGCGGACGTGCTCGGCGTCGAGCGCGTCGGCGTGGACGACGGGTTCTTCGACCACGGCGGCGACTCCCTCAAGGCCACCCGGGTCGTGTCCCGGGCCCGCGCCGCGCTCGGCGTGGAACTGCCCGTCCGGGCGCTGTTCGAGACGCCGACGGTCGCCGGGCTCGCCGCGTACATCGCCGCCGCCTCCGCGGAGCCGGTGCGCCCCGCGCTGGTGCCGGCCGACCCGCGCCCCGACCCGCTGCCGGTGTCGCACGCGCAGGAGCGGCTCTGGTTCCTGAACCGGCTCGAAGGGCCGACGGCCACCTACAACCTGCCGATCCCGCTGCGCCTCACCGGCGCCCTCGACGAGGACGCGATGCGCGCGGCGCTCCGCGACGTCGTCGCCCGGCACGAGCCGCTGCGGACGCTGTTCGGCGACGCCGACGGCGAGCCCTGCCAGATCATTCTCGGCGTGGACGAGGCCGAGCCCGTCCTGACCACAGGCGAGATCGTCGGCGACCCGCTCGCGGCGCTGTTCGCGGACGCCACCCGCGGGTTCGACCTGGCGAAGGAGCCGCCGCTCCGCGCCCACCTGTACCGCCTCGCCCCGGACGAGCACCTGCTGCTGATCGTCCTGCACCACATCGCGGGGGACGGCTGGTCGATGGCGCCGCTCGCCCGCGACCTCATCACCGCCTACCTGGCCCGCCGCGACGGCGCGGCGCCCGCGTGGGCGCCGCCGCCCGTCCAGTACGCCGACTACGCCGTGTGGCAGCGGGAGCTGCTCGGCTCCGAGGACGACCCGGACAGCCTCGCCGCCCGCCAGCTCGCCCACTGGAGGGACGCGCTCGCCGGGCTGCCCGCCGAGATCGCGCTGCCCGCCGACCGGCCGCGCCCCGAGCGGGCGTCCTACCGCGGCGGCCAGGTCGCCTTCGCGGTCCCCGCGGACGTCGCCGAGGGGCTGCGGACGCTGGCCCGCGACCACCAGGTCAGCGTGTTCATGGTGCTCCAGGCCGCGCTCGCGGCCCTGCTCACCCGGCTCGGCGCCGGCACCGACGTCCCGATCGGCTCGCCCGTCGCCGGGCGCACCGACGCGGCCCTCGACGACCTCGTCGGCGTGTTCGTCAACACGCTCGTGCTGCGCACCGACACCTCCGGCGACCCGGCGTTCGCCGAGCTGCTCGCCCGCGTCCGGGAGACCGACCTCGCCGCCTACGCGCACCAGGACGTCCCGTTCGAGCGGCTCGTCGAGGTGCTCAACCCGGTCCGGTCGCTGGCCCGGCACCCGCTGTTCCAGGTCATGCTGACCCTCCAGAACAACCCCGAGGCGTCCGTCGAGCTGCCCGGCCTGAACGTCGCCGTCGAGCCGGTCGACCCGGGCGTCGCCAAGTTCGACCTGGAGTTCCTGCTGGAGGACTCCCGCACCGAGCCGGGCGCCCTCGCCGGGACGCTGGAGTACGCGCTCGACCTGTTCGACCGCGGCACCGCCGAGCGGCTCGCCGGCTGGTTCCGGGACGTCCTGGAGGCCGCCGTCGCGACCGGCGGCGCCGTGACCGTCGAGGGCCTCGACCTGCCCGGCGCCGAGGAGCGCCGCGCCGCCGCCCTCGCCCCGGCGCCGCTTCCGGCGCCCGCTCCGGCGGAGGCCGGACCCGGCGTGAAGCGGCTCGTCGCCTACGTCGTCGCCGCGCCCGGCGAGACCGTGGACCCCGAGGAGCTCCGCGCCCACGTCCGGGAGAGCCTGCCCGAGGCGATGGTGCCCGCCGCCGTCGTCGTCCTGGACGCGCTGCCCCTCACCCCGAACGGCAAGGTCGACACCAAGGCGCTGCCGAGGCCCGAGCTCGCGCCCGCCGCCGGGACCGCCTACCGCGCCCCCGCCGGGCCGCGGGAGGAGGCCGTCGCGGCCGTGTTCGCCGGGCTGCTCGGCGTGGACCGCGTCGGCGCCGACGACGACTTCTTCGCGCTCGGCGGCAACTCGCTCATCGCCATGCGGGTCGTCGGCCGCGTCCGCCGCGCGCTCGGCGTGGAGCTGCCCGTCCGCGCGCTGTTCGAGGCGCCGACCGTCGCGGGCCTCGCCGCGCGGCTGGACGGGCTGCTCGACGGGCCCGGCGGCGAGCCGGACCGGCCCGCGCTGGAGCGGCGCGAGCGGCCCGCCGTGGTGCCGCCGTCGTACGCGCAGCAGCGGCTGTGGTTCCTCAACCGGTTCGAGGGGCCGTCCGCCACCTACAACATGCCCGCCGCGATCCGCATCCGCGGCGCCCTGGACGTGGCCGCGCTCCGCGCCGCGATCGGCGACCTCGTCGAGCGGCACGAGACGCTCCGCACGGTCCTGCCCGACAGCGGCGGCGTGCCCCGCCAGCTCGTCCTGGACGCGGCCGCCGCCCGCCCCGAACTGGAGATCACCGAGACGGGCGAGGCGGAGCTGCCGATGCGGCTCGCGATGGCCGCGGGCTACGCCTTCGACATCTCCGCCGAGCCGCCGCTGCGCGCCCACCTGTTCCGCGTCGGCCCCGAGGAGCACGTCGCGCTGCTGCTCATGCACCACGTCGGCGGCGACGGCTGGTCGATGGCGCCGCTCGCCCGCGACCTCATCACCGCCTACGCGGCCCGTGCCGAGGGGCGGGAGCCGGACTGGGCGCCGCTGCCCGTCCAGTACGCCGACTACACGCTCTGGCAGCAGGAGCTCCTCGGCTCCGAGGACGACCCGGACAGCCTGGTCTACCGGCAGATCGCGTACTGGCGGGACGCCCTCGCCGGGCTGCCCGAGGAGCTGCCGATCCCCGCCGACCGGCCCCGCCCGGAGCAGGCGACCTACCGCGGCGCGACGGCCCGGTTCCGGCTGGGCACGGACGTCCGAGACCGGCTGCTCGGCCTCGCCCGCGACACCGGCGCCAGCGCGTTCATGGTCGCGCAGGCCGCGTTCGCCGCCCTGCTGACGCGGCTCGGGGCGGGCACGGACGTGCCGATCGGCTCGCCGATCGCGGGCCGGACCGACGAGGCCCTGGACGACCTCGTCGGCATGTTCGTCAACATGCTCGTGTTCCGCACCGACACCTCCGGCGACCCGTCGTTCCGCGACCTGGTCGCGCGGGTCAAGGAGACCGACCTCGCCGCCTACGCGCACCAGGACGTCCCGTTCGAGCGGCTCGTCGAGGTCCTCAACCCGCCGCGGCACCTCGGCCGCCACCCGCTGTTCCAGATCGGGCTGACGTTCCAGAACAATCCCGAGGCGCGGCTGGAGCTGCCCGGGTTCAGCGCCGTGCTGGAGCCGCTGCACGCCGGCGTGTCCCGGTTCGACCTGCTGATGATCCTCACCGAGCGGCCCGACGGCTTCGACGGCGAGCTGGAGTACGCGCTCGACCGCTACGACCCGGCGACCGCCGAGCGCCTCATCGCCCGCTTCGAGCGGTACCTGTCCGCGCTGCTCGCCGACCCGGACGCGCCGATCGGCGCCGCCGACGTCCTCGCCGCCGAGGAGCGCGCCGCGATCCTCGGCCACTGGGCGGGCAGGCGCGCCGAGCCGGTGGAGCGGGCGACGATCCCGGCACTGTTCGAGGCGCAGGCGGCGGCGTCCCCGGATGCGCTCGCGGTCACGTTCGAGGGCGTGTCGTGGACGTATGGCGAGGTGAACGCGCGGGCGAATCGGCTGGCGCGTCATCTGGTGGATCGGGGTGTCGGCCCGGAGCAGTTCGTCGCCTTGGCACTGCCGCGTTCGGCTGACCTGGTCGTGGCGATTCTGGCGGTGTTGAAGGCGGGCGCGGCTTATGTGCCGATCGACCCTGACTATCCGGCCGATCGCATCGCCTACATGGTCGAGGACGCCAAGCCCGTGTTGACCCTGGGCCCGGACGACCTCGACGCGGCGGGCTACGCCGACACCGACCTGGGCGTGGAGATCTCGCCCGACCATCCGGCGTACGTCATCTACACGTCGGGCTCGACCGGCCGTCCCAAGGGCGTGGTGATCCCGCATCAGAACGTCGTGCGGCTGCTGCGCTCGACGGAGCAGTGGTTCGACTTCGGGCCGGACGACGTCTGGACGCTGTTCCACTCCTACGCCTTCGACTTCACCGTGTGGGAGCTGTGGGGCTCCCTCCTGTACGGCGGGCGCCTCGTGGTCGTCCCGTACCTGACCTCGCGCTCGCCGGAGGAGTTCCTGCGGCTGCTGGAGGCGGAGCGGGTCACCGTCCTGAACCAGACGCCGTCGGCGTTCTACCAGCTCATGGCCGCCGACCGGGAGAACCCGGGCGCCGATCTGGCGCTGCGGTACGTGGTGTTCGGCGGCGAGGCGCTGGAGCTGGGCCGCCTGGAGGACTGGTACTCCCGGCACGCCGAGAACGCCCCGACCCTGGTCAACATGTACGGGATCACCGAGACCACGGTGCACGTCTCGTACATCGCGCTGGACCGGGCCACAGCGGCGACCGCGTCCGGCAGCGTCATCGGAACGGGTATCCCTGACCTGCGCGTCTACGTCCTGGACGGGCGGCTCCAGCCGGTTCCGCCGGGCGTGACGGGCGAGCTGTACGTGGCGGGCGCGGGCCTGGCGCGCGGCTACCTCAACCGGCCGGGCCTGTCCGCCGAGCGGTTCGTGGCCGACCCCTACGGCGAGCCCGGCACCCGCATGTACCGGACGGGCGACGTCGGGCGGTGGCTGGACGACGGCCGCCTCGAATACCTCGGCCGCAGCGACCAGCAGGTGCAGCTGCGCGGGTTCCGGATCGAGCCGGGCGAGATCGAGGCCGTCCTCGCGCGGCACGAGGCCGTCAGGGACGTGGCCGTCGTGGTCCGCGACGGGCGCCTCGTCGCCTACGTGGCGGGCGAGGGCACCGACTCGGTGATCGACTCGGCCGAGCTGCGCCGGTTCGCGGGTGCGGAACTGCCCGACCACATGGTCCCCGCGGTGGTCGTCGAGCTGGAGGCGCTCCCGCTCACGGTCAACGGCAAGCTCGACCGCGCGGCGCTGCCCGACCCCGGCCTGTCGGCGAAGGTGTCGTCCCGCGCGCCCCGCACCGCGCAGGAGGAGATCCTCGCCGGGCTGGTCGCGGAGGTCCTGAACCTGGAGCGGGTCGGGATCGACGACGGGTTCTTCGACCTCGGCGGCGACTCGATCATCGCGATCCAGCTCGTGTCGCGGGCCCGCCGGTCCGGGCTCGTCATCACGCCGCGCGAGGTGTTCCAGCACCAGACCGTGGAGGAGCTGGCCGCCGTCGCGCGGCCCGCGGGCGAGGACGAGCGGATCGAGGCCGAGCCGCCCGGCGCGGGCGTCGGGCCGGTCCCGGTCACCCCGATCGTGGCGTGGCTGCGCGACCGGGTCGGCGGCGACGCGTCGCTGATCGCCGGGTTCCACCAGTCGATGCTGCTCCGCACGCCCCCGGACCTCGGCGCGGACCGGCTGGCCGCCGCGCTCCAGACCCTCCTGGACCACCACGACGTCCTCCGCCTGCGGCTGGACGTCGAGGACGGCGCCTGGCAGCCGGTCGTCCGGCCGCCCGGCGCGGTGGACGCCGCCCCGCTCGTGACCCGCGTGGACACCGGCGGCATGGACCCCGACAAGCTCGCCGCCGTCGTCGCCGAGCAGGCCGCCGCCGCCCGCGACCGCCTGGACCCGGTGGCCGGGACGGTGGCGCAGCTCGTCTGGTTCGACGCGGGCCGCGACCAGGGCCGGCTGCTCGTCGTCCTGCACCACCTCGTCGTGGACGGCGTGTCGTGGCGGTTCCTCCTCCCGGACCTCGTCACCGCGTGGGCCGGGGGAGAGCTGGAGCCCGTGCCGACCTCGTTCCGCCGCTGGGCGCAGCGCCTCACCACCGCGGTCCCGGACGCGGACGAGCTGGAGGACTGGCTCGACATCGCCGACGGCCCCGACCAGCGGCTCGCCGCCCGCCCGCTCGACCCGCGCGCCGACATCGCGGCCCGCGCCCGGTCGCTGTCGGTCGAGCTGCCCGCCGACGTCACCGGGCCGCTGCTCACCGACGTCCCGGCGGCGTTCCACGGCCGCGCCAACGACGTGCTGCTCACCGGCCTCGCGCTCGCCGTCGCGCAGTGGCGGCGGCACCGCGGCGGCCGCGGCACCGGCGTGCTCGTCGACCTGGAGGGGCACGGCCGCGACGACACCGTGCCAGGCGCGGACCTGTCGCGCACCGCGGGCTGGTTCACCACGATCCACCCCGTCCGCGTCGACGCCGGGGCCGCCGACTGGGCCGAGGTGCGGTCCGGCGGCCCCGCCGCGGGCGCCGCGCTGAAGAACGTGAAGGAGCAGCTCAGGGCCGTCCCGCCCGGCACCGGGTACGGGCTGCTGCGGTACTGCGGCGGGGACCCGGACGGGGAGCTCGCCGAGCTCCCGCCCGCGCAGATCGCCTTCAACTACCTGGGCCGGATCGCGCCCGGCGCGGAGGGCTCCGACTGGAGCGTCGCGCCGGAGGAGCCGCTCCCCGGCGAGGACCCCCGGATGCCGGCCGCGCACGTCCTGGAGGTCAACGCCGTCACCCGGGACCTGCCCGGCGGGCCCGTGCTGTCCGCGACCTGGACGTGGCCCGGCGGGCTGCTCGACGAGGACGCGGTGCGGGAGCTGGCGGACGCCTGGGCCGACGCGCTGCGCGGCCTCGTCGCGCACGTCGCCGCGGCCGCGGACGACGGCGCGGCGGCCGGCGGGTTCACTCCGTCCGACCTGCTCGTCGACCTGGACCAGAACGAGATCGACAAGCTGCAGAGCGCGTGGAGGAACCAGCATTGAACCGCGGTGACCTTGAGGACATCCTGCCGCTGTCGCCGCTGCAGCAGGGCTTCTTCTTCCACGCGCTGTTCGACGCGGACGACACCGACGTCTACACGGCGCAGCTCGTCCTCGACCTGGAGGGGCCGCTCGACGCCGCCGCGCTGCGGACCGCCGCGGGCACGCTGCTGCGCCGGCACTCCAACCTGCGCGCCGCGTTCTGGCACGAGGACCTGTCGCGGCCGGTCCAGGTCGTTCCGCGGACGGTGGACCTGCCGTGGGAGGAGGTCGACGCGGCCGGCGACGCCGAGGCCGACGCCGTCGTCGCGCGGGAGCGGGCGCGCGGCTTCGACATGACGGCGCCGCCGCTGCTGCGGTTCGTCCTGGTGCGCCGGGGCGCCGACAGGCACCGCCTCGTCCTCACCAACCACCACATCCTGCTGGACGGCTGGTCCACGCCGATCCTCGCGACCGAGTTGTTCCTGCTGTACGTGCAGGGCGGCCACGACACCGGGTTCCCGCGCGTCACCCCGTACAAGAACTACCTGGCGTGGCTCGCGAAGCAGGACCGCGCCGCCGCCGAGGAGGCGTGGCGGAGCGCCCTCTCCGGCGTCGGCGAGCCGAGCCTCGTCGCGCCGGAGGCGGCGGGCCGCCCGCCCGCGCGGCCCGAGCGGACCGCCGCCGAGCTCGACGAGCGCACCACCCGGCGCCTCACCCGCGCGGCCCGGCGACACGGCGTCACGCTCAGCACCGTGCTCCAGGGCGCGTGGGGCCTCGTCCTCGGCCGGCTGCTCGGCTCGCAGGACGTGGTGTTCGGCTCGACCGTCTCCGGGCGGCCACCGGAGCTGCCCGGCATCGAGCAGATGATCGGGCTGTTCATCAACACGCTGCCGGTCCGCGTCCGGTACCGGCGGGACGAGCCGCTGTCCGCGCTGATGGAGCGGCTCCAGGAGGAGCAGACCGCGCTGCTGCCGCACCACCACCTCGGCCTCACCGACATCCAGCGGATCGCCGGGCACGGCGGCGCGCTGTTCGACACCATGACGGTGCTGGAGAACTACCCGTTCGACCCGTCCTCGATGGACGGGTCGCTCAACGGCGTCCGCATCGCCGCCGCCGACTCCTACGACGCGACGCACTTCCCGCTGTCGTTCGTCGCCGTCCCCGACGACCGGCTGTCGCTGCGCCTGCACTACCGCCCCGACGTCTACGAGCGCGAGGTAGTCGAGGCGCTGCTCACCAGAGTCCGGCTCTTCCTGGAGGCGTTCGCCGAGGACTCGTCCCAGGCCATCGGCGCCGTCGCCCTCGCCACCGAGGACGAGCGGCTCCGGCTCGCGGCCTGGAACGACACCGCCGCGGACCTCCCGTCCGGGACCGTGCCGGAGGTGTTCGAGGCGCAGGCCGCCCGCACCCCGGACGACGTCGCGCTCGTCTGCGGCACCGAACGGCTCACCTACGCCGAGCTGAACGCGCGCGCCAACCGGCTGGCGCACGAGCTGATCGCGCGCGGCGTCGGCTCCGAGGACCGCGTCGCGCTGGTCCTGCCGCGCACGCCCGCGATCGTCGTCGCGATCCTCGGCGTGCTGAAGGCCGGTGCCGCGTACGTCCCGATCGATCCCGAGTACCCCGACGACCGCATCGCCTACATGCTGGACGACTGCCGTCCCGCGCTGACCCTCACCCCGGAGACGTTCACCGACCTGGAGGAGGACGCCGCCGGACGGCCCGCCTCCGACCCGGCGGACGCCGACCGCGTTCGGCCGCTGAGCCGGGACAACGCCGCCTACGTCATCTACACCTCCGGCTCGACCGGACGCCCCAAGGGCGTGAGCGTCCCGCACCTCGGCGTCCTCAACTACTACGAGGCGCACCGCGACGCGTTCATGGACCCGGCGGTCGCCGAGGCGGGCGGGCGCCGCCTCCGGTTCGCGCACCTCGCGTCCTTCTCGTTCGACACGTCGTGGATGGGCCTGCTCTGGATGGTCCACGGCCACGAACTGCACCTCATCGACGACCGCACGCGCCGCGACGTCGAGGCCTACACCGCCTACGTCGCCCGGGAGCGGATCGACCTCGTCAACACGACGCCGTCCCATTTCCAGGCGCTCCGCGAGGCGGGCCTGCTCGACGGCGACGGCCGGCACCGCCCCGCGCAGATCCTCCTCGGCGGCGAGGCGATCGGCGACGTCCTGTGGGACGAGCTGCGCGCCCTGCCCGCGGGCCTCACCGCCCGCAACTTCTACGGGCCGACCGAGGCGACCGTCGACACGCTGAACCAGGTCGTCGCCCGCAGCGAGCGGCCCTCGATCGGCGCCCCCTACCGCAACACCCGCGCGTACGTGCTGGACACCGCGCTCCAGCCCGTCCCGCCCGGCGTCCCCGGCGAGCTGTACCTGGCGGGCGCGCAGCTCGCCCGCGGCTACTTCGAGCGGCCCGCGCTGACCGCCGAGCGGTTCGTCGCCGACCCGTTCGGCGCGCCCGGCGACCGCATGTACCGCACCGGGGACCTCGCCCGGTGGCGCCCGGACGGCACCGTCGAGTACCTCGGCCGCGCCGACGACCAGGTCAAGATCCGCGGCTTCCGCGTCGAGCCCGGCGAGATCGAGGACGTGCTGCGCGGCTTCGACGGCGTCGCCCAGGTTGCCGTCGCCGTCCGCGAGGACCGGCCCGGCGACCGGCGCCTCGCCGCCTACGTCGTCCCCGCCGCCGGGACCGCCGGCGAGCTCGACCTCGCCGCGCTGCGCCGGTTCGCCGCCGCGCGCCTGCCCGACTACATGGTCCCGTCGTTCACCGCCCTGGACGCGCTGCCGCTGACGGTCAACGGGAAGCTGGACCGGTCCGCGCTGCCCGCCCCCGACGCCCCCGTCGTCACCGAAGGCCGCGCGCCGCGCACGCCCCAGGAGGAGATCCTCTGCGGGCTGTTCGCCGAGGTCCTCGGCGTGCCGAGGGTCGGCGTGGACGACGGGTTCTTCGACCTCGGCGGCGACTCGCTCACCGCGACCCGCCTGGTCAGCCGCGTCCGCTCCGCGCTCGGCGCCGAGCTGCCCGTCCGCGCGCTATTCGAGGCACCGACCGTCGCGGGCCTCGCAGCCCGTCTCGGTGAGGCGGTGGGGACGGCGCGCCCGCCGCTCGTCCCGGCCGAGCGCCCCGGCGTGGTCCCGCTGTCGTACGCGCAGCAGCGGCTGTGGTTCCTCAACCGGTTCGAGGGCGCCTCCGCCACCTTCCTCATGCCGGTCGCGCTCCGGCTGTCCGGCGCGATCGACCGGGACGCGCTGCGCGGCGCGCTCGCCGACATCACCGCCCGGCACGAGCCGCTCCGCACGATCTTCCCGGACGGCTCCGGCACCCCCCGGCAGCTCGTCCTCGACCCCGCCGACGCCCGCCCCCGCCTCGACGTCGTCGAGACGGACGAGGCGCGGCTGCCCGCCGCGCTGGCCGCCGCCGTCGGGCGCGGCTTCGACCTGTCGGTCGAGCCGCCGCTGCGGGCCCTGCTGTTCGGCCTCGGCGGCGGCGAGCACGTCCTCCTGCTCGTCCTGCACCACATCGCCGCGGACGGCTGGTCGATGGCGCCGCTCGCCCGCGACGTCCTGCTCGCCTACGCGGCGCGCGCCGAGGGGCGGGAGCCGCGGTGGGCGCCGCTGCCCGTCCAGTACGCCGACTACACGCTCTGGCAGCGCGAGCTGTTCGGCTCCGAGGACGACCCGGACAGCCTGGTCTCGCAGCAGATCGCGTACTGGCGGGACGCCCTCGCCGGGCTGCCCGAGGAACTGCCCCTCCCGGCGGACCGCCCGCGTCCCGCCGAGGCGTCCTACCGGGGCGGCACCCACGCCTTCACCCTGGACGCCGACGTGCACGCCGGGCTCCTCGCCCTGGCGCGCGAGAGCGGCGCGAGCCTCTTCATGGTCATGCAGGCCGCGTACGCGGCGCTGCTGACGCGGCTCGGGGCGGGCACGGACGTGCCGATCGGCTCGCCGATCGCGGGCCGGACCGACGAGGCCCTGGACGACCTCGTCGGCATGTTCGTCAACATGCTCGTGCTGCGCACCGACACCTCCGGCGACCCGTCCTTCCGCGACCTGGTCGCGCGGGTCAAGGAGACCGACCTCGCCGCCTACGCGCACCAGGACCTGCCGTTCGAGCGGCTCGTCGAGGTCCTCAACCCGGCCCGGTCGATGGCGCGGCACCCGCTGTTCCAGGTCGTCCTGTCGTTCCAGAACAACCCCGAGGCGACGCTCGAACTCGACGGCCTGACGGGCGGCGCCGAGCCCCTCCCGTCCACCGCCGCCAAGTACGACCTGTCGCTGTACCTGGAGGAGCGGCACGGCGGCGACGGCGCCCCCGCCGGGATCGAGGCCGCCCTGGAGTACGCGCTCGACCTCTTCGACCCGGCCACCGCGGAGTCGATCGCGGCGCGCTTCGACCGGCTCGTCCGCGAGCTGGTCGCGGCACCGGACGCGCCGATCGGCGCCGCGGAAATCCTGGAACGCGCCGAGCGCCGCACGATCCTCCGCAAGTGGGCGGGCGGGCGCGCCGAGCCGGTGGAGCGGGCGACGATCCCGGCGCTGTTCGAGGCGCGGGCGGCGGCGTCCCCGGATGCGCTCGCGGTCACGTTCGAGGGCGTGTCCTGGACGTATGGCGAGGTGAACGCGCGGGCGAATCGGCTGGCGCGTCATCTGGTGGATCGGGGTGTCGGCCCGGAGCAGTTCGTCGCCTTGGCACTGCCGCGTTCGGCTGACCTCGTGGTCGCGATCCTGGCGGTGTTGAAGGCGGGCGCGGCTTATGTGCCGATCGACCCGGATTATCCGGCCGATCGCATCGCCTACATGGTGGAGGATGCCAAGCCCGTCCTGACCCTCGGCCCGGACGATCTCGACGCGGCGGGCTACGCCGACACCGACCTGGGCGTGGAGATCTCGCCCGACCATCCGGCCTACGTCATCTACACGTCCGGCTCGACCGGACGTCCCAAGGGCGTGGTGATCCCGCACCAGAACGTCGTGCGGCTGCTGCGCTCGACGGAGCAGTGGTTCGACTTCGGCCCGGACGACGTCTGGACGCTGTTCCACTCCTACGCGTTCGACTTCTCGGTCTGGGAGCTGTGGGGGCCGCTGCTGTACGGCGGGCGCCTGGTCGTCGTCCCGTACCTGACCTCGCGGTCGCCGGAGGACTTCCTGGCGCTGCTGGCGTCCGAGCGCGTCACCGTGCTCAACCAGACGCCGTCGGCGTTCTACCAGCTCATGGCCGCCGACAAGGCCAGTCCGGGAACCGATCTGGCGCTGCGGTACGTGGTGTTCGGCGGCGAGGCGCTGGAGCTGGGACGCCTGGAGGACTGGTACTCCCGGCATCCCGAGAACGCCCCGACGCTCGTCAACATGTACGGGATCACCGAGACCACGGTCCACGTCTCGTACATCGCGCTCGACCGGGCCTACGCCGCCACGGCGCCCGGCAGCTTGATCGGCACCGGCATCCCTGACCTGCGCGTCTACGTCCTGGACGGGCGGCTCCAGCCGGTCCCGCCGGGCGTGACGGGCGAGCTGTACGTGGCGGGCGCGGGCCTGGCCCGGGGTTACCTGAACCGGCACGCGCTGACCGCCGAGCGGTTCGTGGCCGACCCCTACGGCGAGCCCGGCACTCGCATGTACCGCACCGGCGACCTCGGCCGCTGGCGCCGCGACGGCACGCTCGAATACCTCGGGCGCGCCGACCAGCAGGTGCAGCTGCGCGGGTTCCGCATCGAGCCGGGCGAGATCGAGGCCGTCCTCGCGCGGCACGAGGCCGTCGAGGACGTCGTCGTGGTCGTCCGCGACGAGAAGCTGATCGCCTACGTGGCCGGCACCGGCACCGATATCGACTCCGCCGGGCTGCGCCGGTTCGCGGGCGCGGAGCTGCCCGGCCACATGGTCCCGGCCGCCGTCGTGGCGCTGGACGCCCTGCCGCTGACCGCCAACGGCAAGCTCGACCGCGCGGCGCTGCCCGCCCCGGACTTCGGTGCCGCGGTGTCCTCGCGGGCGCCCCGGACGGCCGCGGAGGAGACCCTCGCCGGGCTGTTCGCCGAGGTCCTCAACCTGGACCGGGTCGGGATCGACGACGGGTTCTTCGACCTCGGCGGCGACTCGATCATCGCGATCCAGCTCGTGTCGCGGGCGCGCCAGTCCGGCCTGCTGGTCTCGCCGCGCGAGGTGTTCCAGCACCAGACGGTCGCGGAGCTGGCCGCCGTCGCGCGGCCCGCCGCCGAGGGCGAGCGGGTCGAGGCGGAGGCGCCCGGCGCGGGCATCGGCCGGGTCCCGGCCACGCCGATCATGCGCTGGTTCCAGGACCTCCACGGGCCGACCCGCGACTACAGCCAGCGGATGCTGCTCCAGGTCCCGCCCGGGCTCGGCGTGGACCGGCTCACCGCCGCGCTCCAGACCGTCCTGGACCACCACGACATGCTGCGGCTCCGCGTCACCGGCACTGACGATCCGGGCGGCGCCGACTTCGAGGTCGCGGAGCGGGGCGCCGTGGACGCCGCGCCGCTCGTCCGCCGGGTGGACGTGGCCGGGCTCGACGGCGAGGCGCTACGCGGGGTCCTGCGCGAAGAGGCCCTCGCCGCCCGCCGCGGCCTCGACCCCGAGGCCGGGCGGATGGCGCGGCTCGTCTGGTTCGACGCCGGTCCGGACGCGCCGGGACGGCTCCTGCTCACCCTCCACCACCTCGTCGTGGACGGCGTGTCGTGGCGGATCCTCCTGCCCGACCTCGTCACCGCCTGGGCCGGCGGAGAGCTGGAGCCCGTCCCGACCTCGTTCCGCCGCTGGGCGCAGCGCCTCGCCGCCGAGGCGTCCGACCCCGCCCGCACGGCGGAGCTGCCGCTGTGGGAGGACGTCCTCGCCACGCCGGACCCGCTCCTCGGGACGCGCCCGCTCGACCCGTCCGCCGACACGTTCGGGACGGCCCGGCACCTCACCGTGGACCTGCCCGCGGACGTCACGGCGCCGCTGCTGACCGACGTGCCCGCCGCGTTCCACGGCCGCGTGAACGACGTGCTGCTCACCGGCCTCGCGCTGGCCGCCGCCGAGTGGCGGCGCGAGCGCGGCGTGTCCGACGAGACGGCCGTCCTCATCGACCTGGAGGGGCACGGCCGCGAGGAGGTCGTGCCGGGCGTGGACCTGTCGCGCACGGCCGGCTGGTTCACCTCGATCTTCCCGGTGCGGCTCGACGCCGGCTGGGTGGAGCCCGCCGACGTCCGGGAGGGCGGCCAGGCCGTCGGCACCGCGCTGAAGCGGGTCAAGGAGCAGCTCCGCGAGATCCCCGACAACGGGATCGGATACGGCCTGCTCCGCCACCTGAACCCGGTCACGGGCGAGCGCCTGGGCGGCCGCCCGGACCCGCAGATCGCGTTCAACTACCTCGGCCGCTCGGCCGCCGACGAGGCCGCCGACTGGGGCCCGGCCGGGCAGGCCGAGGCCGCGGCGCTCGGCGGCGGGCAGGACGACGCGCTCGGCCTCGTCCACGCCGTCGAGGTGAACGCGCACACCCGCGACCTGCCCGGCGGCCCCGAGCTGTCGGCGACGTGGACGTGGGCCGGGGGCCTGCTCGACGAGGCGGCGGTGCGCGACCTCGCGGACCGCTGGTTCGCGGCGCTGCGCGGGCTCGTCGCGCACGTCGTGGACGGGGCCGCGGACGGCCCGGTCGGCGGGTTCACCCCGTCCGACCTGTCGCTGGTGGACGTCAGCCAGGACGAGATCGACGAGCTGGCCGCCGAGCTGGACGGCGAATGGGAGCCGGAGTGACGACGAAGTCTCAGCTGGAGGACATCCTCCCGCTGTCCCCGTTGCAGCAGGGACTGTTCTTCCACGCGCTGTACGACTCGGGGCACGACGTCTACACCGCGCAGATCGTGTTCGACCTGCGCGGCCCCCTCGACGCGGACGCGCTGCGGGCCGCGGCGGCGACGCTGCTGCGGCGGCACGCCAACCTGCGGGCCGGGTTCCGGCAGCGCAAGGAGGGCACGCCGGTCCAGGTCGTCCACCGCCAGGTGCGGCTGCCGTGGGAGAACGCCGACCTGTCCGGCCTCGGCGAGGCGGAGCGGGAGGCGGAGGCGCGCGCGCTGGCCGAGCGCGAGCGGGCCCGCCCGTTCGACATGGCGAAGCCGCCGCTGCTGCGCTTCCTGCTGATCCGGCTCGCCGACGACCTGCACCGGATGGTGTTCACCAACCACCACATCCTGCTGGACGGCTGGTCCACGCCCGTCCTCCAGACGGAGCTGTTCGCGCTCTACCTGGCCAAGGGCGACGACACCGGGATGCCCCGCGTCACCCCGTACAAGAACTATCTGGCGTGGCTCGCCCAGCAGGACCGTTCCGCCGCCGAGGAGGCATGGCGGCGCGCCCTGGACGGCGTGCACGAGCCCACGCTCGTCGCGCCCGGAGCGTCCGAGCCTGGCACGGAACCGCCTGGACGGGTGCGGCGCCAGTTGAGCGAAGACCTCACGGCGGCGCTCGGCGCGCGCGCACGCGCCCAAGGCGTCACGCTCAACACCGTCTTGCAGCTCGCGTGGGGCATGCTCGTCGGCGGCCTCACCGGCGGCACGGACGTCGTGTTCGGTGCCGCGGTGTCCGGCCGCCCGCCGGAGCTGCCCGGCGTCGAGCAGATGATCGGCCTGTTCATCAACACGCTGCCGGTCCGCGTCCGGGTGCGGCCGGGCGACACCGTCGCGCAGGCGCTGACCCGCCTCCAGGCCGAGCAGGCCGCGCTGATGGCCCACCACCACCTCGGCCTCGCCGACATCCAGCGGCTCGCCGGGACCGGGACGCTGTTCGACACCATGACCGTCCTGGAGAACTACCCGTTCGACCCCGACGCGGCGGGCACCTCCCTCGGCGGCCTGTCCCTCCACGACGCCGGCGGCTACGACGCCACCCACTACCCGCTGTCGCTCGCGGCCGTGCCGGGCCGGGGCCTGTCGCTGCGGCTCGACCACCGGAGCGACCTGTACTCCGCGGACGACGCCGAACGGATCATGGGGCGGCTCGTCCGGATCCTGGAGGCCGTCGCGCACCGCCCCGACCTGCCGCTCGGCCGGGTCGGCACGCTCGACGAGGCCGAGCGCGACCTCGTCCTGCGCGCCTGGCAGGGCCCGGCGACGCCGCGGACGCCCGGCACCGTCACCGCGCGTTTCGCCGAGCAGCGCGACCGCACGCCGGACGCCGCCGCCGTCCGCGCGCTGGGCGAACCCTCCGCGGAATCGACGTTCACCGAACTGACCTATGCGGAGCTGGACGCCCGCGCCAACCGGCTCGCGCACCGGCTGGCCGCGCTCGGCGTCGGCCGCGAGACGCCCGTCGCCGTCCTGCTCGAACGGTCCGCCGCGACGGTCGTCGCGACCCTGGCGATCATCAAGGCGGGCGGCGCGTGCGCGCCGATCCACCACGCCTACCCGCGCGAGCGGATGGAATGGGCCGTCGCCGAGGTGGGCGCGCCCGTCCTGCTCACCGACACCGCGATGCGCGACCGGGTCGCCGGACTGGACACCGCCGCGCACCTCCTGGTGCTGGACGACGACCCGGAGACGGACGCGCAGCCGTCCACCGATCCGGGAGTGGCCTGCGACCCCGACCAGCTCGCCTTCGTGCTGTTCACGTCCGGCTCCACGGGCGTGCCGAAGGGCGTCATGCTCCGCCACCGGGACGCGGTCGGCCTCGCCACCGACGGCGGGCTGCGCGGCGCCCACGAGCGCGTCCTCGTCCACTCGCCGCACGCGTTCGACGCCTCGATCTACGAGATCTGGACGCCGCTGCTCAACGGCGGCACCGCCGTCGTCGCGCCGCCCGGCCACCTGGACGGCGCCGCCCTCGACGCCGCCATCGCCGCCGGGGACGTCACCGGCCTGTTCATCACCACGACGCTGTTCAACCTCGTCGCCGACGAGCGGCCGCGCGCGTTCGCGCGGCTCCGCGAGGTCCTCACCGGCGGGGAGGCGGGCTCGCCGGCCGCGATGCGTAAGGTCCTCGCGGCCTGCCCGGACACCGGAGTCGGCCACGTCTACGGCCCCACCGAGGCCACCACCTACACCACTCACGCGGCGCAGCGAGCCCGGCTCGCCGACCCGGTCGAGACGGTCCCCGTCCTGGGCCGTCCCATGGAGGACCGGCAGGTTTACGTGCTGGACGCGGCGCTGCGGCCCGTCCCGCCGGGCGTCGTCGGCGAGGCGTACATCGCCGGGTCCGGGCTCGGCCGCGGCTACCTGCGGCGGCCCGGCCTCACCGCCGAGCGGTTCGTCGCCGACCCGTTCGGGCCGCCCGGCGGGCGCATGTACCGCACGGGCGACCTGATGCGGTGGCGGCCGGACGGCACGCTGGAGTACGTCGACCGCGCCGACGGGCAGGTCAAGGTCCGCGGGTTCCGGATCGAGCTGGGGGAGATCGAGGCCGTGCTCGCCTCGCATCCGTCCGTCGCCAACGTCGCCGTGCTCGCCCGCGAGGACGCGCCGGGCGCCAAGAGCCTGGTCGCCTACGTCATCCCCCAGGGCTCCGCGTCGGCACAGGCCCTGGTCCCGGGCGCCCCGACCCCGGCGACCGCCGACCGGAGCGCGGGCCTGGAAGGGCTCAAGCGGTACGCCGCGGAGCGGCTCCCCGGCTACATGGTGCCCGCCGCGTTCGTCCGCCTCGACACCTTCCCGGTCGGGCCCAACGGCAAGCTCGACCGGCGCGCCCTGCCCGCCCCCGACTACGCCGAGGCGGCGGCGGGCCGCGACCCCGCGACCCCGGAGGAGGAGCGGATCTGCGGGATCCTCGCCGAGGTCCTCGGCCTGGACCGGGTCGGCGCCGACGTCAGCTTCTTCGACCTCGGCGGCGACAGCATCGCCGCGCTCCGCGTCGTCACGCGCGCGCGGCAGGCGGGCGTCGAGCTCACCCCGCGCGACGTGTTCACCCACCAGACCGCCGAGGCCCTCGCCCGCGCCGGCGACCCCGAGGACCGGCTCGGCTTCGAGGTGCTGCTCCCGATCCGCGCGTCCGGGACCCGGCCGCCGCTCTTCCTCGTCCACCCTGCGGGCGGCCTCGCCTGGAGCTACCTCCAGTTCCAGCGGCACCTCGGCCCCGACCAGCCGGTGTACGGGCTCCAGGCCACCGGGTTCACCCGCCCCGAGCTGCCCGGCTCCGTCGAGGACATGGCCGAGGAGTACGTGCGGCAGATCCGGACCGTCCAGCCGTCCGGCCCCTACCATCTCGGCGGCTGGTCCCTCGGCGGGCTCGTCGCCTACGAGATGGCGGTGCGGCTCCAGGCGGCCGGCGAGGAGATCGGGCTGCTCGCGCTGATCGACGCCTACCACGGCCAGGACCTGGAGTCGGAGAAGCGCGAGATCCTGCCCGAGCTGCTGGAGAGCATCGGCGTCGACGCGAGGATGGTCGCCGAGGACGGCAACCCCGACATGGAGCAGATCATGGCGGTGCTGGCCGAGCGCGAGGACGCCCTCGCCACCCTCGGCGAGGACGACCTCGTCAACGTCTACCGCAACTACGAGAACGGCCTGCACTGCGCCGAGCGGTACCGGCCCGGCCCGTTCCGCGGCGACATCGTCTTCTTCACCGCGCTCCGGGACCGGACGCCCGAGTCGCCGACCGGCCCGTCCAACTGGGGGCCGCTCGTGGACGGCGGGATCGAGGACTACCCCCTCGACGCCGAGCACCACCTCCTCATGGAGCCAGGCACGGCCGCCGAGATGGGCGCCGTGCTCGCCGCCAAGCTCGACAAGCTGCGCACCGCCGAGGGCTGACCCGCACGACCCGCCCGCCGACTCCCCGTTGAAAGGAATGCCATGACCAACCCCTTCGAGGACCCCGAGGGCACCTACGTCGTCCTGACCAACGACGAGGGCCAGCACTCGCTGTGGCCGTCATTCGCCGAGGTGCCCGCCGGGTGGACGGTCGCCAAGGCCGAGGACACCCGGCAGGCCTGCCTGGACTACATCGAGGAGAACTGGACCGACATGCGGCCGAAGAGCCTCATCGAGGCGATGGGTGGCTGACGGGCCGCGCCCCGGCGGGACCGGCCACCGGGAGGTGCCCGCGGTCACCGAGTGGACGATGGAGATGCTCCACGCGTCCGACCTGCGGCCCGCGCCGCCGCCGGACACCGAGATGGCCTTCACCCAGGCCCGGGTGCCGTCCGCCGACCTCAACCGCGCCCTGTACGCGGCGGTCGGCGCGCCCGTCTGCTGGACCGACCGGTTCGCGTGGACGCACGCCGACTGGCGGGCCTGGGTGGAGCGGCCGGAGCTGAGCACCTGGCTCGCGATGGCCGAGGGCACGGTCGCGGGCTTCTTCGAGCTGGAGGCCCAGCCGGGCGGCGACACCGAGGTCCACCTCGTCGGGCTCACGCCCGCGTTCGTCGGCCGCGGCTACGGCGGCCACCTCGTCGAGCAGTGCGCCCGCCGCGCGTGGCGGCGCGGGGAGCTGTGGGCGCCCGGGACGGGCCCCGCGACGCGGGTGTGGCTGCGCACCAGCACCCTCGACCACCCGAACGCGATGGCGAACTACCGGCGGCGGGGCTTTAAGGTGGCCGCGGAGACCACCGCGTCCAAGCTCGTCCCGGACCCCCGGCTCGCGCCGTGGCCGCTGCCGCACGACCCGCGCGTGGCCTCCCGCCGGCACGAGCAGGAGGAGTTGATCACGTGAGCTGGTTCCGTTGCCCGGAGACGCGCCCCTGGGCGTCGATGCGGCTGTTCTGCCTGCCGCACGCGGGCGGGTCCGCGGTCTTCTACCGGCCGTGGGCCAAGGAGATCAGCCCGGCCGTCGAGGTGCACGCCGTCCAGTACCCGGGCCGGGCCGACCGGATGGCGGACGCGTTCGTCACCGACGCGCACCAGCTCGCCCGGCTCGTCGCCGGGGCGATGGCGCCGCTGCTGGACCGCCCCGCCGCGCTGTTCGGGCACAGCATGGGCGCCGTCCTCGCCTACGAGGTGGCGCGGCTGCTCCAGGAGCGGGGGAGCGCCCCGGTGCACGTGTTCGCCTCCGGCGCCCGCGCGCCGCACGACCGCGGCGACGAGCGGGTCGCCGAGCGCGACGACGACGGCGTGGTCGAGGAGATGCTCAAGCTCGGCGGCACCGACGCCGAGGTGCTCCAGGACCCGGAGCTGCGCGAGCTCGTCCTGCCGTACGTGCGCAACGACTTCGCGCTGATCGAGGGCTACGCCCACCGGCCCGGCGCCCGGCTGTCGGTCCCGGTCACGGCGATCATCGGGGACGCCGACCCGCACGTCACCGAGGAGCAGGCCGCGCGCTGGGGCGAGCTGACCGACGGCCGGTTCGCGCTGAAGGCCCTGCCCGGCGACCACTTCTACCTCGTCGAGCGGCAGCGCGAGGTCATCGCCGAGGTCCTCCGCACCCTCGAAGTCCCCGCCGCCTACTGAGGCGCGTCCTCTCGCGGGACGCGGAACCCCCGCCCTCGGACGGGCCGAGGACGGGGGCCGTGCTCGCGCGGAGCGCTCTCCCGATCTAGTAGACCGAGACGCCGTAGCGGCTGAGCGCCTCGGTGACCGGCTGGAAGTACGTCGTGCCGCCGGAGCTGCAGTTGCCGCTGCCGCCCGAGGTCAGCCCGATCGCGGTGGACCCGGAGAACAGCGAGCCGCCGCTGTCGCCCGGCTCGGCGCAGACCGTCGTCCTGATCAGGCCGCTGACCGACCCCTCGGCGTAGTTCACCGTCTGGTTGAGGGCGGTGACCTGGCCGCCGTGCACGCCGGTGGTGCTGCCGCTGCGCTGCACGCTCATGCCGACGGTCGCGTTCCCGGCGCCGGTGATGTCGCGGGTGCCGCCGCTGTACAGGCTGACGGAGCCCTGCGTGTCGGTCGGCGTCGAGCTGTACCGGACGATGCCGTAGTCGTTGCCGGGGAAGCTCGTCCCGTACCTGGTGCCGAGCAGCTGGGTGCGGCTGGAGTTGGCGTACCAGCTCGACCCGATGTTGGTGCAGTGCCCGGCCGTCAGGAAGTAGTACGTGCTCCCGCTCCTGACGTTGAAGCCGAGCGAGCAGCGGGCGCTGCCGGTGTAGATCGCCTCGCCGCCGCGGGTGAACAGGCGGAACGCGCCCGCGACCCGCTCGGTGCGGACCGCGGCGCCCTGCTTGGCCGCCGCCGCCTTCACCTTGGCGAGCTTCGCGCCGGTGACCGTGCTGTCCATGGACAGGACGACCTTGTTCGCGGCCGGGTCCACGGCCCACGCGGTGCCGGGGACGGTCGCGTCGCGCTTGAGCGCGGCCATGACCTTCGCCAGGTCCTTGCCGCTGCGCGTGACGGTGGCCGCCTCGGCGCCGGCCGCGCGCACGGCCCGCGCCGCGCTCGCGTCGGTGACCGCGACCTTGAGCCGGCCGGTGGACTGGTCGATCCACGATCCGGCGGTGCGGGAGCCGAGCTGCTTGGCGAGCGCCGCCGCGGTGTCGCCGAGCGAGACCGCGGAGGG
>NZ_CAACUY010000061.1 GCF_900659615.1 Actinomadura fibrosa | reverse complement strand
CCCAGCCGCGGCGGCGGCGCACCAGGCCCGCCGCGGGCAGCGCGGTCTCGGGCAGCGCGGTCTCGGAGAGGGTCGTCTCCGCCAGCGATGTGGAGCCGGCGGGCGCCCCCGCGTCCGGCATGAGCAGCAGGGCCAGGGCCGCCAGCGCCGCGCGGCCGCGGGCCTCCCAGTCCGCGCCGTAGGCGGCTCCGGCGGCGGCTTCGAGCCGGGCGGCGAACTCGGCGGCGGTCGCCGGGCGCCGGGCGGGGTCCTTGGCCATGCCGTGCGCCACGAGCGGCCGCACCGGTCGCGGCAGGCCGTCCAGCGGGACGGGGTCGGCGGTGTGCTGGGCCATCAACTCCAGCGCGGCCTCGCCCGCGTACGGCGGGCGGCCGGTGAGGCACTCGACGAACACGCAGGTCGCCGCGTACACGTCGGTGGCGGGGGTGGCGGCGTCGCCGTCCCACTGCTCCGGGGCCATGTAGGCGGGCGTGCCCGAGCGCGACCGCGCCCCCGCCGGGGTCGCGACCCCGAAGTCGATGAGCTTGCTGTCGCCGTCCGCGCGGACGACGACGTTGGCCGGCTTGTAGTCGCGGTGCACGACACCCGCCGCGTGCGCCGCGGCGAGCCCGAGCAGCGACCCCTTGAGGACGAGCAGCGCCGCCTCGGGGACGAGCCCGCCGTTGCGGTCGAGGACGGCGCGCAGGGTGACGCCCTCCACGGCCTCCATGACCAGCGCGGTCCCCTCCGGGGTCTCGACCAGGTCGTGGAAGCGGGCCACGTGCGGGTCGCGCACCGCGGCGAGGATCCGCGCCTCCCGCCTGGTGGGCACGCGGGTGCCGTCCGGGACGTACTTGATGGCCACGAGCGGCCCCGTCCCGTCCTTGCGGGCCAGCACGACCCGTCCTTGCGCTCCCGTGCCGAGTTCGCCGATCTCGGTGAACCCGTCAAGCCGCCAGTTGCTCGTCACCGTGCCCCCTGAATTGTCCGCCGATACGATCTCGTCCGGCCTGGAAAGCGGTTATGGGTGGACGGGGGCGACCGTTTGGGACGACCATTGCGCGGCGCATTGTCACCATCCGGCGACTTCCGGGAAACGGACGGCCGCGCACAGTTACCATGGCGTTCGGTCGACAACTTTCCCGAGCACCCCCATAAGCCGAGAAGGAGCGTGGGATGATCCACGCTGTGCCGTTCCCCCAGTGCCGGCCAACGGGTTCCGCGAATGCCGGCGCCGTGCTCAGAGTGCCCTGACGGGCCTCCGGTCCGCCTCATGGAAAACCCTGGTTTCCGCGCCGCCGCGCCGGCGGCGGGTCCCGCCGTGCGCGTCGCCGTGCCGGTCATGCTCGGCACCGGGCTGGCGGTCGTGCTGGGCGACGCGTGGCTCGCGGCGCGCTGGGGCGGCCACGGCGCCGTCTTCTACACCAAGGAGCTCGTGCAGGTCACGGGGTGGCTGGTCGCCGGAGCGCTCGTCGCCCGGATCCGGCCGCGCTCGCCGATGGGCGTCCTGATGACGCTGCTCGGGCTGCTGCTCGCGGCGGACGCCCCCGCCTCGTTCGCCCTCGCCGCCCCCGGTCTCGCGCTGCGGGTCATGGCGACGGCCGGGCTGCTGCTGACGGCGCTGCAACTCCCGCTGGGCGCGCACGTGTTCCTGGCCTACCCGTCCGGTGCCGTCCGCGACCTGGCCGGACGGGCCGTCACGGCGGCCGGATACGTGTTCGGGGCCGTGTCGGTGGTGCTGCTGGCGGTGTTCGGGCCGGCCCGCCCGGACGGCGAGTGCCGGGACGTCTGCGCCCCGCTCAGCCTCACCTCCGACCCGGACGCGGGGCGGCTGACGACGCAGGCGCTCGCGGCCGGGACGGTGGTGTTCGTCCTCGCCGGCGCGTCGGTCATCGTCCGGCGGTTCCTGCGCGCGGGCGGCCGGGAGCGGCGGCTGCTGCTGTTCCCCACCGCCGCCATGATCATCGCGGCGGTGCTGTGGGCGTCGATCAACCTGCTCGGGGCCGTCCACCTGCCGCCGGCGGGGGCGCCCGGGGCGGAGTCCGTCCTCGCCGCCGCGCAGTTCACGTCGCTGCTGACGGTGCCGGCCGCGTTCCTCCTCGGGCAGCTGCGCGAGCGGCTGGACGAGGCGCGGGTGTCCGACCTCGTCCGGGGCATCGCCGTGCTGCCCGCCGGGCGGCTGGAGGCGGCGCTCGCCGCGGCGCTCGGCGACCCGCAGCTCCAGGTCGCCTATCCGGTGGCCGGCGGCTGGGTCGACGGGACCGGCGCGCCCGTGCCGGTCCCGGAGGCGCCCGACCCGAGGCGCTTCACCGTGGTCGGCCCCCTGGACCGGCCCGCCGCCGTCCTGCTGCACGACCCGACGCTGCGGGACGAGCCGCGGCTGCTGGAGGCGGTCGCCGCCACGGCGCGGCTCGCGCTGGAGAACGCGCGGCTGGAGGCGGAGGTCCGCGCCCGGCTCGCCGAGGTCCGCGCGTCCCGGGCGAGGCTCGTGGAGGCCGGCGACCGGGCCCGCCGCAGGCTGGAGCGCGACCTGCACGACGGCGCGCAGCAGCGGATGCTGCGCATCGGGGTCGCGCTGGCCGAGGCCCGCGACGAGCTCCGCGGCACCGTCGCCGCGCCCGGCACCGCCCGGTTGCTGGACGAGGCGGAGGCGGAGCTGCGCGAGGCGGTCCGGGAGCTGCGCGAGCTGGCCCGCGGCATCCACCCCGCCGTCCTGACCGCGCGCGGCCTCCGGCCCGCCGTGGAGCAGCTCGCGCTGCGCAGCACCGTCCCGGTCACCCTGGACGTCGCGGACCTGCCGCGCCTCGACCGCACCGTGGAGGCGACCGCCTACTTCGTGGCCGGTGAGGCGCTCGCCAACGCGGCCCGGCACGCCCGCGCGACGTCCGTCCGCGTCCGCGTCGCCCTGGACGGCGACCGGCTCGTCGTCGAGGTCGAGGACGACGGGATCGGCGGGGCGGCACCGGGCCCGGACTCCGGCCTCGCCGGGCTGCTCGACCGCGTCGCCGCCCTCGACGGCGCCCTGACCCTGCACAGCCCGCCCGGAAAGGGGACCATGCTGACCGCCGAACTCCCCGCACACCCGCCCGCCCCGCCGCTGCCGCCCGCCCCGCCGCTGGAACCGCCGTGCGGGTGATCGTCGTCGAGGACGGCCTGCTCGACCGCGAGGGCCTGCTGCGGGTGCTGTCCCGGCTCTCGCACCGGGTGGTCGCGACCGCGACGCGGCCGGAGGGCGTCCCGGCGCTGGTCGCCCGGCACCGCCCCGACCTCGTCCTGCTGGACGTGCGGCTGCCGCCGACCGGCACCGACGAGGGGCTGCGGCTCGCCGTCCGGCTGCGCCGCGACTTCCCCGCGGTGGCCGTGCTCGTCCTGTCCCGCTACGTGGACGACTACGCCGCCGAACTGCTCCGCGAGAACCCGTCCCGCGTCGGCTACCTGCTGAAGGACCGCCTCGCGGACGCCGCCGCGCTGGACGAGGCGCTACACCGGATCGCGGCGGGCGGCATCGCCGTCGACCCGGACGTCGTCGCGCTGCCGCTCGCCGCGCACGGCGGGCTGCGCGCGCTCACCCGGCGCGAGCGGGACGTGCTCGCGCTGATGGCGCAGGGCCTGTCCGACCGCGGGATCGCCGGGCGCCTCCACATCGCCGAGGCGACGGTCAGCTCGCACGCGCGCGGCGTGTTCCAGAAGCTCGGCATCGGCGAGGACGCCACCGGCAACCGCCGCGTCAGCGCCGTCCTCGCCTACCTCGCCGACCGCCGTCCGCCGCCCGGGCGGTGACCCGCCGGGCACGTCACAGTGCTCGCGCCGGGCGGGCGGGAGTCCAGGCGGTCCGGTGATATTGACGCAATGTGACCGGTTCGGCGCACAGAGCACACGTCCATGCTCCACGATGGTGGGCATGCCGGTCGACTATCGTGCTCCGAACATCAACGCCCGCAGGCTGGGTCTGCTGTTCCGGCAGATCCGCGAGGCGCTCGGCCTCACCTACGACGAGGCCGCGGACCGGCTCCGCTGCGACGCCGACTGGCTGGTCCGGCTGGAGACGGGCTTCGAGCCGGTCGCGCCCGCCCGCGCCCGCGAGGTGCTCGACGCCTACGGGGTGCCGCCGCACCGGATGCGCGAGGTCGTCGTCGACCTCGCGGCCCGCCCGGACGGGCCGCCGTGGCTGGCCCGGCACGCCGGGCGGCTGAAGGCGCTGGTCCGCGACCTGTACACGCTGGAGTCCGAGGCCACGACCATCCACACCTACGGCATCGCCGTGGTGCCCGAACTGGTGCGGTCGGAGGCGTACGCGCGCCTCGGCTTCGCGCACCGCGTCCCGGAGGTGGACGCCGACGAGGAGTGGGACCTGCTCGACCAGCGCCAGCGGCACCGCCCCGGCGGCGTCCCGCGCCGGCTCGACGTGATCGTCTGCGAGTCGGCGCTGCGCGGCGGCCCGCCGGCGGTCAGGCGCGGCCAGTGCGCCCGGCTGCTCGACCTGTCCGCGGACGACCGCACCAGCGTCCGCGTCGTCCCGATCAGCGTGGGCGCGCACGCCGGCCTGCACGGCTCGTTCGACGTGTTCGACCTGCCCGCCACGAACGACCGGATCTCGGTCGTCCACACCACGCTCGGCATCGACCTGGCCGGCTGCGACCTCAGCTCCACCTGGGACCTCATCGAGGACGTCGCCCTCGCCCCCGCCCCGAGCCGCACGATGATCGAAGAGCACATGAACGACGCCTAACGGCCCGCACGCACCCCGAGGCGCGCCGTCCGTCCCGCCGAGCCGCCTGGCGCGTCCAGCCGCACGGGACGGGTTGTCCCGTGCGGCCGGGCGCGCGTCAGGTTCCGGCGGCGATGACCTTGGCGGCCACCGCCGCGGGGACCTCGGCGTAGGACGCGAACGCCATCGAGAACACCGCGCGGCCCCTGGTCAGGCCGCGGAGGGCGCCGACGTAGCCGAACATCTCCGCCAGCGGCACCAGCGCCGTGACGACGCCGTCGCCGACGCCCTCGACGTGGCCGCGCCGGGCGTTGAGGTCGCCGATGACGTCGCCCAGGTGGTCGTCCGGCGTGCCGACCTCGACGGACATGACCGGTTCGAGCAGCGCGGGCGCCGCCCGCCGCACCGCCTCCCGGAAGGCGCGCGACGCGGCGATCCTGAAGGCGAGCTCGGACGAGTCCTTGACGTGGTGGTCGCCGTCCACGAGGACGACGCGCACGCCCGTCATCTCGTGGCCCGCGAGCACGCCGGACCGCATCGCGTCCTGGCACCCCGCGTCCACCGAGGGCACGAACTCCTTCGGGACGCGCCCGCCGGTGACCCTGTTCACGAACTCGTACGGGACGTCGGAAGGCTCGACCGAGATCTGCACCTTCGCGTACTGGCCCCTGCCTCCCGTCTGCTTCCTGTGCGTGTACTCGACCTTCTCGGCGGCGGCCGTGACGGTCTCGCGGTAGGCCACGCGGGGCCTGCCGATGTTGGCCTCGACGCCGGACTCCTCCTTCATCCGGTCGACGAGGACCTCCAGGTGCAGCTCGCCCATCCCGCCGATGACGGTCTGGCCGGTCCGGGGGTCCGCGCGCACCTGGAAGGACGGGTCCTCCTCGGCGAGCCGCTGGATCGCGGCGCCGAGCCGCTCCCGGTCGCCGCGCGCCCGCGGCTCGACGGCGACCTCCAGCACCGGCGCCGGGAAGTCCATCGACTCCAGCACCAGGGGCGCGTCCGGGGCGCACAGCGTCTCGCCCGTCGTGGTCTGCTTCAGCCCCATGACGGCGACGATGTCGCCAGCGCCCGCCGCCGCGATCTCCTCGCGGGCGTCCGCGTGCATGCGGTACACCTTGCCGACGCGCTCCCTCCTCCCCTTGACGCTGTTGAGCACGGACGCGCCGGACTCCAGCCGCCCGGAGTAGATCCGGACGAACGTCAGCCGGCCCAGATGCCGATCCGTGACGATCTTGAAGGCCAGTGCCGCGAGCGGCGCGCCGTCCACCGGTCCGCCGGGGGCGCCGCCCGGTGCGGCGGCGTCCAGCGGGGACGGCAGGTACCGGACCACGGCGTCCAGCAGCGGCTGCACGCCCTTGTTCCGGAACGCGCTGCCGCACAGCACCGGCGTGACCGCGGACGCGATCGTGGCGCGGCGGATCGCGGCGTGCACCTCCTCCTCGGCCGGCTCGGCGCCGTCCAGGTACAGCCGCATGAACCGGTCGTCGGCGTCGGCGAGCGTGTCGAGCAGCCTACCGCGCCGGCGCCGGGCCTCCTCGGCGCGCCCGGACGGGACGTCCACGACGTCGTAGTCCGCGCCCGGCGGGGCGTCGGCGGGCCAGACGAGCGCCCGCATCGCCACGAGGTCGACGACGCCCGTGAACCCGGCCTCCGCGCCGATCGGCAGCTGGAGCACCAGCGGAACGGCCCCGAGCCGCTCGGCGATCATGCCGGCGCAGCGGTCGAGGCCGGCCCCGGCCCGGTCCATCTTGTTGACGAAGCAGACGCGCGGCACGCCGTACCGGTCGGCCTGGCGCCACACCGTCTCCGACTGCGGCTCGACCCCGGCGACACCGTCGAACACCGCGACGGCGCCGTCCAGCACGCGGAGGCACCGCTCGACCTCGACGGTGAAGTCGACGTGCCCCGGGGTGTCGATGAGGTTGACCGTATGGCCGTCCCAGTGGCAGGTCGTCGCGGCGGACGTGATGGTGATCCCGCGTTCCCGCTCCTGTTTCGTGTAGTCCAGGGCGGTGTCGCCGTCGTGGACCTCACCGATCCGGTGCGAGACGCCCGTGTAGTACAGGATCCGCTCGGCGGTCGTCGTCTTCCCCGCGTCGATGTGCGCCATGATCCCGATGTTGCGGACCTTGGCGAGGTCAAGGAAAGTGGCGGTCATCGGAAATCGGCCCTCCTTCGGGAAATCGGCTGACGGCCGCCGAGCACGCGTTCGCCCTCGGCACGGCAGCGCGACGATAACTGCATATGCAATCGAAAGGCCAACACTTTTTTCGCCGTCACTGAAAACATTCGCTTCCGCCGCCGCGCACCCGCAGCCGCGCGGCGGAACCGGTTGGACAGGACGGGGCGGCCGGCGGTACCGTGCGGGCCATGTCCAGTCCCGAGGCGTCAAGACGCTAGCCACCGGCCGTCCGGTGGCGAGTCGAAGCTCCGCGGCCTCCCGGCCGCCCCAAGCTCCTGCCACCGCACCGCCGGAAGCGGACTGTCCTTCTCCCGCTCGACCGCGTCCCTGGTTCCACACCTGACCTGAGGGCGCGTTCTCGATCGCGGGCTCCCTTTTCCGGCGCGGCGGCGCGGTCCGTCCGATGCCGCGCCGGCACGCGGTGCGGAGTTCTCCTTGCCATTCGCTGTGTACATGCTCGCCCTGGCGATTTTCGCCCAGGGAACATCGGAATTCATGCTCTCCGGACTGCTTCCGGAAATCGCCGGCGAACTGCGGCTGTCCATTCCGGCCGCGGGATCGCTCACCCCGGCGTTCGCCGCGGGAATGATCGTCGGCGCGCCCCTGATGGCGGTCCTCAGCCTGCGGTGGCCGCGGCGCCGCGCGCTGCTGGCGTTCCTCCTCACGTTCGCCGGCGTCCACGTCCTCGGCGCGGTCACGTCGAGCTTCGCGGTGCTGCTGCTCGCGCGGGTCGTCGGGGCGCTCGCCAACGCCGGGTTCCTCGCCGTGGCCGTCGCGACCGCCGCGGCGATGGCGGCGCCGGACGCCAAGGGACGCGCCACGTCCGTCCTCCTGGGCGGCGTCACGCTCGCCTGTGTCGCGGGCGTTCCCGGCGGCGCCCTGCTCGGGCAGGCGTGGGGATGGCGCGCGGCGTTCTGGGCGGTCGCCGTCCTGTCCCTGCCCGCGGTCGTCGCGATCGTGCGCTCCGTCCCGGCGGACGCGGCCGCCCCGACCCCGAACGCACCCGACGCGTCCGGCACGCCAGGCGCGCGGGGTGAGTTGCGGGCGTTGAGGCGGGGGCGGTTGCGGCTGCTGCTCCTCCTGGGCGCCCTGGTGAACGGCGCCACGTTCTGCGCGTTCACCTACCTCGCACCCGTGATCACCGAGGTCGCCGGGCTGGGCGCGGCCTGGGCGCCCGCCCTGCTGGCACTGTTCGGCCTCGGCTCGTTCGCCGGAGTCACCCTCGGCGGACGGATGGCGGACGCGCATCCCGTCCCGCTCCTCGCGGGTGGAGGCGCCGCCCTGCTCATCGGCTGGTGCGCGTTCACGGCGGCCGCCGGGATCCCGGCGGCCACGGTCGTGCTCGTGTTCGTCCAGGGGGCGCTGTCGTTCGCCGTCGGGTCCACGCTGATCGCGCGGTCGCTGTACGCCGCGCCCGAGGCGCCGACGCTCGGCGGGGCCTTCGCGACGGCCGCGCTGAACGTCGGCGCCGCCGCGGGCCCCGCCCTGGGCGCGGTCGCGCTCAGCGCGGGCCTCGGCTACCGCGCGCCCCTGGCCATCAGCGCGCTCCTGGTCGCCCTGGCCCTGGCTCTGGCCCTGGCCCTGGCCGCCGTCGCCCGCAGGCGGGGTGAGGGAAGGGGGAGGTAAGAGTCCTGGCAAGGGCTGGGTTCGGGTGCCCGTCGTCCGCGCGGGGCGAGCGCCGGGGCGGCCATCGTTGATCGTCGGCTGCCGTGACGATGGTCCCCTGGAGACGAGATGCGCTTGGTCGGCGCGACGGCGGGCGCCCTCGCGGCGGGGCCGCTCGCAGTTGCCCTGCTCGTGATGGCACTGCTCGTGGCGGCGCCGCCGGTCGCAGCGGCGGCGGACGTCCGCGCGGGCGAGGCGCGTCTGCCGCTCGGGAAGGCGAACTACGCCGTGGCCATCGGCGGGCTGAACGCCGGGTCGACGGCCAACTGGGTCCGCCTCGGCCAGTACACGTTCGCGACGGACGGGACCGTCGCGGAGCAGCACTGGGCGTGGTCGCAGCGGACCCGCGTGGTCCGGACGAGCACGGGCAACCTCGCCGAGGGGTGCACGGAGCGGGACTGCACGGTGCTCACCGCCGCCGGCTGGGAGTCGGCGGCGGCGGCGCGGCGCATGACCGGCCACTACGCCGTGCACCGGGACGAGCTGCTCGTGTGGTGGGGCGACGGCCTCTGGGAGCGCTGGTTGCTGCGTCCGCAGGCGCGCGGCAGGTTGGGCGGGATCGAGCTGGTGGACGACAACTTCGGCGCCACGCACGGCTTCGGCGACGGCAGCAACGCCCGCTGGGACGCCCGGGTGCCCGCCGCCGCGGTCGCCGCCGCCGACCATACGCGGCTGAGGCACGAGTACTTCCTGTGGAAGACCGACTACGACCCCCGCGTCGGCCATACCGGGTACATCGACCAGGGCGGCGGGTCCCCGTTCTGGGTGACGCGGTGGAACCGCTGCGCGGACGGGCGGTGCCTCGGCGCGGAGACGAACGTGGGCCGCGCCGCTCACACCGTCTACTACGTCTCTCCCGCCGACCGGGCGGGCGCGCACCGCCGCGACGCCCTGTGGCACTGGCACACCGACCTCGCCGACGCGCTGAAGCAGCCCTGCTACAAGGGGAACTCCCACGTCAAGCCCATGATCCAGGTGGTGGACGACGACGGCCGCTTCCACGGCTGGGTGGGCGTGGAGGCGTCGCTCAACCAGACGACGTCCGCCGGGCCGTTCGCCGACGACATCGGCGTGTTCCGCATCGTCGGCTGACCCGCGCCGCGCGTCAGCGGGCGTCGGCGGCGCCCACCTCGGAGAGGGTGCCGATGACGCTGCGGAGGTGGGCGCGGGCGGCCCGCTCGGCGGCGTCCGGGTCGCGGTCGGCGATCGCGTCGATGATGGCGAGGTGCTCGGGGAGGGACGTGTTCGGGCGTCCCGGGTGCATGGCCAGCCTGAACTGGTGGCGGACGTTCTGCGCGCGGAGCCGCTCCAGGACGTCCGAGGCCGTGCCCTGACCGCTGATCTCGCGGACGCGGCGGTGGAGCCGCTCGTTCAGGGCCGAGTAGCCGAGGACGTCGCCGGACGCCACGGCCGCGCGCATGCGCTCGCCGAGACCGCGCAGCTCCTCGATGTCGGCGGCGGTGGCGCGCTCGGCGGCCTTGGCGGCGCACAGGCCCTCGATGACCATGCGGACCTCGGAGATCTCGACGGCCTCGGCGAGCGAGACGGCACGGACGCGGGCGCCGCGGTTCTGGACCCGCTCGATGAGGCCCTCGTTCGCCAGCTCCAGCAGGGCCGCCCGGACCCCGGCGCGGCTCGCGGCGAACCGCTCGGACAGGTCGGCCTCGATCAGCCGCTGGTTCGGGACGAACTCGCCGCTGAGGATCGCCTCGCGGATCCCGGCCACCACGGGGCGCTCTTCCGGCACCGGCTCCCCCAGATTGTCGCCAATATTGTCGCTGACCTAGTGTAGCCCGGGGCGGGGCCCGGGTTCCGCCGCGACCTGGAAGGGAGCGCCATGTCGACTGACGGGACGTCCGCGCCGGTGGTGGCCGTGCTCGGGCTGGGCGAGGCGGGCGGTGCGATCGCACGGGACCTGGTCGCGGCGGGGGCGGTCGTGCGCGGCTACGACCCGCTCTTCCGGCCCGGAGGCGCCGAACCGGTGCCGGACGGGATCGTCCCGGCGGGCAGCGAGGCCGAGGCGGCCGAGGGCGCGGGTCTCGTGCTGAGCGTCAACAGCGCGCACGACGCGGTGGACGCGCTGCGCGCCGGGGCCCGGAGCGCCGCCGCGGCGGGCGCCGCGTGGGCCGACCTGAACACGGCGGCGCCCGGCCTGAAGCGGGAGCTGGACGGCATCGCGCGCGAGCACGGGCTGCCGTTCGCCGACGTGGCGATCATGGCGCCGGTGCCGGGGCGGGGCCTGCGGACCCCGATGCTGGCCTGCGGGGACGCCGCGGACCGGGTCGCGGGCGCCCTCCGCGCGCTCGGCGCCTCCGTGGACGTGCTGCCCGGCGAGGCGGGGACGGCGGCGGGCCGCAAGCTCCTGCGCAGCGTCTTCTTCAAGGGGCTCGCCGCGTCCGTGGTGGAGGCGCTGGAGGCCGCGCGGGCCGCCGGATGCGAGGACTGGCTCCGCGGGAACATCGTCGCCGAGCTGGTCTCCGCCGGTGAGAGCACGGTGGACCGGCTCGTCGAGGGGACGCACCGCCACGCGGTCCGCCGCGCCGCCGAGATGGCGGCGGCCGCGACGATGCTGGACGAGCTGGACGTCCCGCCCGCGATGGCCGCCGCCAGCCGCGACCTCCTCACCCGCCTGGCGGCCGGCGCGAAGACCTGACGCCGCCCAACGCGAAGACCCGACGGCGTCCGACCGTGGGCCGGACGCCCCCGGCCACGCCCGTGCCGGGGGCGTCCGGGGCCTCAGGGGATCGGCGGGGTGCCGTGCGTGTGGAACGACTCGATGGTCTTCAGCCCCCACGCCTGGCCCTTGGCGCGCTCGGCCTCCGTCCAGGTGATGAGGTCCCAGTCGGGGGCGAGGATGAGGCGGGCGCACGGGTTGCACAGCTCGATGCGGTTGCCGCCGGGCTCGTAGACGTAGAGGAAGAACGTCTGCTGGATGGCGTGCTTGTGCGGGCCGGTCTCGATGTGGACGCCGTTGTCGAGGAAGATGTCGGCGGCGCGGAGGATGTCCTCGCGGGTGTCGGTGGCGAACGCGATGTGGTGGAGGCGGCCGTTCGCGCCCGTCCAGTCGCGGGTGTAGACGATGTCGTAGGACTTGTTGGTGAAGTGCATCCAGCGGCCCGAGACCCGGCCCGAGTCGAGCATGATCTGCTCGGTGGGGCTCGCGCCCAGCACGTCCTGGAGGAACTCGGTGCTCGGCTCGACCTCCGCGCCGAGGAAGTTGACGTGGTCGAGGCGGCGGACGCAGACGCCGCGCGCCGGGTACGCCTGCGCCTGGTTCTTCAGCGCCGGCGCGAGCTCCGGCGGGGGCGCGTACCGCTCGCTCTCCCAGTAGACCTCCAGCTCGTGGCCGTCGGGGTCGCGGAACAGGTAGGTCGGGCCGATGCCGGGGTCTCCGTCGCGCCAGCCGATGCCGAGCCCGGCGTCCTCGATCGCCTGCACGCGCCGTTCGAGGGCCTCCTGGCTGGACGCGCGCAGCCCGGTGCGGCGGATGCCGGACGTGTCGTGCGCGGTGAGCTTGAGGGTGTGGTGCTCGTAGTCGTCCCAGGTCCGGAGGTAGACGGAGTCGCCGTCCCTGCCGTTCTCGGTCAGGCCCATGACCTGGGTGAAGAACCGCAGGCTCCGGTCGGGCTCGGGGGTCAGCAGCTCGACGTGGCCGACGTGCGCGATCTCATGCCTGGGTGCCATGGTGCCCTCCGGGGCGGGGGAAGACGGTGCCGTCGAAAAGCTTGCGCGCGGTCCGGACGATGCTGGACCGCAGGACGCGCGGGGGGTCGGCCGCGGTGTCGAGCTCGACGCCGACGTCCAGCCGCCCGGTGGGGTGCTCGATGCCCATGGGCCCGTCGCCCCGCCCGGCCGGGGCGGCGAGGTCCGCGCCGACGGCCCCGTCGACGAGCAGCGCGGTCGCCACGGTCACGGCGCCGAGCACGCCGATCGAGTCGTGGACGCGCAGCGGGATGAAGGTGCGGGTGCAGATCGTCCCGCCATCGCGGGGCGGGGCGACCAGCGTCGTCTTCGGCACGGACGAGCCGGAGACGTCGCCGAGGCCCATCAGCTCGCCCGCCTGGAGCCGCAGCGACTGGATCCGCTCGCGCAGCGCGCCGTCGGCGGCCAGCTCGGCGGGCGTCTCGTAGCCGGTGCGGCCGAGGTCGGACGCGGCGGCGACCACGACCGGCATGCCGTTGTCGACGCAGGTCACGGTGATGCCGTCGATCTCGTCGCGGACGCGTCCGGTGGGCAGGAGCGCGCCGGTCGCCGACCCTTCGGTGCCCGCGAAGTCGAGGACGATCGGCGCCGCCGTCCCGGGCACCCCGGAGATCGCGGTGTCACCGTCATAGCGGACCCGCCCGGACGGCGTCGCGAACGTCGCGGTGGCGAGGCTGTCCGTATTGACCATCCGGATGCGGACGCTCGTGCGCTCCGGGTCCGCCTCGACGAGCCCGCGCTCGACCGCGAAGGGGCCGATCCCGGCGAGCAGGTTGCCGCAGTTCTGCCGGTCGGAGACGGTCGCCTCCTCCACGCCGAGCTGGAGGAACAGGTAGTCGATGCCGGCGTCCGGGCCGTCCGCGCGGGAGACGACGGCGACCTTACTGGTGAGCGGGTGCGCGCCGCCGATCCCGTCGATCTGCCGGGGGTCGGGGGTGCCCATGACGCGCAGCAGCAGGTCGTCGCGCTCGGCGGGGTCGGACGGCAGGTCCTCGGCGAGGAAGTAGGCGCCCTTGGACGTGCCGCCGCGCATCAGCATGCAGCGCAGGCCGCCGGGATCCGGGGAGTTCGCCGTGCCGGTCATGAGCGCCCGCACTCTCGCTCGTACTCCTCGGCTGTCAGGTACCGGATGCCCAGCCCGGCGAGCCGGTCGCGGAGCCCGTAGCGGTCGAGGCCGAGCTCGCCCCGGCGAAACGCCTCGCGGGTGGCCTCCTCCTTCTCGGCACGCGCCTTGGCCGCCGCGAGCGCCTCCGTGACGTCCTCGCGCGGGACGCACACCACACCGTCGTCGTCGGCGAGGATCGCGTCGCCGGGCCGGATCCGCTGCCCGCCGATCGTGACGGGCACGTTGACCGCGCCGGGCGTGGCCTTCACCGTCCCCTGCGCGCTGACGGCCGCCGACCACACCGGGAAGCCCATCGCGTGCAGGTCCGCGACGTCCCGGACCCCGGCGTCGATGACCAGGCCGCGCACGCCGCGGTGCTGGAGGGCGGTCGCGAACAGCTCGCCGAACATGCCGTCGGTGGACGGCGAGGTGGTCGCCACGACCAGCACGTCCCCCGGGCGGCACTGCTCGACCGCGACATGGATCATCAGGTTGTCGCCCGGCCAGGACAGCACGGTCACCGCCGTCCCGGCGATCCGGGAGCCGAGGTGGACGGGCCGGATGCGCGGGCCGAGGCAGCCCGTCCGCCCCATCGCCTCGTGCACGGTCGCGACGCCGTGCTCCGCGAGGGCGTCGACCTCGGCGGCGTCCGCGCGCGGCGGATCGGTGACGACGACCGTCCTCATGCCAGCACCGCCGTCGTCTGCGGGTACACGCGAACGTACGCCTCCGCCATCGTGGTGTGCGGGAGGCCGAGGTTCGGGCCGGCGTTCCGCTTGAGCTGGACGCCGCGCCGCCTGGCGAGGTCGGTGTAGTACTCCCACATGTGCTGCTGGGCGGGCAGGCACTCCATGGCCTTGCGCTTGCGCTCGAACACCGGCGTGATGTCCAGCAGGACGTCCGGCCTGAAGTCGCACTGCTCGGGCTGGTGCGGCTCGAAGAGGAACACCGGCGGCGCGCCAAGGGGCTCGCCGGGCGCGTCGTACCCGATGGCCTGCGCGAGCACCCGCGCCTGGAGCGCCATCCGCGCGGCGGCCGGGTGGTCGCCGTTGTAGGGGTCGGCGAGCGTGTGGGTGAGCACCACGGTGGGCTCGAACTCGCGGTAGACGCGCACCAGCCGGTCCACCAGCTCCGGCGTCTCGCGCAGGGGGTAGTCGCCCGCGTCGAGGAACTCGATCCCGGCGCCGAGCTCGGCCGCCGCGGCCTCCGCCTCCGCGCGCCGCAGCGCCTTGATCTCGTCGAGCCCCTTGCCCTCGCGCCATGCCCGCGCGGACTCGCCGCGCTCCCCGAAGCTCAGGCAGACGACCTTCGCGCGCTCGCCGCGCTCCGCCGCGAGCGCGATCGCGCCCGCGGCCCGCCAGACGAAGTCGCCGGCGTGCGCGCTGACGACGAGGAGGGCGCCGGACGGGCCGTCCGATGGAGTGGTGGTCTCGATGCTCATGCCCCTACCCTGGCCCTTTGTAGACCAGATTGTCAACAATTTTGCGGACAGGGCGGACGAGCCGGCCCGTCGTCCGCTCAGTCGGGACGGACCTCGTCGAGGAGAAGGCGGCTCAGCCGCAGGACCTCCTTCCGCGGATCCCACAGCCCGGGCCCATCGGAACCCCGGTCGGCGTACGGCTTCTCCATCCACTCCTGCCTGCGCTCGGCCTCCGCCAGCGCCTCGGCGTCCGCCAGCGCCTCGGCGTCCGACTCGCTCGGCTCGTTCGGGTCGTTCGGCCACCGGCGCACGACGACGGCGAGCGCCTGGAGCAGGCCCGCGTAGTCGCCGCGGAAGGCCGGCGTGAACCTCAGGTCCTCGGACTCCGCCTCCAGCGCCTCGCGCAGCGTCCCCGCGATCGACCGCACGTACGCCGTGGCGTGCTCCAGCGTCGTCATCCGGCGCGGCGCGGACCACTGGTCCGGGACGTCGCCCCGCAGCACGCGATATCCCCGCAGCTTCGCGCGCGGATTGGCGCGCATGCTGTCGCCGCCCTGGTCGCAGGCATGCCGGGCCTGCTCCAGGACGCCGAGCAGCCGCGCCTCCCGCTCGTCCCAGCGGCCCGTCCCCTCGCCGGGACCGGCCAGGGCCCCGGCGAGCGCCTCGACGGCCTCGGCGAGATCGTCCCGGAGCTCCCGGACGGCGTCCTCGGCCCGGCGCAGGTACAGCGGCGGGAACACCAGGGCGTTCACGGCGAGGCCCACCACCAGGCCGACGGCCACGTCCACGAGCCGGGGCAGCGCGTACCCGACGACCTCGTGGCCGCCGACCAGCAGCGCGAACAGGGCGGTGAACGCGACCTGCGACGCCTGCTCGCCCAGCCTCCGCCACCCCGACGCCATCATGGCGAACACGAGGACGGCGGCGATGCCGAGCGCGTTCGGCCCGATCCACAGCCCCACCGGGATCGCGATCGCCGCGCCGATGAGAAACCCCGCCCCGTACGCCAGGCTCTCGCGGACGGACCGCACGACCGTCGGATACACGCCCAGCAGCGCGGCGAGCGGCGCGAAGTACGGCTGGTCCTGCCCGACCAGGTACTTCGCGACGAGCCAGGCCGACACCGACGCGAGGACGGCCTTGACCGTCAGCTTGGACCGCTGCTCCCAGTACCGGCGTCCGGCGAAGGGCAGCATGTGGCGGCGCACTCCCCTGATCGGCATCGGGAAGGACTGCCCGCGAGCCGTCCCGCCAATCACGCCCCCGGCCGGTGCCCATGCGGGCCCCCCGACCTGCGAGCTTGAGGCGGGCTACACCACCGAGCGCGAAACGGTGATCGCGTTCTGTGAGAAAAGTACGGAAAAAGATCGGAAGGTCACCGTTAGCGTGAACGGCGGAGGCGATCACGTGCCGAACGCGCCGAAACCGGACAACCCGAAGCCGGACAGTCCGAAGCCGGACCTGCCCCACGCCCCGAAGCGGGAGGCGTCGGATGCCCCGCTGCCGGAGGCGCCGGGAGCCCCGTTGCCGGAGGTGCCGGACCAGCCGAAGCCGGGCATGCCTCGGACCCGGCGCCGCGCGTTCCTCGGGACGGCGGGCGCGCTGGCCGCCGCGGCGTCGCTCCCGCTCGCACCGGGGGAGGCGCACGCCTCGGCCCGCCTGGCTCCCGGCGCCCGCACCGCGCGGCAGGACGTCCGCGCCGCGCGCCGGGACGCCCTCGCCGAGTGGACGCTCGACACGATGAAGGGCCTCGCCGTCTTCGTCGTGCCCGGCCCGGACCCCTACTCCCGGGCGCAGGGGACGCCGCGCCCCGAACCCGGCGGCATCGAGGCCGGGCTGCCCGCCTTCCTCGTGGACATGCTCGACCGCTACCTCCCGTTCCCCGACCTGCCCGCGGGAGGGCTGGCCGACGCGCTGCTGCCCCTCCTCGGCCCGGCCGGGGCCGGCCTTTTCGAGAGCGACGCCGTCATCCCGCTGTCCCCGGTCGTGGCGCTGCTGCTGAACGCCGAGGCGGTGCGGGCCGACCCGCGCTCGCTCACCGGACCGTTCCTGACGCCCTTCGCCCGCCTCCCCTACCGGGGCAAGGCCAAGGTCTTCGAAATGATCGAAGGCCCCGACCCGGCCCTGGTCGAGGTGGTGGACGCGCAGCTCCCCGAGCCGCTGAAGCGCACGGCGTCCGGGCTCCTGCGCTACCTCGGCGGGGCGCTGCTGGAGTTGTCCGCCCTCGGCGGCTACTCCGAATGGGCCGTCTTCGACCCCGGGACCAGGCGGCTCCGGGCCCGTCCGGTCGGCTGGCAGGTCACCGGCTACCAGTACGCCGAGGCGGGACGGCCCGAGTTCCGCGGCTACTACCAGGGACGAAGGAGCACGACCGGATGAGCCGGGATGTGATCGTGGTGGGCGCCGGCGCGGGCGGACCGGTGGTCGCCAAGGAGCTGGCGGCGCGCGGCCTCGACGTCCTGCTGCTGGAGGGCGGCGCCAGGCACGGGAACCCGCCCAAGGAGTGGACGCACTTCGAAAACGACGCCAACAACCCGCTCACAGGGTTCCTGCGCGTCGGCCCGTCCGACCGCCGCAAGCCCGAGTGGCTGAGGGAGCAACCGCAGAACGGCTTCCTGCTCCAGGCCTCCGGGGTCGGCGGCACCACCCTCCACTACTACGGCAACTCGCCCCGCGCCTACCGCGGTGTTTTCAAGGGCTACACCGGAGCCGACCGCGGCAGCTACGACACCGAGCACGCCTTCCCCTTCACCTACGACGAGCTGGTGCCCTACTACGAGTGGGTGGAGGCGACCCTGCCCGTCCAGACGGCGGCGATGGGCGTCAAGGAGACCGTGTTCCTGGGCGGCGCCGAGCGCCTCGGCATCCCCGTGCAGACCACCAAGGACACCCTGCGCTGGTCGTACCGCCCGCAGGAGAACGCCATCCTGCAACCCGGCGGGACCGCCGGCCGGACCGGCGACCCCGCCCACCTGCACTACCCCGAGGCCACCGGCTGCACGTTCTGCGGCTACTGCCTCCAGGGCTGCATGGAGCCCGCGTCCGCGCCGCGCAACCAGTACGCGAAGCGCTCGACGGACAACAGCTACGTCCCGATGGCGCTCACCGCGCCCGCGTGGTCGCCGCACGGCCGCGCCGTCACGCTGCTGGCCGACTCCTACGTGACGAAGGTGCACACCGCCCGGCGGGACGGGGAGCTCGTCGCGACCGGCGTGACCTGGCGCAACACCGTGACCGGCGAGCGGCACCGCGAGGACGCCGCCGTCGTCGTCCTGGCCGGCGGCACCACCGAGACGCCGCGGCTCTGGCTGAACAGCGGCCTGCCGAACCCGAACGGCTGGGTCGGGCGCGGCTACACCGACCACTTCCTGGACGGCGTCACCGGCCTGTTCGACCGCGACACCGGCTCGTCCCGCGGCCCGAGCTCCGCCGCCCGCTGCGACTTCCCCGGCTACGGCGCCCTGGAGAACATCGGCCTCCCCCCGGCCATGCAGGCGTTCTCCATGGCGCTGTCGGACAGCGGCATCCGCGGCCAGTACCGCAACGGCCGCGGGCTGACCGGCCCCTGGGACGGCCGGACGGGCCGCGTCATCGGCCCCGAGCTGAAGGAGGCCCTCGGCCACGGCGTCGACCGCCTCCTCAACGTCCTCATCCTGACCGGGGACGACGTCGAGGCGCAGAACCGCGCCACGCTGTCCGCGCTGCCGCCCGACGAGCACGGCGCCGTCCCGAAGGTCGTGTTCCGGCACCGGCAGCGCAGCCGGCGGACGCTCGCCGCCCGCGAGTTCCTCGCCCGCCGCGCCACCGAGCTGCTGCGCCGGGCCGGCGCCACGCACGTCTACCGGTTCGACTGGGCGCCGCTGCTGCTGCACGTCCACTCGTCCATGCGGATGGGCCTGTCCGCGGACGACTCGGTGCTCGGCGCCGACGCGCAGAGCCGCTGGGTGCGGCGCCTCTACGTCGCCGACAACTCCGCGCTCGCCAACAGCCTCGGCGGCCCCAACCCGACCCTCACCACGCAGGCGCTCGCCACCCGCACCGCCGAGACGATCTTCGTCCGGCACTTCGGCGGGCACCCGTTCGTCGGCCGCGAGGACCCCGTCCCCTCGACCGACCACCGCATCTCCGCCGCCCTCTGACCACCGTTGCGCTGATCCCGCCTCGCCGCGAGGAAGCCCGGGGCCGCGCTCAGGTGCCGCGGGCCGCGCTCAGGTGCCGCGGTCGAAGAGGGCGTGCCGCCTCCGGTCCGGCTTGATGATCGTCAGGCGGGCGCCGGTCGGGTCGGTGAGGACCGAGAACCGGCCCGGCGCGATGTCGGTCGGCCCGAGGTCGATCCGCGCGCCGAGCCCGACGGCCCGCTCGGCGGACGCGTCGCAGTCGGCGACCTCGAAGTAGGGCACCCAGTGGGGCGGGACCTCCGGCCCCCAGAACTCGTCCAGCGGCACCAGCCCCGCCACCGACCATTCGCCGATCTTGAAGTTGGTGTAGGTGCGGCTGTAGTAGCTGCGGTCCACGGCCTTCCAGCCGAAGACCTCGCCGTAGAACCGCCGGGCCCGCTCGACGTCGCGGCACGCCAGCTCGACCCAGCACACGGCGGACGGCTCGTCCGCGACGCCCGCGCCCCGCAGGTCGAACGGCAGCCAGAGCGCGAAGTCGGCGCCCTCCAGGTCGGAGCAGAGCGCCATCCGCCCGAGGCCCGCGACGTCCGTGGGCTCCATCAGCTCCTGCCCGCCCGCGGCCCGCACCGTCTCGACGGCGGCGTCGACGTCGTCGGTGCGGAAGTAGCACGTCCAGGACGACGGCAGCGAGTCGTCGGCGAGCGTCTGCATCCCGGCGACCTCGGGCCCCTGGACGTCGCCGAGCGTGAAGATCTCGTAGTCGCCGAGGTCGGCCACGGTCAGCGTGTAGGAGTACCAGTCGAACAGGCCGCAGTAGAAGGCCCGCGACGCCTCCGGGTCCGGGCTCGCGAGCTCGGCCCAGGTCGGCCAGCCCGGGTCGTACCCGCTCACCTCCGGCATCGCCGACCTCCCCCGGCACGGACGGACATTCCGCGCATCGGCACAGCGCGCATGGACACCACGCTACGGGCGGCACCGCAAGGGCGGCCGAGGCGGCGGTCCAGAAATCGCCAAGAATGCCCAAATCGTGGCCAAGAGCGCACTGTCGGCCTCGCCGCTCGCGCTGTTTTCAGACGCCGGCCACCTCGTGCAGGAGGCCCCAGACGAAATGCGCGACGTAGGAGGCGCCGTCCGGCGCGGTGAACGTGACATGCCACCGGCTGGGCGCGTCCCCGTCCTGGTGGACGACCGGCCCGAAGCGCGCCTCCAGGTCGCCGACCACGCACGACCACGGAACCAGGTCATCGACCGTCTCCAGCCGCGGCACCGGGACACCGGCGTCCCGGACGAGCCACTCGTGCGCGACCGAGCCGTCCGGCGCGAGCACGACCTCGAAACGCAGCCCGGGCCACAGCGGCAGCGGCGGCCACCACGCCACCTCGCACACCACGTCGCCGACCCGCCGCTCCTCCACGGCCGCCGGGCCGAGCACGGCCTCGTAGCGGCGCAGCCCGCGCGGGAACGTCCGCGACCGGAGGATGCGCTGCCAGCGGGCGTTGACCTCCCGCATCTCCGTCCGGGAGGCGCCCAGCTCGCGCATCGCCCCTTCGACCAGGACCGGCTGGTAGTCGGCCATCCGGCGCAGCAGGACGAGCTGGAACTCCCGTCGCGCGAACCCCTTCATCGCTACCGGCCGCCCGGGACGTCCGGGGCGGGGCGGGTCAGCCCTTGCGGGCGCCGATGGCGGCGGCGACGGCGGGCCAGCTCCGGACCAGCTCGCGCTTCCAGTACTTCCAGTTGTGCATGCCCGGCCCGTACAGGTTGGCGGTGACCGGCACGCCCGCCCGCCGGGCGGCCGCGACGAAGTTCTCGTTCATCTGGCCCGCGAGCTGCTCGCCGACGCGCCCCGCGTCCCAGGCCGCCGTGCCCGGCTTGTCGTACGGGCCGACCTCGCCGTTCCCGGACGACACGTAGACGCCGACGCCCTTCAGCTTGGCGACCATCACCGTCCCGTCGTGGGCCTGCCAGTTCGCGCGGTTGGTGACCGGGTCGCCCCAGATGGAGGTGCCCGCCTCCTTGTTCATCGCGGTCAGGACCGCCGGCATGCCGGGCGCGGTGATGTTCAGCGGCCCGCTGTAGGACGCGACGTACTTGAACAGGCCGGGGTGGCGCTCGGTGTAGGTGATCGCGCCCTGCCCGCCGGACGACAGCCCGATCGCGGCGCGGCTCGACCCCGCGTGGAAGTTCCGCTCCATCAGCGGGATGACCTCGTTGATGTGGAAGGTCTCCCACTCGGGGATGCCGCCCCTGCCGCCGTTCCACCAGTTGGTGTACGAGCCGTTCCAGCCGCCCTCGGGCATCACGACCATCGCCGAGTACCCGGCGGCGACCTTCGCGATGTTGGAGTCCTTCGTCCAGGACGTGTACTTGTTGTTGCCGCCGTGGTAGGCGTACACGACCGGCCAGGTGCGGGTCGAGGACTGCTTCCAGCCCTTCGGGATCATCACGCGGGTCTTCACCTCGGCGCCGAGGGCCGGGGACGCGATCGTGACGTCGAACTGCGAGGAGTTGACCTTCGCGACCTTGGTGATCTTCGCGCCGTCGTCCGCCGTCTTGTAGCCCTTGAGCCCGTCGCTCGCCGGCATGTGCGGCTTCTTGCCGTGCTGCGCGGCGTTCCGGTCGGGGTCGTTCGCGCTCGGCGACCCGCCGCCGGTCGTGAACGGGTTCGTGGTCAGCGCCTTCGCGGGCAGCTTCGGCGCCGCCTTGGGCGACGCGGACGGCGACGCCGACACCGACGCCTGCGCCTGCTGCGCCAGCGGACCGAACGACGGGATCGGCTCGTTCTCCGACGCCGACTCCTTCTTCGCGGACGAGGTGCCCACGCCCGCCTGCGCGAGCCCCACCATCACGGCGGGCAGCAGCACGGCGGCCGCGGCGGTGCCCGCGATGGCGATCTTCCTGTCGGTACGCTTCTTCATGGACTCCCCAGCCGGTCAGGCCGCTCCCGCAGCCGATCAGGCCGCTCCGGCCCGGCGCTCACTCGCCCGAAGAAACTACTGTCCCGAGCGTCACACTCGCAAGTATTGCCAATAAGTGCAATAGCGGCCCGCGCATGTGACGCACCGTCACACCACGCGACCCACAGCCCCCATTATCACCGCCACCCCAAGATCGTGTAAGGCGAACCCGGATCACGAGGTGGCCTCTGTTGCGACCCGGCACCAGGGAGGCGTCCCCTGAATGTCGGTGCCCCTCGACAGAATCGATGTGTGGGCTACGCGAACACCGATGACGGACAGAAGATCTGGTACGCCGTGACCGGCGAGACCGACCGCGAGACGACACCGCTCCTCCTCATCCAGGGCCTGGCGCTCGATCACCACGGCTGGGACTCCGCGGACGGCGACTTCGACGGCAGACCCGTCATCGTCATGGACCACCGCGGCACCGGCGCAAGCGGCGACCACTTCCCGGACGACTGGTCGATGTCAGGCTTCGCCCGGGATGCCGTCGCGGTGCTCGATGCGGCAGGCGTCCAGCGGGCGATGGTCTACGGGCACTCGATGGGCGGGCGCATCGCGCAGTGGCTCGGCGCTCTCCACCCGGACCGGGTGGCGGCGCTGGTGCTCGGCTCGACCACCGTCGGCGACGGAACCGGCGTGGCCCGTCCGCAGCACGCGACGGACGCCCTCAACTCGGGAGACGGCGCGCGGCTGTCCGCGCTCTTCTACACCGACGCCTGGCTGGCCGAGCATCCGCACACCGCGACATCGGTGCTCCCGTCCGCGTCCATCAGCGCGATGGGCGCCCATCTCGCCGCCGTCGCACGTCACGACGGGCCGGTGCCCGCCCAGATCAAGCCTCCGACGCTGATCCTCCACGGTGCCGATGACGAGCTGGCGGTCGTGGAGAACGCCAGGCTTCTCGCCCGGGAGATCCCCCGAAGCACCTTGCGGGTATTCGACGGCGAGCGCCATGTCTACTGGGTCGCGAGCGAGCGTCCACACGCGGTTGTGCGCGCCTTCTTGGAAGAGCACGACAGACGCTGACCATGCCGGCCGATGGCAGGGAGCGTCCGGGCTCTCAACCGGTTCTGGGCTGGGTGAGCGCGGCCGGGTTCGGACCTGTGCCCTCTCCGGCGACCGCCAGATGCCCGACGGAGTCGGCGTAGTAGGTCGAGTCGCCCATGTGGAAGGCGATCTGCCGGAACGTCCAGCCCTTTCCGGGCGACCGGTCGAGCTGGTCGTCCGTCAGCGCGCCGAGCCGGGCGGCCCACACGAGCCCCAGCCTGCCCAGCCGGCTCCGCGCCTCGTCCAGGTCCTCCCCGGTGAAGGGTGCCAGGTCCGCCGGAGTCGTGACCATCGACGCGTGCCAGTGGTCGGCGAGCGGCTCCCGCCCGGACAGCCGCGCCTCGATCTCCGCCAGGTGGTCGACGAGATGGTCCGCGACGCGACGGACCGCCTTGTGCGGCGTGTAGATCCGGTCATCGGCGGGCAGCGGACGGCCGCCCCACGCCGTCCACGTCTCCGCCAGCGTGAGCACGTGGTCGATCATCCCCGTCACCACCGCCGCCGGGTCACGCTCGTCCGTGGCCGGTACCTCGTCGTCCATCCCCTACCTCCCACCACCAGAACCGGAACCCGCCGCCGGGCCCAGCACGACCGTAGAGCCCCACTATTTCCACGCCCGTCGAAGCATGCGCGGACCACGATCAGGCGCCCAGATACCCCTTGATCCTGACGAGCGCGTCGGTGACCCGGTCCGCCTCCGCGATGGGCAGGCCCCACGACGTGAAGAACCAGTACCGGCCCCCGTCCCCGGTGTGGGGACGGCACCGGATCGTGTCCGCCGCCGTCGGCTGCGCGTCACAGCACCCGGGCGAGGCCGAGTTGCGGACGACGAGCCCACCGTCCACCGTCTCGGTCGCGAAGCCGTGGGCCCGCAGATGCATCCCCAGCGCCGCCAGCCGGGCCTGCGCCATCTCGGTCACACACGTCCCCTGACACTCTCCGCGACCGCCACCCGCTCCGCGAGCCGCGTCTGCGCGTCACACAGGAGCCACAACTCCCCCATGTCACCCGCGCGCACCTCGTCCAGGCACCCGTTGCGGAGCTGATATTCGCTCAGCCCCGCGAGCCGCCGCGCCGTGAAGCCGTCCTCGAACGGCTCGCTGTACCACCCAGAAAGCGGGGCGAATCGCACACCTTCCTGCAAGTCACCGAAATACACCTTCATACCCACGGAAGCCCTTTCACCGTCGTCTCCGAAACACCACCGCCAGATTCACAAACATTGGTTACGCTCGGGAAGTGACCGCTCACAACCCCCGATCAACCCCAGCGGAAGATCGAAACAACCCGCCCTCGCGGTTACTCCGGAGGCCCCCCGTGAACGCGAACCGAGCCCGCATGTTCTTCGGCTCCGAACTCCGCCGCATGCGCGAAGCGTCCGGCCTCACCGGCAAGGAACTCGCGGACGCTCTCGGCTGCACGCCGCAATGGATCAGCACCATGGAGAGCGGCCGCAAGATCTCCGAGCAGAGCGCCCTCGACCTCGACACCTACTTCACCACCGGCGGCCACTTCCACCGCCTCTGGAAGCTCGCCATCGACATCGAGCTGCAAGCGGCACTTCCTCCGGGTTTTCCCGAGTACGCGGATCACGAGAAGCGGGCTCGGACGGTCCGCGCCTACTGTCCGCTCATCATCTCCGGGTTGTTCCAGACCGAGCGCTACGCAGAGACCGTGATCAGCGCTATCGACACATATGGCACTCAGGACCTGATCGCCAAGCGGATGAGCCGCCAGGCCCTGCTCTCACAGGAGGACCCGCCCCGAGTTTGGCTGACCTTGGAGGAGACCGCTCTGCGCCGCAAGGTCGGGGGCAAGGAGGTCATGCATGAGCAGCTCGACGCCTTGCTGAAGGCGAGCGAGCAGCCGACCGTGATGCTCAACATCGTGCCGGAGCGGGTGGGCTATCACGCAGGGCTCGAAGGACTTCTGATGATCTTGGGATTCAAGGACCAGGCGGATATCGCCTATACCGAGTCCTCCGGAGAAGGCATGCTCATCAGAGATCCGAGCAAGGTCAAAGAGAAGCTTGTACGCTGGGATCTAGTCCGAGGTCACGCACTCCCCATCGAAGAGTCGCGAGCAATGCTCAGGTCTCTACAGGAGGACCTATGAAAGCGTCAGGCTCACATGCCATTGAGTGGCGCAAGAGCAGTCATAGTGGCCACAGCGGCGGCGAATGCGTCGAGGTGGCGGGGCTCGGCGACGGAATCGGCGTTCGCGACTCCAAGAACCCTGAGGGCCCGAAACTCACTCTGGACGCCACGAGCTGGCGCGCGTTCATCCGAGGGATCAAGGCCGATCGGCCGGGAGCGGCCTGAGGGGCGTCATGGGAAGCCAGTGCGTCCAGTGGCGCAAGAGCAGTCGGAGCGACCACTCGGGCGGCAATTGCGTCGAAGTGGCGGGGTTCGGCGATGGGATCGGCGTGCGGGACTCTAAGGATCCCGAGGGCCCGAAACTGACTCTGGACGCCGCGAGCTGGCGCGCGTTCGTCCAAGGGATCAAGGCCGGCCGACTCAGCTGATCGACCCGACCGACCGGAACCTGAAAGCAAGGCGGTCAGTCGCAGGGGAGGGACCGCGGGAGCCCGAACCATGGAAGGACGCTGTTGTCGAAACGGGTCACGGCGTGGAGACGATCGCCGGCCAAGGTGAGGACCACGAGGCCCGTCCCACGCCGGATGCCATCGCGGCCCGAGCGCAGATAGGTACCGAATGCCGGTTGGCCGTTCGCGCGCGTAGGCACCAGGTGGTACTTCCGGTCGGCGGTCATGAGCGCGGCGTAGAACCCGGCGACGGCGTCGCGGCCGAGGTATTCCAGCGGCATCGGCGGCATGGAGACGCGGGCGTCGTCGGTGAGCAGGCCGACCAGGGCGTCGACGTCGCCGGACTCGTAGGCACGGGCGAACTCCGCCACGAGTGCCTCTTGGGCCGGCGAAGGGGGCGCGGGTGGTGACCCGTCCATCCCGCTCGGCGGGATTCGCCGGTGCAGCGTGGCGCGTGCCCGTTTGAGCGCGCTGTTGACCGAATCGACGGAGGAGTCGAGCATCCCGGCGACCTCGGCCGCCGGGTAGCCGAGCACCTCGCGCAGGATCAGGACGGCGCGTTGGCGTGCCGGCAGGATCTGCAGCGCGGTGACGAACGCCAGCGAGATGGCCTCTTTCTGCTCATAGCGTGCTTCCGGTCCGGGCGGCGCGGCGATCGCACCGTCGAAGAGAGCGTCAGGGTACGGCTCCAGCCACACGACTTCGCCGAGTCGGCTCGGCTCCGGCGGTTCGATCCTGGGCACGTCCCACTCCTTCGCCGGGCGACGGCCGGCCGATCGAATCGCGTTGAGGCACTGGTTCGTGGCGATCCGGTACAGCCAGGTGCGGATCGAGGCGCGACCGCCGAACCGGTCGAGTGCCCGCCACGCCGCGAGCAGCGTGTCCTGCAGAGCGTCCTCGGCGTCCTGGAACGAGCCGAGCAGCCGGTAGCAATGCATGTGCAACTCCCGGCGATGCGGCTCGGTCAACTGCCGGAACGCCTCGCCGTCGCCGGCCCGCGCCCTCGCGATCAGCTCGCTCGCCGTCACGTCTCATCACCCCGCCTGGTGTCGGTTCCCGCCGGCCCTTCTCCGGTTCTGACACCGGGCCGGCCGAGAACTGGGCGCTCCACGCCCGCCCGATTCCTCCACAGCGTGGTGTCTGCACCGTCGACGGCTCGATTCCACCTCATGAGGAGCACACATGACGCTCACGGACAAGACGGTCCTGGTCACCGGAGCCAACCGCGGTATAGGACGGGCGCTGGTCGAGGAGGCGCTGAGCAGGGGCGCCGGACGGGTCTACGCCGGCACACGGCAGGCCCTGGATACCGCGGACGAGCGCGTCACGCCTTTGATCCTGGACGTGACGGACGCCGCCCAGATCGACCTCGCCGCCGAGACCGTCGACTCGCTCGACGTCCTGATCAACAACGCGGGCGTCTACGGCCATGAGGCTTTGGCCGATCGAGCCGCCCTCGAACGGCATCTCGCGGTCAACCTCTTCGGCCCCTACGCCGTCACGCAGGCCTTCCTGCCTCGGCTCATCGAGTCACGAGGCGCGATCGTCAACGTGCTGTCACTGGCCGCGGTGGCCGCCGTGCCCATCAGTCCCGCGTACTCGATCTCCAAGGCGGCCGCCTTCTCGCTGACGCAGTCGCTGCGTGCCACTCTCGCCGGCCAGAGCGTGGACGTCCACGCCGTGCTGCCCGGTCCCGTGGACACCGACATGGTGCGCGACCTCGAACTCCCGAAGGCGTCACCGCGGTCGGTGGCCGCGGCCATCCTCGACGCGCTGGACAAGGGAGAGGACGAGATCTTCCCCGATCCCTTCTCCCAGGCCCTTGCCGATAGCTGGCATGGAGGGGCGGTCAAGGCGCTCGAACGTCAGAACGCGGCGCTTGTCGGCGAGGCCCAGAACCGGTAGCCGAACGAGTCTGCTGCTCCAAGGCAAGACCGGGCCCAGGCCATGTCCGGCAGCGGGTCGGTGACACGGGAAGTGGGCGCCTTCGGGTGGGGCCTGGGGCAGGATGGCTGCATGGAACGTGTGCTCGGCATAGGCGGCTACTTCTTGCGCGCCGCGGATCCGGCGGCCCTGGGTGCGTGGTACCGCGAATTCCTGGGCTTGGACGCCGATGAGAACGGGCTGTGGCGTCCGGAGGCCGGGGTGACGGTGTTCGCGACCTTCGAGTCCGGGACCGAGTACTTCGGCTCGCCCTCGCAGCAGACGATGCTCAACTTCCGTGTCCGCGACCTGGACGCGATGCTCGCGCAGCTGCGCGAGAAGGGCGCGGACGTCGCCAAGGAGACCCAGGACATCGAGGGCGTCGGCCGGTTCGGCTGGGTCACGGATCCGGAGGGCAACCGGGTCGAGTTGTGGCAGCCGAGCTGACGAAGCCGGGAACCGCCTGGTGCGGGCCCGCTCCCGTGGTGCGAGCGGGCCCGTCGCTGCGAGCGGGACTCAGGCCGAGACCAGGGCGCCGGCGTTCTGGTAGGCGGTGACCAGCTGCTGGCGGACGGTGTCGAGGTTCTTGCGGACCTTGACGACGCCGATGGCGCCGCCGGACATGCCGGTGTTGCCGAGGCCGAGGTCGATGACGACCGTGCCGTCCTGCTGCGGGTACAGCATGACGCCGTACTTGTAGTGGATGGCGAAGGCGCCGAGCAGCATCGCCTTCTTGCGGCTGCCCTTCTCGACGATGCCCTGGCCGGCGTTCTCCCAGGTGAAGCGGTAGCCGTCGGCCTGGAGCGTCTGCTCCAGGAGCCCGCGGGCCTGGTCGGGGGGACCGGTCACCTGAAGCCGGATGTTGTCCGCCATATATCTGTCCTCCTGATTGCGATCGGAATCGAACCTTAGGGCAGGACATGGCAGGGTCGCTGCATGACGGTCGAACACGGTGAGCTGCTGATCGGCGGGCGGGCGCGCACCTTCACGGTCCGGTTACCGGGCGCGGTCTCCGACGGCGGTCCGAAGCCGCTGGTGCTGGTGCTGCACGGCAACGATCCGACGGCCGGCGGCTGGATGATGCGCGAGTGGACCACGTTCGATGAGCAGGCCGACTCCTGGGGCTGGGCCGTCGCCTATCCGGACGGGCACGGCGGCTGCTGGGCGGACGGGCGGGGCGTCACGGCGGCCGAGGAGGCGGGCGTGGACGACGTCGCGTTCCTGCGGGCGCTGATCGACCATGCCGCCGACCGGTACGGGACGGCGCCGGACCGGACCGTGGTGGCGGGCGCGTCCAATGGCGCGTTCATGGCGCACCGGCTGGCGCTGACCTCCGGTGACCGCGTGGCCGTGCTGGGGGCCGTCGCGGGCACGCTCCCGGCGGCGCTGCGCGAGCTGCGGCCCGCCTACGCCGTCTCGGCGCTGCTGATCCACGGGTCCGCGGACCCGCTCGCGTCCATCGACGGCGGCTACTCCCGGCGCCGGGGTCCCAACGGCGAGCTGCGGGGCCGCACGCTGTCGCTCCAGGAGACCGCGGAGCACTACCGCGCCGTCGACCGGTGCCCGCCCGGCCCCGGCGAAACCCTCGATGTCGGGTCGTCCGTGCGGACGGCGGTGGGCGGCGGCGTCGGTGTTGGCGGCACTCGGGTCGCGGCCTGGACGGTCATCGGCGGCGGCCACGGGTGGCCCGGCGCGCGTGCCCACCCCGAATGGCCCGAAGCGGCCATCGGCGATTTCGACGCCGCGGAGGAGATCTGCCGGTTCGCCGCCCCGCTCCTGTTGCCCGCGGCGGCCCGCCGCCTTACGGCGTGACCGCACGCCCCTTACCTCGGTCGTACTCCTCGCGTGCCTTGTTCACCTCGGCCATGTGCGCCTCGGCCCACAGCTTGAGGTGGCAGATCGGCTCCAACAGGGACGAGCCCAGCGGGGTCAGCTCGTAGTCGACGCGGACGGGCACGGACGGGGTCACCGTGCGTGTGAGCAGCCCGTCCCGTTCGAGGTTCCGCAGGGTCTGGGTGAGCATCTTCTGGCTTACCCCGGCGATCCGCGTGGAGAGCTCGGAGTAGCGCATCCGGCCGCCCAGGCCGAGCGCCACGATCGTGAGGCTCGCCCACTTGTCGCCGATCGTCTCCAGGAGCTGCCTGCTGGGACAGGACTGGGCGAACGCGTCGAAACCCGCGGCCGTCGTGGCGTCCATGGCTCACCTCCGGGTGCGTACACCACTTTGAAGTGCCGACTTCCCACCAGAGAGTAGGTCACCGATGGTTAGGTTCACCATCGTTCCGAAGGGAAGTCCCCATGACGCTCGCACTTGTGTCCAAGCCCGGCGCCGCCGCACCCGTCCTGGAGGAGGTGACGCTGTCCCCGCCGGGTCCCGGTGAGCTGCGGGTCCGCGTCACGGCGGCGTCGGTCGATCCCGTCGACACGCTCATCGCCGGCGGGCCCGGACGGGTGATCTTCGGGCTGGCCGGGACGGTCGGCCTCGGCATGTCGTTCACCGGCGTGGTCACCGCGGCGGGCGCAGGAGTCACCGGGTTCGCGGCCGGCGACGCGGTCGCGGCCGTGCACGGCGACGTCGCGGCCCCGGTCCGCGCGCACGCCGAGGAGACGACGGTGCCCGCGGCGGCCGCGGCGCCGCTGCCGGACGGGCTCGACCCCGTCGACGCGGCCTCCCTGCCGGTCAACGCGCTGACGGCGGCGCAGTTGCTGGACCGGCTCGGCCCCGCGGACGGGCGGACGCTGCTCGTCACCGGCGCCGCCGGAGCCGTCGGCGGGTACGCCGTCGCGCTGGCGGCCCACGCCGGGTGGTCCGTCACCGGGCTGGCGCGCGCGTCCGACCGCGGCTTCGTGCTCCGGGCCGGTGCCCGCGACCTCGTCACGGAGGTGCCGGGGCCGGTGTTCGACGCCGTCCTGGACGGCGCGGTCCTGCACGCGGCGGCGCTCGCCGCGGTGCGCGACGGCGGGACGTTCGCCGGGGTGCCCGCGGCGTCCCCGGCGACGTCCGAGCGGGGTGTCGAGGTCGCCGTCATCAGCGTCGAGCCCGACGGCGCGAGGCTCGCCGAACTGCTCGCGCTCGCCGCGTCCGGCGTCCTGGAGCCGCGGGTCGCGGGCCGGGTGCCGCTCTCCGGCGCCGCGACCGCGTACGGCAAGGTCGCCGGGGGCGGCCAGCGGGGACGCTGGCTCCTCGTCCCGTGACGCCCTCGCGGGTGGACGCCTTCCCTGGCACCGGCGGCACTTTTCGGGCGGCGGCGAGGAGGTTAGGCTCGGGTCCTGCGGCGCGAAGCGCTGGTCCCGGCGTCGGGGGAAGTGACATGTCCCGCGTGGCCAATGCGGCTCTGACGGTGTTCTGTCTCGGCGTCGCCGCTCTCCTGTGCCTTCTCGTCGGTGGCGGGTTCGCCTGGTTCGCCGCCGGTCCCTTCATCGCGCCGTACACCGATGATCCGTACTTCCGTCACGCCGCCTGCGCCGCGGACGTGGAGGCGAAGCTCGTGCGCATCACGGCGCGGGGGCTTCCCGAAGGCTGCTACCCGACGAGCGGTGAGCACGTGCGGTTCACGAACCTCCTCGCCGAGCCGGTGACGCTCTGCGTCGGGGAGCGGGGCGTCTGCGCGGCCGGGCACTACTCCCCCTTCGCCACCGGACGCGTGACCCTCGCGGCGGGCGAGTCGAGAAGGCTCAGGTTCCCGGCGGGCAGCCACTGGGCGGCCCGCTACGACCGGACGTACCCCGTCACGGTGCTGCCCGTCTCCGGTTCGGTCTTCGCGAACGCGGACATGAAGGTCCGCGGCATGGACGAGTCGCAGCCCGCCGTCCCGTGACGCCCCTGCGGGGCGGGGCGTCCGGGTCAGCCGGCGCGGCGGGCGGGGTCGGCGGCTATCGCCAGGAGGTCCTGGTTGCCGTCGGCCCAGACGGCGGTCATGACCACGCCGCTGATGCGCCAGCCCTCCGCCGTGCGCAGGAGGTCGAAGCGGTACGTGCCGCCGAGCGTCCAGAGCTCGGGGCCCTCGGCGTTGGCGAGCTTGTGGGTGGCCTGGAAGGAGGCGGTGCAGACGGCGCGGTCGCCGTCGGCCTCGACCAGATGGTTGGTGATCATGTGTTGGGTGGCGTCCAGGTTGCCGAGCGTGCCCGACCAGGCCCCGACGATCTCCCGGGGCGTCAGGACGGCGGGCTCGCCGCCGTTCAGGCTGGTGTAGTCGAGGGTGACGCGGTCGGCGAACAGGGCCTCCAGCCGGTCCCATTCACGCTGGTCGGTGTGCCATCCCATGCGGGTGCAGGTGTCGGTGATCTCGGAAGCGGACATGTCAATCCCCCTTGGTCAGCAGGTCACAGCGTCGCGGAGAAGTGGGTGGACGCCGCGTCCGCGGCGATGGTCACCTGCGGTTCCTGGTCGTAGAAGTCGAACTGGGTGCCCTCCGTCCAGAGGAACTCCTTGGGCCCGGTCAGCGCGGCGTAGAAGCGGCGGGCGCCGTCGGGGAGGGCGCCCTCCTCGCTGTGCACGAGCAGGGTGGGGACGGTGAGGTCCGCGGCGATCGCGCTGCTGTCGAGGGTCAGCCAGCCCTCCCAGGCCATGACGGCGAACCGGTTCGGCCAGGCGGGCACGTTGCCGCGCTCCGGGTCGAGGTAGAAGCCGATGTCCATCGGCATGGCGGCGCGCGGGTCGGCGGCGTCGACCGCGGGGACGTACTCCACCTCGCCGGTCTCGTCGTAGCGGGCGCGGGCCTGGACGGACGCGTTGATCCTGGCGGCGACGCCCTCGTCGCCGCCGTAGCTCGCGGCGCAGATCTCCGCGTCGTGCAGCCAGGGCGCCACCAGGGCCAGCGACCGGACGCGCTCGTCCTCCGAGGCTTCGGCGCTCACGTACATCGCCCCGGCGCACACGCCGAGCGCGCCGATCCGGTCGCCGTCCACGGCCGGGTGCTCGGCCAGGTACGAGACGGCGTGCCGGAGGTCGCGGATCTTCAGCTCCGGCGACTCGAAGTCGCGGGGCTCGCCGCCGGACTCGCCGAAGCCGGTGAAGTCGAACGACAGCGCGGCGAGGCCGCGGTCGGCGAGCCGTTCGGCGTAGCGGTCGGCCATCATCTCCTTGACGCTGGTCCAGGTGCCGGCGACGACGACGCCGGGCAGCGGTCCGTCGGCGCCGTCGGGCAGGAAGAGGTTGCCGACCAGGGTCGCTTCATCGGCGGGGAAAGAGATCTTCTTCTGGGAGGTCACGGCGGCGCCCTTCGATCGGCTCGTCACTCTGCGGAGTCGCTCCAATACTCGCCGCAGGCGCGTCCGTTTGTCTCTCCGCTCGGCGAAGCGGTTCGCGGGAAGCGCGAGAGATCGGCGAATCCTTTACCGGGGCTGTGGGGCCGCCTGGTGGGCGGGGAGGCGGGCGTCCGGCTCAGGCCGGCGCGTCGGAGCGGATGCGGCGGGCGGCCAGGATGCCCGCCTGGAAGCGGGTGCGGGCGCCGAGGCGGTCGCACAGGTCGCGGACGCGGCGCTGGACGGTGCGGGTGCTGATGCCGAGCTGGCGGGCGATGGCGTCGTCGGTGAGCCCGGCGGCGAGGAGGGTGAGGACGTCGTCGTCCTGGACGCCGGAGCCGGGCAGCGGGACGCCGGCGTGCCACAGCGCCTCGAAGAGGGAGACGAGGGCGTCCAGCAGGGCGGACGGGTGCACGATCAGGGAGCTGTCGACGGAGCTGGCGTGCTCGGAGGTCAGCGGCAGCATGGCGGTGCGGCGGTCGGCGATGGCGAGCTTGATGGGGACGTCGCCGGCGCGGGCCTCCTCGCCGGCCGCGACGGCGCGGCGGACGTGGTCGAGGGCGCCGGGCTCGTCGAAGGCGCGGGGCCCGTAGATGCCGCGGACGCGGATGCCGCGGCGCATGGTCCGGTCCTGCTCGTCGCTGGAGACGGCGGCGTCGGTGGCGAACGGCGGGTGGACGAGGACGAGCAGCTCCTCGCGGGCGCCCTGGAGGAGCTGGAGGTAGCGGCGGGCGACGGCGGTCCGCCCGCTGACGACCTCGACGAGCTCCTCGGGGTGGGGTGCGGCCTCGGCGAGGAGGGGGCCGATGGCGGCGCGGCTGCGGGCGATCTCCTCCTGGCGGCTGGCGACGAGCGCCTCGACGGCGACGTGCGGCGGGGTCGCGAGGAGGCGGAGCGGGCGGCCGGCGAGGCGGGTGACGAGGCCGAGGTCCTCCAGGCGGGGCAGGAGGCGGCGGAGGGCGGCGGCGGACGTGCCGAGGCGCGCGGCGAGGGCGGACAGCGGCGCGGGGCCCTCGCGGAGCAGGGCGCGGTAGGCGGCCTCCTCGGCGGGGGTCACGCCGAGCCCCTCCAGGAGCGGCGAATCGGACACGCACCAAAGGTAGGTGTTCACCGGTCCGTTTGGCGGGTTCCCGCCATGACGGAACGCGCCAGCCGCCGGTCTGGTGCGGATTCGGCGGCCGCGTCCACAATCAAGATCCACTTGGGAGGTGAGGGCCATGTGGGGACGAGGCACGGTCATGGCGGTGCCGGGCGTGGTGCTGCTGGGCGTGGTCGCGCTCGCCGCGCCCGCGGGGGCGGCGGCGGAGGCGCCGGGGCGGGCGCCCGCGGGCGGGCTCCGCGCCGAGGGCGGCGCGTACGACGTGACGCTGCCGACGGGCGACATCGTCCATGTGGCGGGCGCGGGCACGTCGGTGACGCCGGCGCCGGGGCGCGATCCAGCGTTCACGGTGTCGCACGACAACGGCGACCTGTACGTCGTTCCGGACGACAGGCTCTCCGACGATCCGGAGCGATACAACGTGACCGCCCTGCACGAGGGGCGGCGTCCTGTCGCGCGGCCGAAGGCGTCCGGTGAGCTGGTCACCGTCCGGGTGAGGAGCATCGCGCGGGACGGGCGGCCCGGGCTCGGCGTGGCCAACTTCCTGAACGTCGAGGACGGCGCCGGCGGCAACGCGCGGCGGCCGCTGCCCGGGACCAAGGACCAGCCGTGCACCGACGCGTCCTGGGAGGACGCGGACTGCATCCGGCTGCGGCCAGGGACGTACTCGATCCTCGGCCTGATCAAGACGCTGCCGTCGTGGGCGCCGTCCACGTCCGGGGCGACGCCGCTGAACTACAGCCTGGTCGGGTCCCCGGAGGTCGAGATCACCGGGGACACCGAGATCGTGCTGGACGCGCGGAAGGCGACCGAGGTGACGGTCGCGACTCCGGAGCACGCGACGGCGGCGAACCCGGGGACGATCAGCCACCTCATGTGGACGCGGTCGGCCGCGGACGGCACGGCGGTCGACGACGGCGTGCTCATGCCGCCCGGCGCCACGCTGGAGGAGCGGCTGTTCCTCCAGCCCACCGCGCGGGTGCGGCGGGGGTCGTTCGAGATGTACACGCGGTGGCGGCTGGAGGCGCCCGCGATCACGATGCGGGCGGCGGGCGTCGCGCTGGCGCCGCGGTACTACGACGCGGCCTACTTCAGCGACGTCTCGTCCCAGTTCCCGCGGCTGGACGGGCGGGCGGTGCTGCGCGTCGCCGACGGGGACCGTCCGGGGGCGGATCTGCGCGGACGGCTGGCGCTGGTCCAGCGGAAGGACGGCGTGCCCGTCGCCGAGCAGTCGAACGCGGCGGCCAAGGCGGGCGCGCGGATGGTCGCCGTCTACAACGACCGGCCGGGTGTGGACGACGAGACGGGCGGAGCGGGCGTGCAGTTGCGCGTACCGACCGTGCGGCTGTCCCATGAGGAAGGACGTGCGCTGCTACGCCGCAGTGGTGCGGTCGTCACGGCGAAGGGTGTCGTGGACAGCCCGTACCTGTACGACCTCGTCTTTCCGGAGACCGGGCAGATCCCGAAGAAGTTGCACTACATCGCACGTACGCGGGACCTCGCCCGGGTGGAGAACTCCTATAGCGGTGCCGACTCGGTGACCACCGGTCGCTACAGCCGACGTCCGTGGGAGGAGTACGCCACCGCGTACACCTTCCCTCTCATCGGGGCACCACGGACGCGGGTGGAGTACCTGTCCGCTGACCCGGGGACGCAGTGGTCCGCCAGGGCGGCCACCCCGGAGGAGCCGTACAACCACGCCTTCCCTGGCCCGGAGACACCGTTCCTTCGGCTCGACGAAGCCAAGTGGACGTCGTACAAGCCCGGCGCCCGGGCGTCCCATGCCTGGTTCCAGGCTCCGCTGACCGGAGGTGTGAACCCGCTGAGCCCGATCTCCCGGACGGGTGACCGGATACGGCTCCGGGTCGGTCTCGTGGACGCGGCGGCCAACTATTCCGATGCGTACAGCAGCTTGTTCCCCGGCGGGTTCGTCACCGACTTCCGCGTCTACCGCGATGACGAACTCGTCGCGCAGACCGCTTACCTGCCGAACGGCACACTCACGACGACGCCGGGCGAGGCGACGTACCGCGTGCAGTACGACGTGGCGAACAACGCGACGTGGGCCCGGTCGTCCACCCGCACGAAGACGGCGTGGACGTTCCGCTCAGCCCAGACCCAGGCGACGACGACGCTCCTCCTGCTCCAGGTGGGCTACGACGCGCGAGTGGACCTCCACAACCGGGCGCGGTCCGGGGTCCTGAAGCTGACCGTCCGGCACCAGGACGGGTCGCGCACCCCGTTGAAGCGGCTGACCCTGGCGGCGTCCTTCGACGACGGGACGACCTGGACTGCCGTCCCCGTCAAGGACGGCACCGCCCGCCTTCACGGCCGCGGCATGGTCTCCCTGCGGGTCGCCGCGGAGGACGCGGCCAGCAACACGATCGACCAGGAGGTCATCCGAGCCTACGAGCTGCACTGAGCCCGCCCCCCGCCGGCACCCGGTCCGTCTTCCTCCCGTTACGGGTCGGGTGCCTCCTTACCCGAAGCGTTCCCGCAGCGCCGGAAGCAGTTCGTACTCGGCCCAGGTGCGGAAGTCCTTCTGGTGCTCCGCGCCGGACTGGCAGAACGAGATGTGCGTGAAGCCCGCGTCGGCCCACTGCTGGACGGTCTCCAGGTAGTGGTTGACATCGTTCCCGCACGGCACGGACTCGGCGACGTCGTCCGGGCGGACGGTCTTCGTGCTCGCCTCGAAGTTCACCGGGCCGGGCAGCTCCGCCATGACCTTCCAGCCGGGCGCGGAGAACTTCCACGTCCGGTGGGCGCGCTCCTTGCACTCGTCGTAGTCGGTGCCGTAGGCGACGGGGATCTGCCCGTAGACGGGCTTGCCGCCGCCGCTCTCCTCCTGGAACAGCCGGACGACGTCGCCCACGGGCTGGTCGGAGATCAGCAGGTCGGCGTGCTCCGCGGCGAGGCGCCCGGCGCGCGGCCCGAACGCCGCCATCCCGATCCGGACGGGCTGGTCCGGCAGGTCGTACAGCTTCGCGGAGTCGACCTGGAAGTGCTTGCCCCGGTAGTTGACGTAGTCGCCTCCGAACAGCGCCTTGATGATCTCGACGGCCTCGGTGAACATCTCGTGCCGGACGTCCACCGACGGCCAGCCGCGGCCGACGATGTGCTCGTTGAGGTTCTCGCCCGCGCCGAGGCCGAGCGTGAAGCGGCCGTCCGACAGGACGCCGACGGTGGCGGCCTTCTGCGCGACCACGGCCGGGTGGTAGCGCATGATCGGGGCGGTGACGAACGTCATCAGCGGGATGCGGTGCGTGGCCTGCGCCAGGGCGCCGAGCACCGACCAGGCGTACGCCGAGTGCCCCATGTCCTCCAGCCACGGGAAGTAGTGGTCGGAGATGCAGGAGTAGTCGAAACCCGCCTCCTCCGCCTCGACGAGGTCGCTGACCAGCTGTTTCGGTGGGGTCTGCTCGCATAGCAGCGTGTATCCGAATTCCATACCGGCCCGCATACCCAGCTTTCCGGCATGCATGGTCAAGGCCGGTCGCGGATCCGGTCGGTCAGCCGCCCAGGAGGTCGAGGATGTCGTCGGCGTGCTCCTCCTCCTCGGCGAGGATGTGCTCCATCAGCCGGCGGGTCGTCACGTCGCCGTCGCCGAGCCAGCGGATGATCTCCTGGTAGGACTCGATGACGATGCGCTCGGCGACGAGGTTCTCCCGCAGCATGCCCTTCAGGTCGTCGTCGTCGAAGGTCGCGTAGGTGGTGTGGGACCGCTCGGCGAGCGTCCGCGGGTCGAAGTCCGGGTCGCCGCCGAGCTGGCTGATCCGCTCGGCCGCCCGCATCGCGTGGTCGCGCTCCTCGTCGGCGTGCTCGCTGAACTCGCTCGCGACCTGCGCCCGGTCGATGCCGGTGGCCGAGATCGCGTGCTGGCTGTAGCGCATCCAGCAGACGATCTCCGTGGCGAGCACGTCGTTGAGGACGCCGATGACCTCCTCGGCGCTCCTGCCGTAGGCCCTCGTCACCGGGCCGTCGTCCATCTTCTGCCGGGCGCGGTCGCGGATCGCCGCCACGTCGAGGCTGAAACTGCTCTCGGTCATGCCCTCCCCCTTCATCGTCACCCTCCGTGATTCCCCGGAATGTGTCGCTTGCACCTGCGGGGGAATGCGGTCGGCATGCGCACCGCAGATCGGCTCGAAGAGACCACAGCGCTCGACACCGCCGTCGAGCCGTACCGCAACCTCGTCCAGCGTCTCCCGGCGGGCCGGGCGAAGGACTTCCTGCACGGCGTCTGGCTCGGGCACCCGCTGCATCCGGCCGTGGTGCAGATGGCCGTCGGCGCCTACATCTCCGCCGGCGTCCTCGACCTCATGGGCGGCGACGAGAAGGCCGTCCGGCGTCTGGTCGGCTTCGGGCTGCTCTCCTCCGTCCCGGCGGCCGTGACCGGCGCCGCGGACTGGTCGGACCAGCACGAGCAGCAGCAGCGGGTCGGCATCGTGCACGCCGCCGCCAACAGCGCCGCCGCCGTGATGTACCTCGCCTCGCTGGCCGCGAGGTCCCGGCGGCGCGCTCGCGCGTTCCGGTTCGCGGGGCTCATGACCGCGTCGCTGAGCTCGGCGCTCGGCGGGCACATGTCGTTCCGGCAGGCGGCCGGCGCGAACCACGCCGAGGCCGTCCCGCACCTGGTCGAGCCCGGCTGGCACCGGCTCGCCGCCCTGGACGACCTGCCCGTCGGCACCCCGATCCGGCGGATGCTCGGCGAGGTGCCGGTGGTCGTCGTCCGCCAGGACGGCGTGGTGCGCGCCCTGGCGGACCAGTGCAGCCACCTGGCCGGGCCGCTGTCCGGCGGCGAGGTGGACGGCGGCGCGATCACCTGCCCGTGGCACGGCAGCACGTTCCGCCTCTCGGACGGTGGCGTGGTGTGCGGCCCGGCGACCGCGCCGCAGCCCGCCTTCGAGACCCAGGTCCGGGACGGCGACGTCTACGTGTGCCTCCCCGGCACCGGCTGACCCCTCCCGCGCTCACACGTCCGCGGTGAACAGGAAGTTCATCGGGAAGCCCTGCTGGTCGCGCGGGAGCGGCGGCCAGGGCCACCGGCCGAACGAGGCGCCCTCCTCACCCGGGACCTTCACCTCCCGGACCGTCCAGCCGCACTCGGCGAGGACGTCCTCGGGACGGTCGGTGCCCCACCGCCACGGGCAGCCGTCCTCCGCCAGGCGGCGGAGGCCCTCCCGCGCGAACTCGCTGACCATGGACTGGTGGCTGAGCAGGTCCCCGGCGAGGACGCCGCCCGGCACCGACAGGTCCGCGAGCCGGGCCAGCAGCGCCCGGGCGTCGTCCTCGGCGAGGTAGAACAGCAGGCCCTCGACGATCCACAGGGTGGGGACGGACGGGTCCCAGCCCGCGGCGCGCAGCGGCTCGTGCCACGCGCCGGTCAGGTCGGTGCCGACGGCGTGCCGGACGCAGCGGTGCCGGACGCCCAGCTCGGCGAGCCGCTTCTCCTTCTCCTCCATCAGACCGGGCTGGTCGAGCTCGTACAGGACGGTCCCGGCGGGCCAGTCCAGCCGGGCCGACCGGGTGTCCAGGCCCGCCGCGACCAGGACGACCTGCGTCAGCTCCGCCGACCGCCCGATGACCTCGTCGAGGTAGCGGGTGCGGATGGCGAGGAACTCGGTCGTCCCCGGGTTGGCATAGCGCTCGTACCGCGCGAACCCCTCCGGACCCGCGAGATCCGCCGCCAGGGGATCGCTGAACAACGCGCCATCGCGGCGGGTCTCGTCGGCGCGCGCAGCAGCCGTCCAACGCGCCGTCGCAGACACACCCTCCGTCGTGTCAGCGGCTTCCGTCGTGTTAGCGGCTTGCGTCACCTTGGCACCTTTCATCGCGCGGCTCCTTCCGGCATTTCGGGCATGGTCAGCGGGGCGCGGACACGGCGTCGAGCAGGCGGCGCATCGACTCGGGGAGCCGCGCGGGCGCCATGTGCCCGGCGGCGTCGGGGCTCACGCAGGCGACGCGCTGCTCGCCGGTGGCGACCAGCTCCTCCCCCTCGGGGCGCCGCCGCCAGTACTCGAACCGCATGGTCATCTGCGTCTGCCCCACCTCGCCGGGGAACATCCGGACGATCACCTCGTCGAAGATGGCCAGCTCGCGCAGGTACTCGCACTGGGCGCTCATCGTCAGCAGCCGGACGCCGGCGCCGAACCCGTCCACCACGTCGGGCGCGTACTCGCGGATGCACAGCTCCCGGGCGCGGCCCTGCCAGCTGATGTAGTTGACGTAGTTGACGTTGCCGAGCAGGTCGGTGTCCTCGATGGTGACGATGTGCCGGTACTCGTAGCCCCTCACGCCCGCGCCTCCCCGGCGGTCGCGGCCCCGGTCAGGACGGCGAGCACGGCGGGCTCGGCGACGCCGCGCAGCCCGCCCGCGAGGGTGGCGACGCGGTGCTCCCCGGCGGCCAGCACCGCCCAGCCGTCCTCGTGGACGGAGTCGAGCGTGAACGGGGTCCGCGGCGGGAGCCCCGCCTTGACCGCCGACTCGCCCGCGGCCCACACGCGGGTCGCGGCCGTGTCGAAGTCCTCGGCGGTCCCGTCGAAGGCGCCGGTCAGGGCGTCGGCGAGGGCGAGGCCGTCCGCGCCGAGCAGGCCGCTCCACGCCTCGCGGTCGCGTGCCGTGACGAGTTCCAGGTCGCAGCCCGGCGTGGTCGTGGCGAGGGTGATCCCGGCGCAGTGCGCGATCGAGACGGACTCGCCGGTGCTCGCCTCGGGCTTGCCGTCCGGACGGTGGGCGAGCGTGACGTCCCCGCCGAGCAGCCGCCGGACGGCGAGCCCGGCGGCCTCGCGGCGGGAGGCGCCGTCCGGGTCGGTGTCCAGGACGGCCCGCCCGGCGAGGCCGAACGCGACGAGGGCGTGCTCGACGTAGGGGCCGAGCAGCGCGGGCACCCAGCCCGCGGGCAGCGGGAACTTCTCGACGATCCGGGTCCGGAAGCCCTCCCAGGTCTCGATCAGCTCGCCGTCCTCGTCGGTGACCTCCAGGTCCCAGGCCTCCGCGTCCATCCGGTAGCGGGCGTGGACGAACGCGGCCGTCGCGCCCGCGTTCGGGCCGGGGACGAGCCGGTCGACGCCCGCCGGGATCGCGAGGACGGTCGGCGCGCACAGCGCGAGCGGCTGCATGTAGGAGTCGCGCGCGGCCGGGTCGCCGAGCAGCAGGCGGCTCGGCAGATAGCGGCCGAACCAGTCGGCGCGGGTGTCGGGCAGGAGCCGCGCGGTGACGTTGTGCGCGTCCGCCCGCCGGATGTCGCCCATCAGCCGGAACCGGGGGCCGTGGAACAGCCTCGGCCCGTACAGCTCGGTCTGCGGGTCGATCGCCATGGGCGGCAGCGCCGCGTTCTCCGGCCGGGCGAGCCCGGTGCCCTTCGGCGCGCCGGTGGGCGGCTCGCAGACCGCGCGGAAGTGGTCCACCTGGAAGTTGGTGGTGCTGCACCGGACGACGGTGGTGACGCTGCCCGGCGCGGTGCGGAGCGCGGCGACCCGGACGGTGACCGGCGCGTCCTTCGCGACGGCGATCGCGCGGAGGAACTCCACGCCGGTGAGGACGGGCGGCGCGTCCAGCTCCAGCAGCGCCGCCGCGGCCTGCGACATGATCTCCATGCCGACGGTGCCGGGCAGGACGGCCTCGGTGCCGCCGCCGAACACGTGCTCGGCGAGGTAGGGGTCGCTGCCCCAGCCGACCTCGGAGTCCGCGACGAGCTCGATGCCGGGGTAAACGACCCGGGGGCGCTCCAGGAAGCGCAGCAGCGGCAGCTCGCCGGCGCCGAACGACACGGTCGGCATCTCGCCGAACCGGCCGGTGACGACGGCGACGACCGGGGCGGACGGGTCGGCGACGAGGTCCCGCAGCATCGCCACGCCCTGGTCGGGGGTGATCGTGGTGACGCCCGCGCGGGCCAGGTTCTCCACCGAGCCGAGCCGCTCGCCCATGCCGACGCCCGACCACAGCGACCACTCGACCGCGCGGAACCGGCAGTGCGGATGCGCGGCGGCGAGCCGCTCGACCAGGTCGCTCTGCCACTCGTTGGCGGCGGCGTAGTGGGCCTCGCCGCGCAGCCCGGCCCGTCCGGTCATGCTGCCGAACGTGACGACGAGCCGCAGCCGGGCGGTGTCGACGGCGGCGAGCACGGCCTCCAGGCCGGCGACCTTCGGGCCGATGGTGCGCGCGTAGTCCTCGTCGGTCAGCTCGTCGAGGAGCTTCGGGACGTTGCCGCCCGCGCCGTGCAGGACGGCGGTGACGGGCCCGAGCGCGGCTTCGGCCTCGGCGACGGCCGCGGCGATCCGTCCGGCGTCGGTGACGTCGGCGCGCAGGTACCGGGCGGTGACGCCCGCGGCCTCCATGCGGTCCAGGTTCGCGGCCAGCTCGGCGTCGGCGGACGGATGCGACCGGCCGAGCAGGACGAGCCGCGCGCCGCTCTCGCGGGCCAGCGCGAGCGCGCACTCGGCGGAGATGCCCTTGCCGCCGCCGGTGACGAGGAGGACGTCGTCCGCGCCGAGCGGCAGGTCGGCGGCGACCGGCTCGACCGGCGCGAGGACGGGCTCGCGGCGGGCGCCGCCGCCGTGCAGGACCTCGCGGAACGCGGCGGTCGCGGCGGCCTCCGCGGCGACCAGGCCGGGCGTCGCGGCGTCGTCCAGCGCGGCCGTCACCACGGTCGTCGCCACCCAGGGCGCCTCCAGGTGCAGCGTCTTCGCGAACCCGGCCGCGCCCGGCCCCTCCTGGACGATCACGCAGCGGGTGACGTCCTTGCCGCCGAGCACGGCGGCGGCGCCCGCGCGGAGCGCCGCGAGCCGCCGGTCCCGGTCGGCCGGGGAGTCGCCGGACGGGACGACGACGAGCACGCCCTCGCCCAGCTCGGCGGCCTCCAGCGCCTCCCGCAGCGTCCCGGCGGCGGGGTGCTCGCCGACGACGCGCCAGGTGCCCGGGGCGCGCGGCGCCGTCCGCGCGGGAAGCGGGGTCTCGCGGCGGTCCACCGCGAACGCCCGCACCCACGGCCCCACGCCCGGCGGGACGATCCGCGCCGCGGCCGCCTCGGCGTCCTCGGTGCCCGTGCTGCCGGTCGCGACCAGCTCCGTCAGGGTCTCGGCGACCTGGCCGAGCGTCGCGGTGGCGTAGCCGGTGGGCGCCGCGGGCTCGTTCAGCTCCAGCGCGCGCATCGCCTCGCCGACCAGCTCCGAGACCACGATCGAGCTGAGGTGCAGGTCGTCCAGGAACTTGCTGTCGGCCTGGACGGCCTCCAGCGGGAACTCCGCCCGCCGCGCGACGAGCGTGCGCAGCAGCATCAGCGGGTCGCCGGTGTCGACGGCGTCGGGGACCTCCGGGGACGGGCTCTCGCCGGGGGCGGTGGCGCGGCGGGACGCGTCCGCGAGCAGCGTCGCGTCCACCTCGGGGACGATCTCGCACATGTTCCCGATGAACACCGGCTCGGTCTCCGGGTCGAACGGGCGGATCAGCCGGTCGGCGAACAGCTCCGCGACGCGGACGCCCGCGCCCGCCGCGAACGCGGCGCCGAGGGCGTGCAGCAGCCCGGCGAGGGAGTCCTCGTCGGTGCGGGTCGCGACGGCGGGCACGTCCACGACCTCGCGGGCGAGATGCGTCAGCACCTGGCCCGGACCGACCTCGATCAGCAGGTCGGCGCCCTCAGCGGCGGCGCGCAGGGCGTCGGTGAACCGGACCGGCGCGGTGATCTGCTCGCGCAGCAGGCCGCGCAGCTCGTCCGGCGCGGCGCCCGCGGCGACGGGACCGCCGGTGACCGTGGAGAACACCGGGCGGCGCGGCGGCGCGACGTCCTCGCCCCGCAGGTGCTCGGCGAGCGCGTCGGCGGCGGGCGCGACCAGCGGCGAGTGGAACGCGTGCGACACCGGCAGCCGCACCGCCTGGAGCCCGGCCCGCGTCGCGCGGCCGATCACCCGCAGCAGCCCCGCCGACGGCCCGGACACCACGGTCTGCCGGGGGCCGTTGTGGCCCGCGACCACGACGCCGTCGTCCTCCTCGGCCAGCAGCGCGGTGACCGTGCCGAGGTCGGCGGTGATGCCCGCCATCCCGCCGTCGCCCTCGGCCAGCTCGCTCATCGCCCGGCCGCGCGCCGCCGCGATCCGCAGCAGCGCGGCCTCGTCGAACCCGTCCGCCCAGTGCAGCGCGGTGATCTCGCCGAGGCTGTGGCCGACGGCGGCCCGCGCCTCGACGCCCAGCCCGGTGAGCATCCGCAGCCCGGCGGCGGACGCGGTCGCGATCCGCGGCTGCGCCACCGCCGTCTCCACCTGGTCGCCGCCGGACGGCAGCGCGGCCGTCTCGTACAGCTCGTCCACCGCCTCGAAGCGGCGGCGCAGCGCCCCGCCGTCCGACCGGGTGCCCGAGCCCTGGCCGGGGAACAGGTACACGATGCGCGGCAGCGCGCCGGGGCCGCCGACGAAGATCCCGGCAGCGGGGTCGAGGTGGCGGGCGGTCGCGCCCTCCGGCCCGGTCTCCAGCTCGGTGGCCAGCTCCGCGACGCGGCGCAGGGACGCGGCGAGCTGCGCGGGGCCGCTCGCCACGACGACGGCGCGCCAGGGCCGCCGCTCCAGCCGCCCG
>NZ_CAACUY010000060.1 GCF_900659615.1 Actinomadura fibrosa | reverse complement strand
CGAGCCGGCACCGGCGCCGCGGGGGCTGCGGCGGGCGCTGCCCCGCACGGTCGCGGGACGCGTCCGGGCGCTCACGGCGCTGACCGTCGTGCTGCTCGTGGTGCTCCTCGCGGTCACCTGGGCCGCCGTCGCGAACGCCCGCGAGGGCGTGCGCGTCATCGGGCACGACGCGGGCCCGCAGGTCGTCGCGACCGGCGACCTGTACTTCCAGCTCACCAACATGGACGCCCAGCTCGCGAACGCGCTGCTCACCGGCGACGCGGCGGGCGGCGGCCGCGACCGGGCCCTCGCCGGCTACGACCAGAGCCGCTCGAAGGCGGGCCAGGCGCTGCTCCAGGCGTCCAAGCTCGCTGACGAGACCACCGAGGACAACACCGCCCGCGAGCTCGTGTACGGGCTCGGCCAGTACGAGCGGCTCGCCGGCCAGGCGATCCTGCTCGACCAGCAGTCCTCGCACGGGCCCGGGTCGCCGCCGGAGAACGTCCTCAAGCTGTACCGGCAGGCGACCGACCTGATGAAGCTGGACCTGCTGCCCAAGGCGTACAACCTGACGCTCGACAACGGCACGCTCGTCCGGCACACCTACGAGGACAAGCGGTCGAACGTCCTCGCGGGGCGCACGTGGATCCTCGTCTCCGGGCTCGCGCTCCTCGCCGCGCTCGCCGGCCTCCAGGTCTACCTGGCCGTCCGCTACCGGCGGATGCTGAACCCGGCGCTGGCCCTGGCGACGCTCGGCACGCTGGTGCTGGTCGTGGCGGCCACCGTGATGCTGTCCGGGCAGGCGAGCCATCTCCGGGAGGCCAAGGAGGACGGGTTCGACTCGATCCTGGCCCTGTCCCGGACGCGCGCCATCAGCAACAGCGCCAACGCCGACGAGACGCGCTTCCTGCTCGACCCGCAGCGCGCCGACGCCTACGAGCAGGTGTTCCTGAGCAAGTCGCAGACCGTCCTGTACCTGAAGGCCGGGAACCTCAACGAGTACAACACCGCCGTGCAGAAGGGGCTCGCGTTCGAGCCGGGGCGCGCGCCGTTCCTCGGGTTCCTCGGCACGGAGGCCAACCGCTCCGACGAGCCCGAGCAGAGGCAGGCGCTCGTCAGGGTGCTGGACGAGTTCAAGCGGTTCCAGCAGAACGACCGCGCGATGCGCAACCTCGTGAACGGCGGTCAGCGGGCCCAGGCGGTGTCGTCGCGCGGTACGGCCGCCGCGGACTACGTCCGCTACGACAAGGCGCTCCAGGACCTGATCGGCACGCACCAGGCGTCGTTCAGCGAGGCCGTCGACGACGGTGACGGCGGGACGAAGGGCTGGTACGCGGTCCTGCCGATCGCGGGCGTGGTCATCGCCGGGCTCGTGCTGGCGGGCGTGCGGCCCCGCCTGGCCGAGTACCGGTGGTCCAAGTGAACCGGAGGGGGACGGCCATGCGCCGCGCAATGTGGCGGGGGACGCGGGCTCGGCGTTCCGGGGCGGCGCTACTCGCGGCGGGCTCCGTCCTGGCGGCCGGGGCGTGCGGCGTCGCCGACGCGGGCGAGACCTCCGTCGCGAAGAAGGACGCCCTCGTCATCGGTGTCAACGCCGACCAGCCGGGCGTCGGCCTACGCAGCGGCGACGGCTACGCGGGCTTCGACATCGACGTCGCCAGGGAGGTCGCCCGGCGGCTCGGCGTCACCGGAAAGAACGTGACCTTCCGGACGGTGACGTCGGCGACCCGCGAGTCGCTGCTGCGGACCGGCCGGGTCGACCTCGTGGTCGCGAGCTACTCCGTCACGCCCGAACGCAAGGTGAAGGTGGCGTTCGCGGGTCCGTACTACGTGGCGCACCAGGACATCCTCGTCCGGGCGTCCGACGACTCCATCAAGACCGTGCACGACCTCAAGGGCAAGCGCCTGTGCCGGGTCTCCGGTTCGGTGTCGTTCCCGCGCGTCCACGACGAGAAGGGCGTCGCCGCCGTCCCCGTCGACGCGGACGGCTACGAGGGCTGCCTGCGGGCGCTGTCCGCGGGACGGCTGGACGCCGTCTCCACCGACGACCTGATCCTCGCCGGGCTCGCCGCGCAGGCCGCTCGGGACGGCGGCAAACTGAAGGTCGTGAACGCGCCGTTCTCGGACGAGCCGTACGGCATCGGCATCAGGAAGGGCGACACGGACGGCTGCGAGGCCGTCAACAAGGCCGTCACGGGGATGTACCAGGACGGCACGGCGCCGCGGCTGCTGGCGAAGTGGTTCGGGCCGGTCCGGCTGAGGGTCACCACGACCGTCCCGCAGTTCGAGGGATGTGACTGACCGCGCCGCGCCCGCCACGGCGCGTCGCCCGTCGGACAGGTCGGACCGGACGGTCACTGAGATCAGTCGGTTACGTAAGTTCCGGTCGGCGCGCGTGATCGTAAGTTATGGTCGCGATCAAAACCCGCATCGGTGAGAAATCGGGCCGGCCGAGGAGTGGCATGACGACGGTCATCCTGGTGGTGATGTGCGTCGTGGTCGGGGCGCTTGAGCTGTACGCGGGCAAGCAGAGCCGCGATCAGGCCAACGCGTTCACGCGCCGGATCGACGAGCTGAACGAGCAGGTCACCAAGCAGAACAACGTGCTCGTCACGGTGGGCGAGCAGCTCACCGCCGAGCTGTCGCGCGTCAAGCGCGAGGTGCTGCCCGCCCTCGACACGCGGCTGCGGCAGAACACCGGGCAGGTCGAGGAGCTGGCGGACCTCGTCCACCAGGCCGACGACTACCTGCGGACGCAGGCCGGGCGGCTGCACGACCTCGAACAGCAGCGGATCACGCTCGCGGCGCTGCGCCGCAAGCTGACCGAGGTCGAGACGTCCGTGCGCGGCGCGGTGGGGACGGCGCAGGGCGGCGCCGTGGAGGGCAAGGTCGACGCCGCGCTGGACCGGCTCGCCGACCTGGAGCGCGGCGGCGAGGAGATCCTGGAGCTCCAGCGGACCCTCACCCGGACGCTGGAAGGCGTGGAGGACGTCGTCGCCGAGCTCCTCCAGTACACCGAGGGCGAGCTGGACGACATCGTCGCCGCGGCGCTGACCGGCCGTCCGCGCCCGTCCGCCGACGGCGCCGCGGTCACCGCCACGGGACGGCTGTGGACGCGCGACGGGCAGCTTGAGGACATCCTCACCGACATGTACGAGCGGTGCGTCCGCGCGAACCGGCTGAACGTCCGGTTCCGCACCGCCGAGGGGACGGACGGCACCGCGCCCGGCTCGCCGGAGCGCCGCCGCTACTTCCTCGGCGGGCAGGCGGCCGAGGACCTCGCGGGCGCGTTCACCGCGCTGCTCATCTCGACGGGCGCCGACCTCCCCCACAACGGCAACGGCAGGCGCGGCCTCGCCCGGGTGGAGGCGGGCATGCCGTCGGGCGTGGAGCCGGTGCGCCGCCCGGAGGACGAGGCGGCCCTCAAGGCGCTGCTCCGCACTCTGTACGAGAGCACCGGCGCGGTCGCGCAGATCGGTCCGCTCATGGCCGTCCGCACGCGGGACGAGCTGCTCTGCGCGGTGCTGACCGCGGGCCAGTCGCTGGAGCTGGAGAGCGACGAGGTGTTCTGGGATCCGTCGGCGGCGACCGTCCGGCTGCGGCGCCTGCCGTCCCATCAGCTCTGGGATCTGACCGCCTGGGCCTCGACGCCCTGAGACCGGCCGCGGGGGCCGCGCCCGGAGGCGTCCGGGAACGGCTGAGGCGGTCCGTCAGGCCATCGCGTAGGCGCGGACGGTCCGGTCCACCGGCGTGCCGAGGCGGACGTACAGCGGGCATCTGAGGGACCGCGTCACGGGCTCCACCTCCGCGCACAGCCCGATCCCGGCCGCCCGGTCGAGGAACACCACGTTCTCGACCGCGCGCGCACCGCGCACCGCGTACGGCACCGACTCGGCGTCGGCGGTGTCGAAGAGCTCCTCGAACGTCAGCCGCCGCGCGAACCGCATCAGCGCGGACGCGTCCACAACCCGGCTGCCGATCGCGGCCGACGGCCCCGCGACGACGATCCCGAAGCTCGGGTTCTCCCGCCCCCGGACGTAGATCTCGCGGTCGGGCTCCAGCCCGCGCCGCCGCTCCGGCACCTGCACGCCGAACCCGGCGTCGCCGTTCAGGAAGGCGGGCGGCCCGAAGCCCCGCGCGGAGCCGCCGGGCACGGGCAGCACCCCCGCGGGCGTCTGCCAGCCCGGCAGGTAGACGCCGAGGCCGCGGAGCAGGAGCCGCCAGATCGGCCGCGCCGTCACGTCCCGCCCCGGCTCGGGCCGCGGGGCCCCGCCGTCCGCGAACCCGTCCGCGAACCCGCTCCCCGGCTCCGTCACGGGCTCCCCCCGAACGCCGTCCATGTCCAACATCATCAGGTTCCCGCGTCGCGCGCACAAGGCCGGTGGCCGCGCATCGGCGGCGCCCTTCACGGGGCCTCCGCCGACGCCGCCGGAGGCCCGTGGCCCTTACCGTGCGGCCTCTGCGACGGCGCCGCCGCGTCGGCTACGGTTGGGGCACCCGGATCATGACGAGGACGCCGCCGTGAATCTGCAGGACATGATGGTGTACCGCGACAACTCGACGCGGACCATCGACAAGTACCTGATGGCCTACGAGGGGCGCGTCATCGCTGTGCGCAGGCACCCCGCGGTCCTCAGCGTGCCGGTGGCGATCGTCGTCGGCGGGCTCGTCGCCTGCAGTGCCGTGGGCGTGGTCACCGGCGTGCTGTGGATCTGGTGGCTGTGGGTGCTGACGCTGCTGTACCTGGTGTGGAAGGTCCTCGCCTGGTCGATCGAGTTCTTCCTCGTCACCGAGCACCGGGTGATGCTGATCAGCGGCATCCTCAACCGCAACGTCGCGATGATGCCGCTGGCGAAGGTCACCGACATCGCGCTGGAGCGGTCGGTCGCCGGCCGGATGCTCGGGTACGGCGAGTTCATCATGGAGTCGGCCGGGCAGAAGCAGGCGCTCCGCAACGTCGGGTTCATGCCCTACCCGGAGCAGCTGTACCTGGAGGTCTCGTCCGTCATCTTCGGCACGATCGACCAGTCGCCCGACTGACGGCGGTGAGTTCCGTCCCCGCGCCGGGTCTCCCCTGAGGAGCACGTAGCGGCCAGTACGCACGGAACAGGGACGGAGCACGGGACATGACCTTCGCCAAGGCACGGCTCGACCAGATGCGCGACATCCTGCGCGGCCACATCGAGCGGGACGCGGCGCCAGGCGCCGTCACGCTGCTGGCCCGGCACGGGGAGGTCCACGTCGACGCGCTCGGGGCGACCGCGCTCGGCGGCGACGCCCCGATGCGTCCCGACACCGTCTTCCGGATCACGTCGATGACCAAGCCGGTCACCGCGGCGGCGGCGCTGATGCTCGTCGAGGAGTGCCGGCTGCGCCTGGACGACCCGGTGGACCCGCTGCTGCCCGAACTGTCCGGACGGCGCGTCCTGCGCCGCTTCGACGGCCCCCTGGACGACACCGTCCCGGCCGCGCGTCCGCTCACCCTGCGGGATCTCCTCGACTACCGCAGCGGCCTCGGCTTCGCCCTGGACGGCTCGACGTTCGGCACCCCGTTCGACGACGCCGTGCGCGAGATGGACCTGATGGGTTTCGGACCCCCGCGCCCGGACGCGCCACACACGACGGACGAGTGGCTGAGGGCAGTCGGGACACTGCCCCTGCTGTTCCAGCCCGGCGAGCGATGGCTCTACAACACCGGGTCCACCATCCTCGGAATCCTCATCGAGCGCGCCTCCGGGCAGCCTCTGGAGACCTTCCTCCGCGAACGCCTTTTCGGACCGCTGGGCATGAAGGACACCGGTTTCCACGTCCCCGCCACCGACGTGCACCGCCTCGCCGACGCCTACCTGTGGGACGAGAACGGCGCGCTCGCGCACCACGACGCCCCCGGCGGCCGGTGGAGCCGGCCGCCCGCCCTGCCCGACGGCGCGGCCGGGCTCGCCTCCACCGCCGGCGACTATTACGCGTTCGCCCGCATGCTCGCGGACGGCGGCGTCCACGACGGCGAGCGCCTCCTGTCGCGCCGCACCGTCGAGCTCATGACCACCGACCAGCTCGCGTCCGGCCAGCACGCCGCCGCGCTCGGCCGGAACCGCGGCTGGGGGCTCGGCGTGTCCGTCGTCCTGCACCGCGACGACCTGCATGCCACGCCCGGCCGCTACGGCTGGGACGGCGGCTTCGGGACGTCCTGGGCCAACGACCCCGCCGAGGACCTCGTCGCGATCCTGCTGACGCAGACCCCGATGCCCCCGGGAGCCGCCCCCATCTACACCGACTTCTGGACGTCGGTGTACCGCGCGCTGGACTGACCAGGATCAAGCGGATCAGCCGGATCAGCGGGACGCGCGGAGGCTTCGCCGCGCGGACACCACGGCGATCACGACCCCCACCGCGAAGATCAGCGTGCCCATCACGTTGACCTGCGGCGGCGTCCCGGTCCGCGTCGACCCGTAGATCCACAGCGGGAACGTGACGGTGGCGCCGCTGGTGAAGTTCGTGATGACGAAGTCGTCGATCGACAGCACGAACGACAGCAGCGCCCCCGCGACCACCCCCGGCATGATCATCGGTAGCGTGACCAGCCGGAACCGGGTCCACGGCCCGGCCCCGAGGTCCTGCGCGGCCTCCTCCACGGCCGGGTCGAGGCCCACCACCCGGGCGCGGACGGTCACCGCGACGAAGGCGATCGAGAACATCACGTGCGCGACCAGGATCGTCAGGTAGCCGCGCGGCAGGTTGAACGTCACGAACATCGACAGCAGCGAGGCGCCCATCACGATCTCCGGGCAGGAGATCGCCATGAACAGCACGAGGTTCGTCACCCCCTTGCCGCGGAACCGGTGACGGCCGAGCGCGAGGCCCGCGAGCGTCCCGATGACCGTGGTGATCAGCGTGCTGAGCAGCGCGATCGTCAGCGAGTTGACCAGCGCGGTGGTCAGGTCGCTCTTGTCGAACAGGTGGACGTACCACCTGAGGGTGAAGCCCTCCCAGCGGAAGTTCTGCTTGCTGTGGGTGTCGTTGAACCCGAACAGGATCATGATGGCGATCGGCAGGATCAGCCACGCGATCAGCAGCAGCGTGTAGACGTGCAGGACGGCCGGGCGGCGGCGCCGCCGGACGGCCGGCGCCGGGTCCGCCGGCGGCGCGGGGGCCGGGTCCGTGGTCAGGGTGGTCATCGTCCCGCCGCCTCCAGAACGTCCTGGGTACCGAGGGCCCGCGCGTAGGCGAAGATCCCGAGCAGCAGGATCGCCATCAGCACGAACGACAGCGCGGACGCGACCGGGTAGGCGCTGTTGTCGAAGTACTCCGACTGGATCACGTTGCCGATCATGGTGTTGCGGGGGCCGCCCAGCACCTCGGCGTTCACGTAGTCCGCCGAGACCGGCACGAACGTCATGATCACGCCCGCGAAGACGCCGGGCAGCGACAGCGGCAGCACGACCCGCGCGAACGCCTGGACGCGGCTCGCGTACAGGTCGTGCGCCGCCTCGACCAGCCGCGGGTCGATCCGCTCCAGCGCCACGTAGATCGGCAGCACCATGAACGGCAGGAAGTTGTACGTCAGCCCGGACACCACCGCGAAGCCCGTGTCGAGGACGTGGAAGCCCGACGGCAGGACGCCGTGGTTCCGCAGCGGCCCGAGGACGGGCCCGTTGTCGGTCAGCACCAGCTTCCACGACACCGTCCGGAGCACGAACGACACGAAGTACGGCAGCAGGAGCATGAACAGGTACGTCGACTTGTGGCGGCCGCCCCGGAACGCGATCCAGTACGCGGCGGGATAGGCGAGCACGATGCACGCGACCGTCGCGAGCAGCCCGTACCAGAGCGACCGGCCGAACTTGTCGCCGTAGGTGCTGAGGCCGTCGGTGTAGTTCTGCCAGTGGAACGTCTGCCGGAATCCGTCGACGAGGTTGCCGGTCTGGAGCGACAGCGACACCATCAGCACCATCGGGATCGCGAAGAACGCCAGCAGCCACAGCCCGCTCGGCAGGACCAGCAGGTACGGCGTGAACCGGCCCCGCCCGCGGGCCCGCCCGAGTCCCCCGGCCATCACGACCCCTTGGCGATGGGCTCGAAGATCTTCTGGTACTGCGTCTCCTCCGCCTGCGTGAGCCGCCGGTAGTGCCGCAGCCGCGCCATGTCGGCCGGGGACGGGTACACGAGCGGGCTGGTGCTGAGCCTCGTCAGCTCCTTCTTCTCGTCGCCCGTCGCCTTCGCCGCCTCCGCCGCGATGATCTGCTGCGTGCCGGGGACCGGGGTGATGTAGTTGACGAACTCCGTCAGCGGCGCGTTGTTCGCCGGGACGTACAGCCAGTCCATCAGGGTCAGCGCGTCCACCGGGTTCTCGGCGGTCTTCGGGATGCACATGTTGTCCGTCCAGATGGTGCCGCCCTCCCTCGGCACGACGAACTTCACGTCCGGGCTCGTCAGGCTGTAGACGTCACCGGACCACGCCATCGTCATCCACACGTCGCCCTTGCTGACGGCGTCGACGTAGTCCTGCGTGTAGTACTTGCGGACGATGCCCTTGTCGCGCTGCTCGCGGAGCTTCGCGGCGGCCTTCTCCCAGTCGGCCGGGGTCGACTTCTCGGGGTCGATCCCGAGCAGGAACATCCCGAAGTTCCCGAGCTCCTGGGAGTCGCCCATCATCCCGACCTTGCCCTTGTACTTCGGGTCGAAGAGCTGGGCGATGCTGGTGATCTCGTCCTTGACGTACTTCGTGTTGTAGGCGATCCCGGTGATGCCCGACTCGTACGGGATCGTGAACGCGTTGCCGGGATCGTAGGACGGGTTCTTGAACCCGGCCCCCGCGTTCGCCGCGAAGTTCTTCAGCCGGGACGGGTCGAGCGGCGCCAGGTAGCCGAGCTGCCGGCACTTCTCCAGCTGGATCCCGTTGGTCATGACCATCAGGTCGAAGCCGATCGACTGCCCGGCGGCCAGCGGGGCCTGGATCTTGCCGAACCACGGGCCGCTCTCCTGGATGACCTCCTTGTAGGTCACCTTGATGCCCGTGGCCTTCTCGAACGCCTTGATCGTCGCGTGGTCATCCTGCATGTACCCGGGCCAGTTCGCCCAGTTCAGCTTGCCGGTCTTCGCCTTGCCCGCCCAGTACTTCTGCACGTCGGACTGGTCGACGTTCGCCTTGCCGCCCTGCCCCTTCACACCGCAGGCGGACAGGGCGAGGCCGGCGCCCGCGGCGCCCATGAGCCGCAGGACGTCCCGGCGGGACGCGTCGGAACGCGCCAGGCGCGGACGGGTGAGTCCGCGCAGCAATGCGGGGTCGATGTGGGTCACCGGGCTGCTCCTATGGCGTACGAGTGGCGCGGCTCCCACGACAGCCAGACGCTGTCCCCGCGCACGGCGATGTCCTCCGCCGACGTGGCGTTCTGCAGGAACACCACGACGTCGTCCCCCGCGGACGTGGTGACGTTGTAGTTGGTCGAGGTGCCGAGGTAGACCACCTCGGTCACCGTCCCCCGGACGCCGCACAGGCCGTCCGCCGGCTTGTCCGGCCCGATGCAGATCTTCTCGGGGCGCACGGTCAGCTCCAGCCGCTCCCCCGCCGCGGGCCGCGTCCCGTCCCGCAGCGGCACCTCGATCCGCCCGTCCGGGCCGAAGGAGATCACCGCGCGGTCCCCGGCCAGCTCGCCGACCTCCCCGCCCAGCAGGTTCGACGTCCCGATGAACCCGGCCACGAACCGCGTCGCCGGATGCTCGTAGATCTCCCGCGGCGAACCGAGCTGCTCGATGAGCCCCTCGTTCATCACCGCGATGCGGTCGGACATGGTGAGCGCCTCACCCTGGTCGTGCGTCACGTACACGAACGTGATGCCGACCTCCCGCTGGATCCGTTTCAGCTCCACCTGCATGGCCTGGCGGAGCTTCAGGTCGAGCGCCCCGAGCGGCTCGTCGAGCAGCAGGGCCCGCGGACGGTTGACCAGCGCGCGCGCCAGCGCCACCCGCTGCTGCTGCCCGCCGGACAGCGCGGCGGGACGGCGCCGCTCCCGCCCGCCCAGGTCGACGATGTCCAGCATCGCGCCGACCCGCTCCTTGATCTCGTCCTTCGGGACGCCGCGCCGGCGCAGGCCGAACGCGACGTTGTCGAAGACGCTCATGTGCGGGAACAGCGCGTACGACTGGAACACCATGTTGACGTCGCGGCGGTTCGCCGGGACGCCCGTCACGTCCCGCCCGTGCAGGCGGACGCGGCCCGCCGTCGGCTCCTCGAAGCCGGCGATCATGCGCATGGTCGTCGTCTTGCCGCAGCCGGACGGCCCGAGCAGCGAGAAGAACTCCCCCTGCGCGATGTCCAGGTCGACGCCGCGGACGGCGGCGACGGTCTCACCGAAGGCGTCGTACGCCTTCCGGACTCCCGTGAGCTCGATGGCGGGAACGGCGCGGCCCGGGTCGTCGCGCGCCGGGGCAGGCTGGGTCTCGGTCATGGCTGGGGTTTCCTTCACGGGCTCGGTGCGGCGCCTGACCGCGCGATCTGCTACTTCCTGGGGCCCCTCCCGGCCCCGGCCGGACGTGACCCGCCGGCGCTCCCGCGTCCACCGGCCGGCCGTCCCGCGGACGCCCCCGCGGCCGGCCGGTGCCCCGGGCCGCCGGTCAGCCGCCGATGTAGTGCATGACGTGCTTGACGCGGGTGTAGTCCTCGATTCCGTACATCGACATGTCCTTGCCGTAGCCGGAGTGCTTGAAGCCCCCGTGCGGCATCTCCGACACGAACGGGATGTGGGTGTTGACCCACACCGCGCCGAAGTCCAAGGCCTTGCTCATGCGCATGGCGCGGCCGTGGTCGCGCGTCCACACGCTGGCGGCCAGCCCGTACCTGACGCCGTTGGCCCACTCGACCGCCTGCTGCTCGTCGGAGAAGCGCTGGACGGTGATGACGGGCCCGAACACCTCGTCCTGGATCAGCTCGTCGTCCTGGCGGAGCCCGCCCACGACGGTCGGAGCGAAGAAGTACCCGCGGTCACCGATGCGCTCTCCCCCGGCGAGGACCTCCGCGTGGTCGGGTGCGCGCTCGATGAACCCCTGCACGCGCTCCAGTTGCGCGGCGCTGTTCACCGGACCGTAGAAGGCGTTCTCGTCACTGGGCGGACCGACCACCGTCCCCTTGGCGGCCTCCACCAGAGCCTCCGTGAAATCGTCGTGGAGACGATCCGCCACCAGGACGCGCGTAGCGGCCGTGCAGTCCTGCCCCGCGTTGAAGTACCCCGCCTCGGCGATTCCCGCCGCGGCGGACTCGACGTCCGCGTCGTCGAACACCACGACCGGCGCCTTACCGCCGAGCTCCAGATGCACACGCTTCAGGTCCTTCGCCGCGGACGCGGCCACCTCCATACCCGCGCGTACGCTCCCGGTGATGGAGACCATCTGCGGGGTCGGGTGCTCGACCAGGGCCCGGCCCGTGCTCCGATCGCCGCACACGACGTTGAACACGCCCGGCGGCAGGAACTCCGCGGCGATCTCGGCGAGCATCAACGTGCTGACGGGCGTCGTGTCCGACGGCTTCAGCACCACCGTGTTCCCCGCGGCCAGCGCCGGACCGATCTTCCAGACGGCCATCATCATGGGGTAGTTCCAGGGCGTGACCTGAGCGCACACCCCGATCGGCTCGCGCCGGATGGACGACGTGTGGTCCGGCATGTACTCGCCGGTGGCCTTGCCCTCCAGCACACGGGACGCGCCCGCGAAGAACCGGAGGTTGTCCACCATCGGGGGCAGCTCCTCGTCCAGGGTGAGCTGGACGGGCTTGCCCGTGTCGCGGCTCTCCGCCTTCACGAGCTCCTCGCCCCGCGCCTCCACCGCGTCCGCGAACCGCAGGATCGCGAGGCTCCGGTCCTTGGGCATCGCGTCCCGCCAGGCGGGGAAGGCCTCGGCGGCGGCGCGGAACGCGGCGTCGACGTCCTCGGCGCCCGACACGGGCGCCTCCGCGTACGCGTCGCCGGTGCTGGGGTCGACCACCTCCAGGGTGCGCCCGTCCTTGGCGTCCACATACTCGCCGCCGATAAAGTTGCGCAGCCGCTCGCCGCTCATCCTCGACCCTCCCTGGGCGCGATCGCCCGATGTGTCCCTGTTGGCCCGACCCTTACAGACGTGCCGACCCAATACAAGTGATTCCGTTGTTACGATCCAGTTTCACGACTGATTCACTTGGCATGAACGCTTTCGACCCTCGATGCCGCAGCTAGGAGACCCCATGACGGGACAGCCGCCCGCCCGCCGAGGCTCCGCCCGGCCCTCCGTCCAGCTCGACGAGACGGCCAAGCAGATCATCGAGCAGCTCCAGCAGGACGGCCGCCGCTCCTACGCCGCCATCGGCAAGGCCGTGGGGCTCTCCGAGGCCGCCGTCCGGCAGCGCGTCCAGAAGCTCCTCGACGCCGGCGTCATGCAGATCGTCGGCGTCACCGACCCGCTCATGCTCGGCTTCTCCCGGCAGATGATGATCGGCGTCAAGTGCGAGGGCGACCTGGAGAAGATCGCCGACGAGCTCGCCTCCGTCGACGAGATCGACTACGTCGTCATCACCGCCGGCTCCTTCGACGTCCTCCTCGAACTCGTCTGCGAGGACGACGAGCGCCTCCTGGAACTCCTCGGCCGCATCCGCGCCGTCCCCGGCGTCGTCTCCACGGAGAGCTTCGTCTACCTCAAGCTGAGGAAGCAGACCTACTCCTGGGGAACCCGCTGACGCGCACCGGCTCACGCGGGAGGGATGTCCGAAACACCTCTTCCGGCGTACGTTGAGGTGCCGCAAGGAAGGAGACCGGCCATGTCTGAGTCGGTTCGCCCCAGCCTTCCCGCCGCCCCCACCGACGACTTCGCGTTCCGGACGTCGGCGGAGCAGCGGCTCGTCATCCGCGAAGCCGCCAGGCTGACCGGCTGGTCGGTACGCGACTACGTCCTGTCCGCGGCCCTCGACCGAGCCGAACGCGACCTCCACGAGCACGCCGCCCGGACGGACCCCGCCCCTCCGCCGGGCCACGCGTCCGGGGAGCCCTTCATCGCCGCCCTCCTCGCCATGGGCTGACGCCCCCGGCTCATCCCGCGAACGCCGCAGCCAGCCGCGCGGCGTACTCGGCGGCCTCCGCATCGGAGCCGTACTTGTGGCGCGGCCAGAAGAACCCCCGCAGCCCGTCCTTCTTGTTGCGCGGGACCACGTGCACATGCAGATGCGGCACGCTCTGGCTGATCCGGTTGTTCATCGCCACGAACGACCCGGCCGCCCCGAGCACGTCCTCCATCGCCGCCGCCAGCCGCTGCGCGTACCCGAACAGCGGCCCGACCATGTCCCCCGGCAGGTCCGTCAGCGTCTCGTAGTGGACGCGCGGAACCAGCAGCGTGTGCCCCTTGAACAGCGGCCGGACATCGAGGAACGCCATCGCGTCGGGCGCGTCCAGCACCACATGCGCGGCCACCTCGCCCGCGACGATCCCGCAGAACACGCACCCCTCAACGGCACCCATGCCCCCATTGTCCCGCCCGGCGCACGCGGCGGCGCCCTCCGGCCCGCCTAACGGCCCCCTTACGCCCGGCGGGCTACGGTCCGTGGGCTATGCGGCTGGAGAACGTCGCCTTCCGGTACCGGCGGCGCGACCCCTGGGTGCTCAAGGACGTCACCCTGTCCCTCACGCCCGGCGGAATCACGGAGGTGACCGGCAGGAACGGAGCGGGAAAGTCGACCCTGCTCCGGCTCATCGCCGGCCTGCGCCACCCCCACCGCGGCACGATCGAGGGACGGCCCCGCCGCGTGGGATACGCACCCGAGCGCTTCCCCGTGGACCAGCCGTTCACCGTGGGCTCCTACCTGCGGCACATGGCCGCCATACGCCGCGTCCCGTCCCGCGCCATCGGCCCGTGGGCGGAACGGCTCGCCTTCCAGCACCTCCTCGACGTGCGACTGCCGGAACTCTCCAAGGGCAGCGCCCAAAAAGTCGGACTGGCCCAAGCCCTCCTCGCCGACCCCGCCCTCCTGATCCTGGACGAACCCTTCGCCGGCCTGGACGCCACCACCCGCGACGCGCTGCCCGCACTGATCACCGAACTCACAACACGGGGCACGACCGTGGTCGTCAGCGACCACCAGCGCTGCATCGAGGCCCTCCCCGACGTCACCCGCCTGCACGTCGCCGACGCGACGGTGACTCCCCTGACCCCCACTTCCCCTAACACCCGGGTGCTGGAGGTCATCGTGCGCGAGGACGAGATCGACACCGTGGAGACCAAACTGCGCGCCGACGGCTACGACGTGCGGCGGCCCGACCGATGATCGCACTCGCCCGGTTCCAGATGGCCGGCTACGTCCGCTCGCTCCGCGTCCTGCACCCCCTGCTCGCCGTCCTGCTGATCGTCGGACTGGTGCTCCTCCAGGGCCCGAGCGGCCCCGACGCCTCCGACCTCGCCGTCGGAACGCTCGGCGACACCCCGGCGTTCATGTTCCCGATCTGGGCCTGGGCGGCGCGCGCGCTGCTCGACACCCAACCGGACGAACAACGCGCCCTGTCGGCCACAGCCGCACGCCACCGCTCCACCCCCACCGTGGCCGGACTCCTCGCGGCCTACACGGTGAACCTCGCCCTGGGCGCCATCGCCCTGATCGTCCCCCTCCTACAGGCCGTCTCCGTAAAGGCCCCCGGTAAGGCGATCGCAACAGGCTGCGCACTCTGCCTCCTCGTCGCCCTCGCCGCGACACTCCTGGGAGCCTGGACGAGCCGCGCGATCATCCCTGACCCGGGCGTATCCCTCCTCGCCCTCCTCGCCGGCGCGGCGGCGCTGCTCCTCCTGGGCCTGGGCCGCCTCTCCTGGCTGGCCGTCCCCATGATCGAGTGGCTCCGCGCCGCCCACCACGGCCCGAACGCGTTCGTCTCCGACTTCCCCGCAGTGGCCCTGCACCTGCTCGCATGGTCGACGATCGTCGGCACCGCCTACTTCATAAAGACCCGCACCAACCGCTGAGTAACCCCCTCCCGTAACCCTTTTGCACACAGCCATCAGCGCTCGCTAGGTTCACAGCGGCGTACAAGACGCCTGATCGCCGCATCCCGAGGGGGCTGATGAATATGGCTGCCCAGCAGCTCTCATCGGCATGCCCTCGAACGGCCCGCGCCGCCTGACATGCGCCGGGTCGTCCCGACGACCAGGAGTCTCACGTGTCCTCCTTCATTCCCGTGTCCACCCCAGAACTGTTCACTGACCGCCTCATCCTGCGCACCTGGCACCCGGACGAGATCACCGCCGTCCTGGACGGCACCCGCCTGCCCCACTGGGCCGACGACTTCCCCGCCGAAGGCGACCACGTCATCGCCGGTCTCTGCGGCGACCACCCCGCATGGCTCGGCGAGTACGGCCACCGCCAGATCATCGAACGCGCCGGCGGCCTCGTGATCGGCTCGATCGGCCTCTTCTGGCCGCCCACCGGCGGCACCATCGAGATCGGGTACGGCATCGTGCCCTCCCGGCGGGGCCGCGGCCACGCCACCGAGGCCACGCGCCGCCTGACCGAGTTCGCCTTCACGGCACCGGGCGTCCACACGGTCAAGGCGGGTGTCGAGCTGTCGAACCCGTCCTCGATCCGCGTCCTGGAGAAAGCCGGCTACCGGCGCTCAAGCACTGACGCCGCCCAGAACACGGCCACCTACACCGCCACACCACCGTCCCGGAAGTAACAACCCAAGGGTCCGGCAGCACCCGCTGCCGGACCCGCCTACTCACCCTCGGCCTTGGTGTAGAGAACATCGCGAGCTTGCTCGGCCGCGCGCATGATGGCCTCACCGACGAAGTCCAGATAACGGGCGATGTTCTCCAACCGGACGGCGGCAGGGGTACCCGGGCCGAGGACACCCACGCCCTCACGCGCGGTCTCCACCAGCCGGGCGTTGTCCTGCGCGCTGCGAATCATCGACTGGTACCAGAGCTCGTCATCAACGACGTACCGCTCGCGCCGACGCTCGTCACGCTCGCGGCGGATCAATTCAAGACTGTCCAGAGCAGTGATCGCCTTGGACACCGTAGCCGGACTGACCTGCAACCGCTCAGCGAGCTCGGCGGCGGTGAGACTGCCGGAGTCGGTGGTGTACAGAGCGCCCAGCACCCGCGACATCATCTTGGGCAGGCCCGAGGTCATGAAAACCGTGGTGAGCATCTCCTGGTACTGGTGCACGGCCTCGGCGTCACGCCCGTAGGGCTGCGCCGCCGCCTGCGCCCTACCGGCCGCGGCGCTCCGCCGCCGCTGTGTGCGCTGCTGGGTGGCACGGTGCGCCAGATCAGCGCGGTAACCGGCCGGGCCACCGTTGCGCATCACCTCCCGCGTGATGGTGGAGGTAGGACGGTCCAGCCGGCGAGCGATCTCGGCGTAAGCCAAACCGTCGGCCAACCCCAGCGCGATCTGCTGCCGATCCTGCTGGGTGAGCCTGCCTCCCGGCATCACGATCCCCCGAGGTGTTCAATAAGCAACGCCACAAACCCTCAACCTACCGAAACCACACACCCCGTTGCAATGAACACCCCCCACCATTGCACCCACACCCATCAAAACCCGAAACAAGAAGCCCTACGAACTGCACCAACTCCTCACCCAAGCCCATTGCAGGTCCCCCGAACGCAACGTAGCGTTCACACCCCCAGAAACAAACCCCAGCGAACCCTAACCCCCAAACCCCCGACCACCAAACCCCCCGACCACCACCCAAGCGCCACACCCCACCCAAAGCACCACGTCCCCGAAACGCCACGCCCCCGAAGCGCCAACCACCCAAGCAACACGACCCCCAAAACACCACAACACCCAGAGCGCCAGCCACAGAAGCGACACGACACCAGAACACCACGACGCCCAAATCACGTCCGTAGAAGCGACACGACACCCAGGGCAGCATGCCCAAAGCAGCATGACGCCCAAAGCAGCGTGACGCCCAAAGCAGCGTGACGCCCAAAGCAGCGTGACGCCCAAAGCGCAGCCCGCGGAAACGACGCGCCAAGTCGGGCTCAGCGTCGAGACGAGTCGAAAACGGCCTCGCTAACTCCCGACACCCAGTGAACAACGCAGGCGACAATTGGCTGCCCAGTCCCCAAGCCCCGTTACCGTCCTCACGTCCCCGCCCATGGTGGGGAGCCAGATCACCCGGTCCTGCATGACTCAAGCCCCTGTCGCAGACATGATCCGGGGGTCTTGTCACCGGGCCCGAGCGGCGTCGGTGGACCGCTCATAGGGACACCCCCGCAGCTCAAGCGGCTCGCGCGCCTCACGCGGAGCTGGGGCAACCCAGCCGGGTTGAGGCTGCGGCCCAGGCGGCTTGCGCGCTCAAGCGAATAGAGCGGCCTGCGCAACCTGAGCGGCCTGCACCGGTCGAACGGCCTGCACCGGTCGAACGGCGTGCACTGGTTGAACGGCCTACGCGCCTTGACGGCCTGCGCAGCTTGAACGGCCTGCGCGCTTGAAACGGCTTGCGCTGGTTAAACGGCTCGCACGAGCTGCGCGAACCGTCCGACTCGCACAGCTCGCGTGCCCTAGACGGCTGACGCGACCTAGACAACTCGCGTCACCGGGGCGGCTCGCGTCGTTTAGGTACCCGATCACGCCAGCACTCCCCTACCGCCCAACCTGCCACCCGACCTACCGCTCAATCTGTGCGAGCCGTCGACTCGCACAGCTGGCGTGGCCTGGACAGCTCACGCGTCTTGGACGGTTCACGTCACCGGGGCGGCTCGCGTCGTACAGGTGCCCGACCACGCCAGCACCCCCTGCCCGCCCAACCTGCCACTCGACCTGCCACCCGACCTGCCGCCGAGGCTGCGGACGGTGGCCGCGAACCGCCCGTGCGGCCCCCGTGCGGCCTCCCTGCGGCCCCCGTGTGGGGGTCCCGTGTGGGGCCGCCCGGTGTGCCCCCCGTGTGCCACCCGTTCGGCGCCCGTTCGGCGGCGTGCGGCGGTCGTGCAGCGCCGCTGCGGTGACGGCCTCGGCGTCCCCCGCGGTGTCCACATCGGTCAGCTGGGGCAGCACCGCCACCTCCAGCCCGGCAGCCCGCAGCCGCCCCGAATTGAATTGCGCCGGTGTCCGGACGCGACATCGGGACGCCGCGCAGCAGCCGCGCGTCCGGACGCCGCAGGCCCAGCAGCCAGAACCCGCCGTCGGCCGCCGGACCGAACACCGCGCCGCGCCGCGCCAGCGCACGGCGGGCCCGGCCGAGCAGCGCCGGGGTGACCTGCGGCGTGTCCATGCCGATCAGGACGAGCGGACGCCTGGCGTAGGCGTCCTCGAACGCCGCGCCAGCCGCTGGTCCAGCCCGCCGCCGCGCTGCCGGACGACCCGGACACTGCCGTTCGGCAGCCACGGGCCCGGTTCGCCGCCCGGTCGGGCCCTGGCGATGAAGCTCGTCACGACCTGGCCCACCTTAGGCGGCTGGGTCGCTAGCCAGCCGCCTAAGGTGGTCCCGACGACCATGGCGGCGGAGGACGTCCTGCACGACCTCGCCACGATCTCCATGATCGGCTCGGACCGCCTCCGGCGGCTGGGTCGCTAGCCAGCTCGGCACCCGCCGGTCGTAGCCAGCACCAGCGTCCATCGCACGGCCGGGGTCGCGGCGACCGCGGCTAACGTGTCGCCCAACGCCGCCGCGGCGCGCGTGTCGGCCAGCGGCGACCGCAGCTAGCGTGTCGGCCAGCGCCGCCGGGGCGAGAGCGCGGCGGCCCCGGCGGGCGAGTCGGCTGGTGTCAGCCGCGTCTTCACCCGCCCCGGCACAAGCTCCCTGGCGATCACGTCCAGGTCCGCCGCGAGATCCACGCCAACGTCTACGTCCGCGACCGCATCAGCGCCCGCCGTCAACCCCGAACCCGTGCGTGAGTCTGCCAGCGTCGGGCGGTCACCAGCCGGGCGTGGCTTGAGCGGCTCGACGGCTCGTGGGACTGCGCGGGTTACGTGGGTTGGCTCGGTGGGTCGTCGCCAGGTGGCTTGAACGGCTCGCGTGGGGTGGAGGCGCGCGGGTTAGGGGGCTCACATGCGTCGAGCAGGTTGGGCGGCTCACGCTGGATGGATTGCTTGCGCGGGATGGATTGCTTGCGCGGCTTGCGGAGCTGGGTGGGGTGCGCGAGGCGGGTGAGTTGGGGTCGGCGGGTTTCGTCAGGTGGCTTGGACGGTTAGCCATGTCTGCTCCAGGGGTTGGTTCTGGCGAGCGCAGAAGTAGACGCGACCTGGGTCGCCCCAGTGCCAGCCGAGGCGTTGGTCGGAGTCGAGTTGGAGGAGCAGGCGCCATTCGGCGACGGCCGCTTCCTCGTCCATGGAGAGGGCGGGGACGGTGGTGGAGCCAAGGTCGCGGCCGGACGAGGCGAGCTGGCAGTCCGGACCGACCGGGCGCTGGACGAGGGCCGGCCAGCCGCCCAGTTGGTGGACGGGCATGTCGTCGGGCCAGGCGTACTGCGACCAGGCCACATGAAGTTGCTCGTAGACCGACAGGATGCCGCTGTAATGCTGTTCCAGGCGCCGGACGGCGGGTTCCTGCGGGGAGGGAAGCGACAGGAACGGAGCGGCTCCGAGCCGGCAGCTCGGGTACGCCGACGCTCCTGGCGGTGCTGTGGTCGGCTGGAGTCGGCCGGTGAACACGCGCCAGCCGTCGCGCTGGCCGACCTGGTCGCCCCAAGGACGTGGTGCCTCGCTCGCGTAGTAGAACGCGGCCGTTCCGGTGGCGGGTAGCCCGGGGACCTCGCCGAGCTCGGAGAGAGCGGTGAAGTCGAATGCGCCGAGGAAGTCGAGTGGACGTCCGTTCCACTCCGGCCACGGTTCGCCTGGGGGCAGGAGCGGGGCGCCGCCGAGGTGGACGGTGACCTCGCCGTCGAGGCCGAGCCGCAGGGCGGGTCTGGCCAACGGCAGCAGGTCGGCGGTGACCTCGGGGGCGAAGAAGAGGCCGAACAGGGAGCGCAGGCGCTGAAGCTGCGCGGCGAAGTGGTCCATGTCACGTAGCGTGGCGTGCCCCGATGCCGCACGCCACCCCCGAACGAAATTGTGGATAACTCCGGGTGACCAGAAGACGATCAGCGGCGTTCGAGGGCGCCCGCGAGCTGGACGAGGAAGCGGTCGACCTCCTGCTCGTCGTAGCCCGGCCCTAGACGAACCACGCGGAAGGCACTTTCCCGGACGTCACGGGCAGTCACGGCCGGGGCGACACCGCGGAGGCCGACGACCACGCGGTCCAGGAAGGCGTCCACGTCCCGCACGTCGTAGCCGGGGCGCATGCCAGCGCCGGCGAAGCGCGCGTTCTGGATCCAGTTGATGAGCCAGCCGGGGTTCACGCGAGGCCGGCCGGGACGTTCACTGAACGGCGCGACGCTCTGCAGTTCCAGGATGCACTCGCGTACCAGTTCATCCACGGCGCGCTGTTCGTAGCCGCGTAGCACGACGTCGAACCGGGTGGCGCGGACCTCCTCCGCGGACACCGGCGATCCGCCTTTCAGAGCCCCCGAGATCCGCTTCAGCAGGCCGTCCACCTGGGCTCGGTCGTAGCCCCGCAGCGCCACCGGCAGCCGCGTACCCGTCTTCACCGGCACCGTGCTCCTCAGCCCGCGCGCCCGCGGGACGCCGGTAGCACGCCCGCCGGCGCGCTCAGTCCTTGGTCGCCGCGGCCAGCTGCCCGCAGGCCCCGTCGATCTCCCTGCCCCGAGTGTCGCGCACCGTGACCGGGACTCCGTGGGCCTCCAGCCGCCGGACGAACTCGCGCTCGTCCTCGGGCCGCGACGCGGTCCACTTGGAACCCGGCGTTGGGTTCAACGGGATCAGATTGACGTGTACGCGATGCCCGCGCAAGAGCCTGCCGAGAAGGTCGGCGCGCCATGCCTGGTCGTTCACGTCCTTGATCAGGGCGTATTCGATCGAGACGCGGCGCCCGCTGCGTTCGGCGTACGCCCACGCGGCGTCCAGGACCTCCGCGACCTTCCACCGGTTGTTGACCGGGACGAGGTCGTCCCGGAGGTCGTCGTCGGGGGCGTGCAGGGAGACGGCCAGCCTGACGGACATGTCCTCAGCGGCGAGCTTCTCAATGGCGGGGACGAGCCCGACCGTGGAGACGGTGACCGAACGCTGGGATATCCCCAGACCGGCAGGAGCGGGGTCGGTGATGCGCTTGACCGCGCCTATGACGGCTTTGTAGTTGGCCAGGGGCTCGCCCATGCCCATGAACACGATGTTGGAGACCCTCCCGGGACCTCCTGGAATCCGTCCACGGGCCAGTGCGCGCGCGCCCGCGGCCACCTGCTCGACGATCTCGGCCGTCGACAGGTTGCGGGTCAGGCCCGCCTGGCCGGTGGCGCAGAAGGGGCAGTTCATCCCGCACCCGGCCTGGGACGAGACACACATCGTCGCGCGGTCGGGGTAGCGCATCAGGACCGACTCGAACAGGACGCCGTCGAAGGCCTTCCAGACGGTCTTCAGCGTCCTGCCGCCGTCGCAGTCCATCTCGCGTACCGGCGTGAGCAGCGAGGGCAGCAGCGTCGAGACGAGCCGCTCGCGGACGGCGGCGGGCAGGTCGGTCATCTCGGCCGGATCGTCGACCAGGCGGGCGAAGTAGTGCCGCGAGAGCTGGTCGGCGCGGAACGGCTTCTCCCCCAGCTCCGCGACCGCCTCGCGCCGTTCGGCGGCGGTGAGGTCGGCGAGGTGCCGCGGCGGCTTGCCCCGGCGCGGCGCGGCGAAGACCAGCTTGGCGGGGGTCTTCTTGGGGGCGGCCTCGGGCGCGCCCTGCGCCTCGACGGCGGCGGGCTCGGCGGACCGTTGCGCCCGCTCGGCGGCAGGAGAGTCGGTGGTGGAAGACATGGTCCTTCCAGTGTCGCAAACACCTGCCCATGCCTCGTCCGTGCGCGGTGCCGTTCTCACCTGAGACGGAACACAAGCGAGACGCGACGACCTGCGCATGACCTTGTGTGCGACTAAGGTGCCGATCATGTCGGTATTGCGCAGGGGGACCGCTTCACCCCGGAACCCCGCCGCCACGGTCGTCCACGCCGAGGCCAGCCCGTACGGGAGCCGGCGGCTCGTCCTCGAGAACGACGGTGACGTCACCGCGGCCTACCTGAAGGACGCCCGCGACTCGGTCGTCGGGGCGGTGTGGGTCGCGAACCACCGCAAGGCGCCCGCCGAGCTGGACCGGTCACGGCTGGACTCGGGCAGCGCGCCGCTCCTCCCGGAGTCCCACGTGAGGCACCCGGACGGACGGGAGGCGCTGGACACCGCCGCCCTGGAGGTCGTCTGGTTCGAGGAGGGCGACGGCGCCGCCGTCCTGGAGGCGGGTGACCTCCTCTTCGTGATCCCCGGCTGGTCCGACATGGGACGGGGGATCCCCGGTTACAGCCGGGACGCGACGGCGCAGAGTCCTTTCGCCTTCCCCCTCGATGAGGAGATCGAGGAGTTCGGACCGCGTATCGAACGGGCGCGCGAGCACTGGAAGACGTGCCGTGCCGAGGGCTCGTGGGCGGAGTTCCAGCAGTCCATTCTCGGGCACCTGCTACAGAGGCTCGGCCCAGGTGGTCACTACTGGCATGATGTCGGACGCCAACTGGCGGGTAACCGGCCGAGTGTGGCCCCGACTGTGGGTGTGTCGGAGCGTCCCGCCCGCAGCGGCCGGGACTTCACTGTGCTGAGCACGGTAGGGATGAGCCGCCAGCGGATGCCCACGGTGGAGCTGTACGAGGACGACGTCGCTCCCTACAGCCGTATCGAACTGGCCGTGGCGAGCACTCTGCCGAGCCAGCGGGCAGGCAGCATCTTCCCTTGGCTCGCGCAGTACCCGTGGCGGTCGGTGACCTGGTTCGCCCCGGGCGATGTCGTCAAGTGGTACCACGAGGCCCGAACGTTCCCGCTTGGCACAGGCGAGACGGCTTGGGAGGGCGTCCTCCTCCTGGAGGACCCGAACAGGCTGGCCGGTCCTGCCGCGCCGCCCATGACGGGATTGCCGATCAACGGTGACCCGGTCCGGTGGCTGTGGCTCGTCCCCATCACTGGTGACGAGCACCGCTTCGCCAAGAGCGAGGGTTCGGACGCGCTGGTACGGCGTCTAGCTCAGCAGGGACGTTCCTGGGTCGTTTCCTAGCGGGTCCTGTGGGCCTGTGAGCCCTGCCTCGACCACGCCGATCCTTAATCGCCCCTACTGGTCCTTAACTGGGGACGAACAACTCCAGCAGCAGCCACACCACCGGGGCCGTCGCCACGAGGGAGTCCAGGCGGTCCATGACACCGCCGTGGCCGGGCAGGAGCGTGCCCATGTCCTTGATGCCGAGGTCCCGCTTGATCATGGACTCGATCAGGTCGCCGACGGTCGCGGTGACCACGGCGGCGAGGCCGACCAGCACGCCGTGCCAGATCTGCCCGCCGTCGAGCAGCCACGCCACGAGCCAGCCGCCGACGACCATGCAGGTGAGCGCCGAGCCGGTGACGCCCTCCCAGGTCTTCTTCGGGCTGATCGTGGGCGCGAGCTTGTGCTTGCCGAGGAACGATCCGGCGAAGTACCCGCCGATGTCGCTGGCGACGGTGACCGCGATGAAGATGACGGTGCGGTGGTCCCCGTCGTCCGGGCGCATCAGCAGCGCCACGATCCCGCCCATCAGGACCAGGTATCCGGTCAGGAAGGTGCCCGCGGTCACGTCGCGGACGTAGCCGTCCGCGCCCTCGGGCATCCGCACCATCATCAACGCGAGGACGGTGAGGGACACCGCGGCGACCGCGGCGGTCGACCCCCACACGTAGGCGGCGACCGGTGTGACGACCATGCCCGTCGCGAGCGGGATGAACGGCACGCGGATGTCCCGGCACTTGAAGGCGTCGGTGAGCTCCCGCATGCCGAGGGACAGGAAGATCACCATCACCGCCAGGAAGATCTCCTTGACGGTGTAGAGCGACAGCAGCGTCAACGCCCCGAGGGCGATGCCCACGCCGATGGCGAGCGGGAGGTTCCGGCCGGTCCTGCTTGCACGCTTCCCCTCGGGAGGCGGTGTCCCTTCCGGGGCGACCTCCACTCCGGGGAGGGGCTCCCCAGAGACAGGGACGGAAGCGTCCGCTCCGGCGTCGGCGGCATCCGAAGCGGGAGCGGAAACGTCCGGGGTGGGGACGTCCTGAGGTGAGGCAGCAGAGGGAGGAGTGTCCGGTGCCTCGCCGGAGGGTGAGTCCAACGCTTCCCCGGGGGGCGGGCCGGGCATGGCGACCTCCGGCTCATCCGGGGAGCCCGCGGGCTCCCCGGCGTCGTCGAGTTTCATCAAACCTCGAGCAGTTCGGCCTTCTTGTGCTCGAGCAGTTCGTCGATCTGCGCCACGTACCGGTGCGTGGTGTCGTCGAGTTCCTTCTCCGCACGGCGGACGTCGTCCTCACCGACCTCGCCGTCCTTGGCGAGCTTGTCGAGGGTGTCCTTCGCGCGGCGGCGGATGTTGCGGATGGAGATCTTGCTGTCCTCGGCCTTGCCGCCGGCGACCTTGATGAACTCCTTGCGGCGCTCCTCCGACAGGTCGGGGAAGACCACCCGGATGACGTTGCCGTCATTGGTGGGGTTCACGCCGAGGTCGCTCTCCCGGATCGCCTTCTCCACGGCCTGCATCGACGACTTGTCGAAGACCTGGACGATCACCATCCGCGGCTCCGGCAGCGTGAACGACGCGAGCTGGTTGATCGGCGTCGGGGTCCCGTAGTACTCCGCCGTGATCTTGTTGAACATGGCGGGGGTGACCCGGCCGGTGCGGATGGCCTGGAAGTCCTCCTTGGCGACCGCGACCGCCTTCTCCATCTTCTCCTCGGCCTCGAGGAGGGTCTCGTCGATCACTGCGACTCCCATGTCATCTGGTCGGCCCTGGTCACTGCGGTTTCCGGGCCGAAGTCAGCCTTCCGCCGGGCTGACCAGCGTGCCGATCTTCTCACCCCGGACGGCCCGGACGATGTTGCCCTGCCCCATGAGGTCGAAGACCACGATGGGGAGCGCGTTGTCCATGCAGAGGCTGATGGCCGTGGCGTCCATGACCTTCAGTCCCCGCTGTAGAACTTCACCGTAATCCAAACGGTCGAACTTGACTGCGTCTGGATTCTTTCGGGGATCGGCATCGTAGACACCGTCCACCTGAGTGGCCTTCAGAACCGCCTCCGCACCGATCTCCAGCGCGCGCTGGGCGGCCGTCGTGTCGGTGGAGAAGAACGGCTGCCCGAGGCCCGCGCCGAAGATGACGACACGGCCCTTCTCCAGGTGCCGGATGGCGCGCCGCGGGATGTACGGCTCGGCCACCTGGCTCATGGTGATGGCGGTCTGCACGCGGGTGTCCATGCCGAGCTTCTCCAGGAAGTCCTGAAGGGCCAGGCAGTTGATGACCGTCCCGATCATCCCCATGTAGTCGCCGCGGCCGCGGTCCATGCCGCGGGCCGCGAGCTGGGCACCGCGGAACATGTTGCCGCCGCCGCACACGACCGCCACCTGCACGCCGTCCTTGACGGCCTCGGAGATGGCCTCGGCCACGTGCTGCACGACCTCGGGATCGATCCCGAGGGGGTCGCGCCCGGCGAACGCCTCGCCGGAGAGCTTCAGCAGTACCCGCTTCCAGCCCGCGCGGGGCGCGTGCTGCTCGGGCGCGCGCCCGTCCGACGACGAGGCCGCCGTCGCGCTAGTGGTCGTCTTGTCCGGCACGTCGGCGGCCTCCTCGTTGCGTCGCGATATCCAGGGTTCCCTCTCAGGGGCGCCCTAGGCCTGCCCGACCTTGAACCGGGCGAAGCGAACGACCTTCACGCCGGCCTCGTCGAGCACCTTCGCGATCGTCTTCTTGTTGTCCTTGACGAACGCCTGCTCCACGAGCACGAAGTCGCGGAAGTAGGCGTTCACGCGGCCCTCGACGATCTTCGGGATGGCCTGCTCGGGCTTGCCCTCGTCGCGCGTGAGCTGCTCGGCGAGCGCGCGCTCCTTCTCGATCGCCTCGGCGGGGATCTCCTCGCGGGTGAGGTACTTCGGGGCCATCGCCGCGATCTGCTGGGCGACGTCCTTGGCGACCTGGGGGTTCTCGGTGTCCAGCTCGACCAGCACGCCGGTGGTCGGCGGCAGGGAGGGGTCGGACTTGTGCAGGTAGCTGGCGACGTAGGCGCCCTGGAAGTGGGCGAAGCGGCGCAGCTCCAGCTTCTCGCCGATCTTGGCGCTGTTCTCCTCGATCAGGGCCTGGACGGTCTTGCCCGGCTCGATCTCGGCGCCCAGCAGGGCGGCCGCGTCGGCGACGCCGCTGCCCGCCGCGAACTTGACCAGGCGGTCGGCCAGCTCGATGAACGAGGCGTTCTTCGCGACGAAGTCGGTCTCGCAGTTGAGCTCCAGGAGCGCCCCGTCACCGGAGTTCTCGAAGTGCTCGGCGACGAGGCCGTTCGCCGCGGTGCGCTCGGCGCGCTTGCCCACGTCCTTGGCGCCCTTGAGGCGCAGCAGCTCCGTGGCCTTCTCGAAGTCGCCGTCGGCCTCGGTCAGGGCGTTCTTTACGGCCATCATGCCGGAGCCGGTCAGCTCGCGAAGCCGCTTGACGTCAGCGGCGGTGAAGTTAGCCATCGCTCTCTTCGCTTCTCTCGTCGTTGGTCGTACGACCCGCGACGGTCCCGGCGGCCCCCGTCGTGGGGCCGCCGGGACCGCGGGATCAAGCCTGCTCGGTCTCGGCGTTCGCGGTCTCGGCGTTCGCCTCGGCGGCCTGCTCGCTCTCCGTGGCCTCCGCGGCGGGGGCGGCCTCGGGGCCCGTCTCGGCGGGCGCGGCGCCGTCGCCGGCGGAGTCGGCGGGGGTGGTCTCGGCAGGGGCGGTCTCGTCGGACGCGGACTCCGCGGGCGCGGACTCGTCGGCCTGCTTGCCCTGGAGCAGGTCGCGCTCCCACTCGGCCAGCGGCTCGTTCGCACCGGACGCGGCGCCCTCGGCCGGCTTCTCGTCGCCACCGGACGCGGCGCCGGCGCGGGCGATGAGGCCGTCCGCGACGGAGTCGGCGACCACGCGGGTCAGCAGGCTGACGCTGCGGATGGCGTCGTCGTTGCCCGGGATCGGGTAGTCGACCTCGTCGGGGTCGCAGTTGGTGTCGAGGATCGCCACGACCGGGATGCCGAGCTTCTTCGCCTCGTTGACCGCGATGTGCTCCTTCTTGGTGTCCACGATCCAGATGGCGCTCGGGACCTTCGCCATGTCGCGGATACCGCCGAGGGTGCGCTCCAGCTTGTCCTTCTCGCGGCGCAGGCCGAGGAGCTCCTTCTTGGTCATGCCGGAGCCGGCCACGTCGTCGTAGTTGATCTCCTCCAGCTCCTTGAGCCGGGTGAGCCGCTTGTGGACGGTGGAGAAGTTGGTGAGCATGCCGCCCAGCCAGCGCTGGTTGACGTACGGCATGCCGACCCGGGTGGCCTGCTCGGAGATGGCCTCCTGGGCCTGCTTCTTGGTGCCGACGAACAGGATGGTGCCGCCGTGCGCGACCGTGGCCTTGACGAACTCGAAGGCACGGTCGATGTAGGACAGCGACTGCTGCAGGTCGATGATGTAGATGCCGTTGCGCTCGGTGAAGATGAAGCGCTTCATCTTCGGGTTCCACCGGCGGGTCTGGTGGCCGAAGTGAACGCCGCTCTCGAGGAGCTGCCGCATCGTGACGACGGGTGCCATAGCCCGTGCTCTCCTTCTCTGGCCCTGTGGGCCGATTTGGTTGTCTGCCTACGCCCGGACACCGCCCCACCGCCATCTGCGATGACGGACCGAGGGACGGCGCCCCACCCATGTCTGCGGTGGCATGCGGACGCGTGAAATCAGCCGCCGGGATACCCCAGGCGGCTGTGGCCCGGAACCTTTCCCGGACCTGTGGCCCTTCCGCTCACCGGGAGCGGCTTCTCACGTCTCCGACCGAGGAGGCGGATCAGCGACGGCCTAGCCCTGGCCGGTGTCCTTACGGGCACGTTCACAGATTATCAGGGCTCGGACGCGTCCGGGAATCAATGGTCGCGGGAGTTATCCACAGTTCGGCGGACCGCTCACGCGGGGCGTGCGGGCAGGGCAGGCTCCGGGGTATGGCCTTGCTCACACTGCTCCTCACCTGCATGATCGTCCCCGGCGCTCCGGGGCCGCACGTCTGGCAGTGGCCGCTGGGGCCGCCCGTCCCGAAGGTCCTCCGGGCGTTCTCGCCGCCCTCCGTGCCGTGGGCTCCCGGCCATCGAGGTGTCGATCTCGCGGCCCGTCCCGGCTGGCCCGTCCGCGCCGCCAGCGCAGGCCGCGTCTCCTATGCCGGACGCCTGGCCGGCCGTGGCGTGGTCGCGATCGATCATGGCCGCTTGCGCACCACGTACCTTCCCGTCCGTCCGGGCGTCCGTGTCGGCCGTCAGGTGGCCACCGGCACCCGCATCGGCGTCCTGGAGGACAGCCCTTTCGACTGCCCGACCTCATGCCTGCACTGGGGCCTCCTGCGCGATCACCTCTACCTCGATCCCCTCAGCTTGGTCAGACCCCAGGTACGGCTTCTCCCCCACTGGACACCACCCGCCCCAAAGAAGGAGCAACCCGTGCAGCCCTCAATATCGCGGGAGCCGAGCATGAGCCTCCGCGACGCCACGACCGCGACCGGCGGTGCCGTAACCGGCATGGTGCTGGCTTACGCCCTCGCCTTCGCCTGGCGCAGGACCCGTCCCCGCCGCCGGCGGCGTCCCCCGGCGGGTGTCATCGACCTCACCAGGGAGCGCCGCCTCCGCCGCACTCCCTGACCTCAGCCCTCTCGCTCCCTGACTCCGGGTCTGGCCACAATCGACCGCCCACAACGAGCCCCTTCGGGTTCACGTCCGGACACCACATCCACCGTTCCCCCCACGCGTCCGGACGTGGACCCGAAGGCACCCATGGACCGCCCATCCATCCCGAGGAGCCGCCCCCGCCTGACGGCGCCGAAACACCGCGACGAGAAGCTCACAGACGCGCTCCGGCTCGGGGCCGCCTACTCGTCTCGGGCGCCGCGAGGGTGAGCTTGACGATGGACTTGCTTAAGCCGCTCGGCGGAAACGTGCGTATAGAGCTGGGTGGTCTGCAGGGACGCGTGCCCGAGGATCTCTTGGACGCTCCGTAGATCGGCGCCGCCCTCCAGCAGATGGGTGGCAGCGCTGTGACGCAGTCCGTGCGGGCTCAGGTCCGGCACTTGGCCGACTTCAGCGATCCTGTTGTGGACGATCCGGCGGGCACTCGTCGGGTGAAGGCGTCCTCCACGGGCACCCAGGAACAGCGCGGGTCCACTTCCTTCGTTCGCCAGCGCCGGACGACCCGCCCGCAGCCAATCCTGGACGGCGCGCATTGCCGGTTCGCCCATGGGGACGATCCGCTCCCGTCCACCCTTGCCGAGCACGCGGACGGTCTGGCGAGCGGGTTCCAGGTCGTCGATGTCCAAGCCGCAGAGCTCGCCGACGCGTACGCCGGTGCCGTAGAGCATCTCCAGCACCGCCAGGTCACGCAGGCCCAATGGCCCTTGGGTATCCACCTTGTCGAGGAGGCGGGCGGCGTCGTCCTGTGTGAGCACGCTCGGCAGGTCCCGTTGCCGCTTGGGGGTGCCCAGGAGCAGCCCCGGATCCTTCTTGAGCAGACCTCGCCGGTGCAGGTGATGCGTGAAGGCTCTCGCTGCGGCCGTCCGGCGGGCCAAAGTGGCCCGGGACCGGCCTAGAGCGTGCTGGCGGGCGAGCCAGGCGCGCAACAGGGAGACGTCCAGTTCCCCTGGCTCGCTCACGCCCACCTCATTCGCATAGCCGCACAGGTCCCTCAAATCACCGAGATAGGCCCGCATGGTGTGCGGCGAGACGTCGCGTTCGGCGCGTAGATGGCGCGCGAAATCCGCAGCGGCCTCCTCCAGTGCGTTGCTCACGCCGCCACGCTGCGGCAACGGCCCCGCCGAAGCAAGCACCGGGTGCCGGTTTCCGCCAGATCGCCGTGATTGCACCTCCGACTTATCCACAGAACGAGGTTCTAGTAGTGGTCCGACCGCGGCTCCGGCAACGTCGAAGCCGGAGGTGAGGCCCATGAACGCCCACATCGACCTCGGTCGCCGCGGCGAGGACGCTGCGGCCGCCTACCTGCTCAAGCTCGGCTGGACGATCCTCGACCGCAACTGGCGCTGCCGGGACGGCGAGGTCGACATCGTCGCGCACGACGGTCGCCGCCACGTCGTCTGCGAAGTGAAGACGCGCGCCACCGTACGGTTCGGCGATCCCTTGGAAGCGATCACCCGGACCAAGGCCGTCCGGTTGCGGCGCCTGGCCTGGCAATGGGCCGCCGCCCACGGCCTCAAGGGCGCTCCCGTCCAGGTCGACGTCCTGGGCCTCGTCATCGACGGCGACGGCTTCACCGTCGACCACCTGCGGGAGGTGTGCTGACATGACACTCGCCAAGACCCGCTCGGTCTCCCTGGTCGGTGTCGACGGTTTCGTCGTGGACGTCGAGGCGGCGATCACGAGCGGCGTCCCCGGGCTGCACCTGGTCGGCCTGCCCGACACCGCGCTCAGCGAGGCCCGCGACCGCGTCCGTGCCGCGATCTACAACTCGGGGGAAGACTGGCCGAACCGCCACGTCACGGTGTCGCTGTGTCCCGCGAGCCGACCGAAGAAGGGCTCAACGTTCGACGTCGCCATAGCAGTCGCCTTGCTCGCCGCGGCCGAGGCGATCCCCGCGCAGTCGTGCGCCGGCCTGGTGCTGATCGGCGAGCTGGGGCTCGACGGACGGCTCCGTCCGATCGCGGGCGTGCTGCCCGCGGTACTGGCGGCCGCCAACGCCGGATGCCACACGGTCGTCGTCCCGCAGGCGAACGCCGCCGAGGCGCAGCTCGTCCCGGGCGTGGAAGTCGTCTCCGCGGTCAGCCTGCGCGGCCTGCTCTGCGTGATCCGCGACGAACCGCCTCCCGTCGAAGAGGAGGAGTCCAACGCGCCCTCCGGCACCGCCAACGGGCTGACCGTCCAGCGGAGCAACGCCCGCAACGATCTCGATCTGGCCGATGTCAAGGGCCAGGCGGAGGCCCGTCGCGCCCTGGAGATCAGCGCGGCGGGCGGTCATCACCTCTTCTTCTCGGGACCCCCGGGCTGCGGGAAAACGATGCTGGCCGAGCGCCTGCCGACGCTGATGCCGCCGCTGGAACCCGAGTCGGCCTTGGAGGTCACGGCGATCCACTCCGTCGCCGGCACCCTTCCTCCGGGCCAGCCCCTGATCGTCCAGCCTCCGTTCTACGCCCCTCACCACACCGCCACCCGCGTCTCCATGGTCGGCGGAGGTTCAGGTCGGACGCTGCAACCCGGCGCCGTCTCACTCGCCCACAAAGGCATCCTCTTCCTCGACGAGGCTCCCGAATTCCAGCACGGGACGCTCGACGCCCTCCGCCAACCCCTTGAGGAAGGCAACGTGCGCATCTCGCGAGCCGAGATGACGGCGAACTTCCCTGCCCGCTTCACGCTGGTCCTCGCGGCCAACCCATGTCCCTGCGCGGCTGCCAAGCAGATGGACTGCGCCTGCGCTCCCGGGATCCGCCGCAAGTACACGTCCCAGATCTCCGGCCCCCTTCTCGACCGCATCGACCTCAAGCTCGAACTGGCACCCGCCAGCCGGGCCGAACTGCGCTACGACCTCGAATTCGCCGAGTCCAGCGACGTGGTCGCCGAACGCGTCCTGCTCGCCCGCGAGAGGACGCTCAAACGGCTGGCCGACACTCCATGGCGCTCCAACTCGGAGATCCCCGGTCCCGAACTCCGCCGCCGTTTCACTCCGAATCCCGAAGCGATGCAGGCGGCGGACGAAGCCCTGCAGAGGGGCAACCTCAGCGCGCGCGGCCTCGACCGCGTCCTGCGCGTCGCGTGGACCATCGCCGACCTCACCGGACACGACGAACCGAGCGCCGACGACATCGGCGGTGCGCTCGCGCTCTGGACGCGATCATGAGTACCGAGCGGACCGCTCGCGCCACCCTCACCGCCATCGCCGAACCCGGCGACACCCTCCTCAACCGGCTCATCGACCACATCGGCCCCGCCGAGGCGGTCGAGACGATCCGCGGCGGGCTGCTCCCCGACGAGATGCCCGTCACGGAGCAGGAAGTCCAGCGCCTCGACCGGTGGCGCATCCGTCTCGCGACCACCGACCCCACCCAGGATCTGGCCGTCTGTGCCCGGTTCGGCGGTCGCCTGATCTGCCCAGGAGAACCGGAATGGCCCACCACGCTCGACGATCTCGGACCCCATCGTCCCTACGCGCTCTGGCTGCGCGGTCCGAGCGACCTCCGGCACGGATGCCTGCGGTCCGTCGCCGTCGTCGGTTCCCGTGCCGCGTCCCCCTACGGCGTGCGCACCGCAGCCGACCTCGCCTCCGACCTCGCCGACGACGGCTGGACCGTGATCTCCGGCGGCGCCCTCGGCATCGACGCCGCGGCCCATCGCGGCGCCCTGGCCGCCGACGGCCCCACCGTCGCGGTGTTCGCCAACGGCGTCGACGTCCCCTACCCCGCCTCCAACGAGGGCCTGTTCGCCGAGATGGCCCGACGTTCACTGCTGGTGAGCGAGTCCCCTCCCGGCGCCACCCCGCACCGCCTGCGCTTCCTCGTCCGCAACCGCGTGATCGCGGCCCTCTCCCGCGGCACGGTGATCGTGGAGGCGGAGGCCCGCAGCGGCGCGCTCAACACCGCGTCGTGGGCCCGCAAGCTGGGCCGCATCGTCATGGCCGTACCGGGCCCGATCACGTCCCGCTCATCGGTCGGCTGCCACAAACTGCTCCGTGAGGAGGGAACGATCCTGGTCACCCGCCCCGAAGAGGTGATCGAGGCCGTCGGCCGGATCGGCGCCGACCTGGCCCCGCCCCCGCACACACCCGTCCTCCCTCGGGACCGTCTGGAACCGGTGACCCGGTCCGTCCTGGAAGCATTCCCTGCCCGCGGTCAGGCGGGCCCCGCCCAGCTCGCCGCCAAGGCCGGCGTCGCCCTCACCACCGTCAACGCGAAACTGGGCCTCCTGGCCGCCGCCGGCTTCATCGAACGCGCCCCCGCAGGCTGGCGCCTCACCCGATCAGCCAGGCAACCCCACATCACAACCCCGGAGACGAGATGAACCACCACCCGTCCAAGCCCCACACCCACGCCACGCACCGACGTCAGGGTGTCTCATGGATAGCGCTCAACCCCGAAAGAGGTATCGCACGGCACCACGCCGAGGCCCCCTCACCGGGGCGGCAGGCACGACGAATCACTGCTCGGAGGGCAGCTCGAAGTCGCTCTTGGCCAGTTCCTCGACGTTGACGTCCTTGAAGGTGACGACACGCACGTTCTTGACGAACCGCGCGGGACGGTACATGTCCCAGACCCATGCGTCCTGCATGGTGACCTCGAAGTAGACCTCGCCGTTCTCGGTGCTGCGCACCTGGAGATCCACGGAGTTGGTGAGGTAGAACCTCCGCTCGGTTTCGACGACGTAGGTGAACAGCCCGACGACGTCGCGGTACTCCCGATAGAGCTGAAGCTCCATCTCGGTCTCGTACTTCTCGAGATCCTCCGCGCTCACGCTCGTGCCCCTTCCGTCCAGCCTTCGCCGGGGACCTCCCCCTCGGTCTCCTCCCCCAAGGCCACCTCTCCATTGTTACGCAAGGCACGCCCCACATTGACGTAGGAGAACCGATGCTCAGGACATGGCCCATGCGCGGTGAGAGCCGCGCCGTGCGCACGCGTCACATAGCCCTTGTGGACGTCGAACCCGTACTCGGGATACCGCTCATGAAGGTCCACCATGATCCGGTCCCGGGTGACCTTCGCGACGATCGACGCCGCCGCCACGCACGCCGCCACCTGATCGCCCTTGATCACCGCAAGGCCGGGTACCTCCAGCCCCGGAACCGCGAAACCGTCGCTCAGGACGTACGCGGGACGCTTGTCCAAGGCGGCCAGCGCCCGCCGCATCCCGGTGATGTTGCACCGGTGAATCCCGATCCGGTCAATGTCATGGCACGGGATGACGATCGCGCTCCACGCGTAGGCGCGCTCTGTGATCTCCGCGTACAACTCCTCCCGGCGGGCGGCCGTGAGGAGCTTGGAGTCGGTGAGGCCGTCGATCCGGCCGCGTCCTCCCTGGAGGATCACCGCACCGACGACCAGCGGCCCTGCGCAGGCTCCCCGACCCGCCTCGTCCACGCCGGCCACCGGACTGAACCCGCCATGCTCCAGAGCGCGCTCGTAAGCATGCATCCCCGCGTCGCGACGCGGTGTGAACCGGAGTGGACGACCGTTCATGCTCCGCAGCGTACGTGCCCCGAACCCCCCGCTGCGCCCCAAATGCCGCCCTTCCCCACGGTCTCCGATCATTCCAGGCGTCCCCCGGCAACCGCTCCTCCCCGCCACGACACTCGGGCCATCCAACCAACCCGCCGAAGACCATGGAACTCCTGAACGCGCGCGCCCGAGCCCCGTCCACCACAACCAGCCCGAACCGGCAACGTCGCCTCCCTCGCCCCGCCAACATGCTCCGCACAACCCCGCTGAAACCATCCACCCGCGACCAAGCCCCACCCACCCGAAGACCACAACCACAACCCGCCACAAGCAACAACCGCCCAGGCAACATGGCCCTACCGAGAACGCCACACCTGCCCCAGACACACCCCTGCGCGCGAGACGGGCCAGCACGGGCGAGACGAGCCGGGCACGGATGGGCCGGGCCAGGCACGCGCGGATGAACAGGCGCCTACGGGCGGGCCGAACGCGTCCAGGCGCAACCACGCGCGCAGGCAGACCAAGGCGTGCAGGCTAATCAGATGCGCGCAGGTCGGGCTGGGCGCGCGCAGGCGAACCATGCGCGGACGATACGTGCCGGATGCAGACGGGTCGGGCCGGGTGCGGATGGATCGGGCCGGGTGCGTGCAGGCCGACCAGGGAGGGCAAGGCCGCCGGGTGCAGATCGGCCGGGCGCGTGCGAGGCGGGCCGGGCGCGTGCAGGCGGACCAGGCGTGCAGGAGACCTAGCCGCGTGGGGTTTGGCGCAGGCGGGCAGACCAGGGGAAGGCGAGGCTGCCGGGTGCGGATGGGCCGGGCGGTGCGGGTGGGGCGCGTGCGGGCCGATCAAGCGCGCGTTGGAAGACTGCCGCGTGCGGGTGGGGCGCGTGCGGGCGGGCCAAGCGGGGGCGAGAAGGGCCGGGCGCGGATGAGCCGGACGCGGATGAGCCGGACGCGGATAGGGCGGCCGGACGCGGATAGGGCGGGCGAGTCGTGGGCGGGTGCGTTCCGCATGGGCATGCGGGCGGGTATTGCTGCTCTTGTGCGGATGGAGCCCGGCGCACGACCGTTGGCACGCTTGCCTCGCCCGCTGGCTCCAGTACTACAACAGCCAGCGCTCCCACGCAGCCCTCGGCGGTCAGCCACCCATCACCCGCCTGTCACCAAGATCATGATCGAGTACAGCTCGCTGTCGGCATGTGCGTCCGCACTACCGGGGCCGGGCTCGCATCACCGATCTGCGCTGGCCCTGTCTCGCGTCCCAGGATTAGGTGATGGGGGCAGCGGTTGTTCTTGCAACTGCTCGGCAGGGAGCAACCGGCAACGTTCCAGCGCGTTCGGGGTGTGTGGGGGTGTGCTGGCGGGGAGCCGGGGGCGTCGTTGATGCGTAAGGCGGTGAGGTGGCGGTGGGGCGGTGGGGCGGTGGGGCGGTGGGGCGGTGGGGCGGTGGGGCGGTGGGGTTGCGTTTGTGGGATTTAGGAGCGTCTGCGGCGGCGGAGGTGGGTTAGGGGGAAGGCCAGGGTCAGGCCTAGGACCAGGGGGGTTGGGGGGGTCGCGGCGGCGGCGGTCTTGAGCGCGGACTGCTTGAAGGTGCCGGGGATCGGGAGGGTGTCCAGGCGGTTGAGCGGCCAGACGATCACGAAGGCGCGGCCGATGACGCGGTTCGTGGGGATGGTGCCGCCGCCCGGGTCGCCGCGGTGGGAGCGGGAGTCGTAGGAGAGCTCGCGGTGGTCGCCCATGACCCAGAGCTGGCCCGGCTTCACGACGACGTCGAACTGCTCGTTGGACGGCTTGTTCTGCTCGTGGGTGATCGGGTCGGTGTAGAGGTAGGACTTCTCGTCCAGGGGGACGCCGTTCACGGTGACGCGGCCCTGGGCGTCGCAGCATTTGATGTGGTCGCCGGGGATGCCGATGACGCGCTTGATGTAGTCCTTCTCGTTGGGCGCGACACCGAAGGCGCTGCCGACCGCGTGCAGGGCCTTCGAGACCGGGTTGCTCGGCTCCTGGACCTGCGTCTCGGGATCCCAGGAGTCGAGGCCGTTGAAAACCACCACGTCCCCGCGGGCGATGTCGCGGGTGTGGTAGACGATCTTGTTGACGAGGACGCGGTCGCCGACTTGGAGGGTGTTCTCCATGGAGCCGGACGGGATGTAGAAGGCCTGGACGGCGAACGCCTTGATCACGAGGGCGAGGACGACCGCGACGACGATGAGGACGGGGAGTTCCTTCCAGAACGACCCCTGCTTCTTCTTCGGCTTCTCCTCTTCGGGAGAGTCGTCGTCGGCCGTCTCCTCGGCGGAGGTCACGGTCTGCTCTTCTTCGGGCACCGCGCCCTCGGCTTCGGATCGCACGTCTCTCCGATCGTCCTCGTCAGTCATCAGAGCGAAAGCCTAGCGGCGCCGGGCCCCGGGAGGCCCGCCCACGGGCGTGTCGCCGGAGACCGAGCCGGTCAATCCTGTCCGAAACGGGCAACGCCCCGGTGACCGCGCAGGGTTCCCGGGGCGTTGCGGAGCCATCGGCTCAGAAGTCGCGCTTCTCCTTGATGCGCGCGGCCTTGCCGCGCAGGTTGCGCAGGTAGTACAGCTTCGCGCGGCGGACGTCGCCGCGGGTCACGACCTCGATCTTCTCGATCGAGGGGCTGTTGAGCGGGAAGGTCCGCTCGACGCCGACGCTGTAGCTGACCTTGCGGACGGTGAAGGTCTCGCGGGCGCCGCCGCCCTGCCGCCGGATCACCACGCCCTGGAAGACCTGGATACGGCTCCGGTTGCCTTCGGTGACGCGGACGTGCACCTTCAGCGTGTCGCCCGGACGGAAGTCCGGGACGTCGGCGCGCAGAGCGGCCTTCTCGATCTCCTGGATCAGGGTGTGCATCGCAGCGGTTCCTCAAGGTCGAACGCGGGCGTCGAGAGGCCCCGGTGGGTCTGTCGTGGGGGCGTCGCGCCGCGGAATGGATCTTCGGTGCCGGGCGACTGGGCGCACGGCGACGCTCTAGTGTGCCATATCTTCGCCGTCAACCGGAAAACCGGCCTCGCGCAGGACGTCCCGATCATGGCGGTCGAGGGTCTCGGGCACGAGGCGGGCGAGCAGGTCAGGGCGATTTCGGGCCGTCCGGCGGAGGGCCTCGTCGCGGCGCCAGCGGGCGATGGCGCCGTGGTGGCCCGACAGGAGCACGTCCGGGACCGGTCGTTCGCGCCACACGGGGGGCTTCGTGTAGACGGGGCCCTCCAGGAGCGACTCCATCGCGCCTGGGGCGAAGGAGTCGTCGGTGACGGAGTCGGCGTTGCCGAGGACGCCGGGCAGAAGCCGTCCGACGGCTTCGACTATGACGAGGACGGCGACCTCGCCGCCGGCGAGCACGAAGTCGCCGAGGCTGACCTCGTCCACGGGCATGCGGGTGCGGGCCTCGTCGACGACGCGGGAGTCGATGCCCTCGTAGCGTCCGCAGGCGAACAGCAGCCAGGGTTCCGCGGCGTACTCGACGGCGAGGGCCTGGGTGAAGGGGCGGCCGCTGGGCGTCGGGACGATCAGGCGGGGAGCGGCCGGGGGCGGCGCGACGGTGTCGAGGGCCTCACCCCAGGGTTCGGGTTTCATCACCATGCCGGGCCCCCCGCCGTACGGGGTGTCGTCGACGGTGCGGTGCCGGTCGTGGGTCCATTCGCGCAGGTCGTGGACGTGCACGTCGAGGAGGCCGGTGCGCCGCGCCTTGCCGAGGAGGGAGACGTCCAGCGGCGCGAAGTACTCGGGGAAGATCGTGAGGATGTCGAGTTTCATGATTCGTCGAGCAGTCCGGGGGGCGGATCGATGACGAGCCGCCCCCCGGGGACGTCCACCTCGGGGACGAGCGCGGCCACGAACGGGACCAGCGTCTCGCCTCCGGCGCCGCGGACGACCAGGAGGTCCTGGCCGTGGTGGAGGACTTCGGCGACCCGGCCGACGTCGGTCCCGTCCGCGGTGACCACGGCGAGTCCGACAAGTTCCTGGTCATGGAAGTCGTCCGGGTCCGCGGACGGGGGGATGTCGGCGGGATCGACGACGAGCCACGTGCCGCGGAGCGCCTCCGCGGCGTCGCGGTCGTCGATCCCGGTGAAGCGCACGAGCAGGCGTCCCGAGTGCCAGCGCGGGCGCTCGACGGTGAGGGGTCCGGCGGACGCGGGGTCGGTGGCGATCACCGTGCCCGCCGCGAACCGGGTGTCCGGTTCGTCGGTACGGACGTCGATGGTGACCTCGCCGCGGATCCCGTGCGGCCGGCCGATCCGGCCCACCACGAGCTGCTCGCTCATCGGGGCTGCTCCGTCCGGATCCGGCCGCCGTTACGGAAGGGACCTTCCGGGACGGCGGTCTCCCGGGCGTCTCTCCGGCACGCGGATGCCTTAGGGGCGGTGCCGGAGAGGGGGCCCGTCGAGCTGAGGGCCCCCCGGCATGCGTGATGCCAGGGGCCCACTCAGCGGACCTCGTTGACGTCGAGCAGGTCCACGCGCACGTAGCGTCCTCCGGAGAGGGCGCTGATCACCGTGCGCAGGGCCTTGGCGGTGCGACCGCTTCGGCCGATGACCTTGCCGAGGTCCTCGGGGTGCACGCGCACCTCCAGGACCCGGCCGCCCCTGATCCGGCGGGCGCGAACCCGGACGTCGTCCGGATTCTCGACGATCCCGCGGACCAGGTGCTCGAGCGCTTCTTCGAGCACGTCAGCCCTCGCTCTTGACTTCGGTGGTCTCGGTGGCCTTGGCCTCGGACTTCTTCGGCTCGGCCTTCTTCTTGGCCCGGGTCGCGGCGGCGCCCTCGTCGTCGCCCAGCGACTCCTTGACGGCGGCCTCGAACACGGCCTTCCGGTCGGCCTTGGGCTCGGCGACCTTGAGCGTGCCCTCGGCGCCGGACTCGCCCTTGAACTTCTGCCAGTCACCGGTGATCTTGAGCAGGTTGAGCACGGGCTCGGTCGGCTGCGCGCCGACGCCGAGCCAGTACTGCGCGCGCTCGGAGTCGATCTGGATGAGCGACGGCTCCTGCTTGGGCTGGTAGAGCCCGATCTCCTCGATGGCGCGGCCGTCGCGCTTGGTGCGCGCGTCGGCGACGACGACCCGGTACTGCGGGTTCCGGATCTTCCCCAGACGCTTGAGCTTGATCTTGACTGCCACGGGTGTGGTGTACTCCAGACTTCATTACAGGGTGAGCGGCCCGTACCAGGTGGGGAACACCGGCTCACGGCCGCCCGAAGGACTCCGGTCGCGCAGGACGAGAGAGGGCGCCTGGCGATTCCGGGGTTTCCAGCCTGTCATTCTGCCAGACGATTCGCGGAAACGCGCAATCGCGCGGAGACACGCGGCCGCGCCTCTCCGTGATCACGCGATCAGCCGCGCGTGACGCTTTGGGCTTGCCACGCGCCCGCATCCCAGGCGCGTGCGTGATGCTCCGGCCTTGCCCGCGTCCGCCCGCGGGAGTGGGTGATGCTCTGGCCTTGCCCGCGTCCGGGTCATGGGCGCGGGCGTGAGGCTCCGGCTTTGCCTGCCTCCGCCCGCGGGCGCGTGGGTGGTGCTTTGGTCTTGCCCGCGTCCGGATCGTGGGCACGGGCGTGATGGTTTGGCCTTGCCCGCGTCCGCGCCGCAGCCCGCAGACGTGACGCTATGGCCCGTTTGCGCCCGCATCGTCGGCGCGTGGGTGATGCTCGGACCCCGCCCGCGCTCGTGCCTCGGGCGCGTAAATGATGCTCTGGCCTTGCCCGCGTCCGGATCGTGGACGCGTGGTGATGCTTTGAGCCCGCCCGCGTCCGCGCTGCGGGCGTGCTGCTTTTGCCGCGGGTGCGGGTGCGGGCGTGGTGATGGCCTTGCCCTCGTCCGTGCCATAGGTGGGTCGCATCGCGGCACGGTCGTGGCGCGGGGTGATGAGGCCGCGCTGTGCGGAGGATGTGGGTGCGAGGCTGCGGTTACTTCTTTTTGCGGTTCTGGAGGTTGTTGAGGTCGGGCATCTGGAAGCCGGGCGGGAGCTTGCCGCCGAGGCCGGGGGGCAGGCCACCGGGACCGCCGCCGAGGCCGGGCGGGAGGCCCTTCGGCATGGCGTCGGCTGCGGGCTGCTCGACCTGCCGGCCGCCGCCGGCGCGCTTGCGGGGGTCGCCGCTGCGCTGCTTGCCCTTCTTGTTCTTGGCAGCCTTCGCGGCTTTGGCGGCCTTGCGGCGGCCGCCGCCGGGCATGCCGGGCAGGCCCATGCCGCCGGCCATCTGGCGCATCATCTTCTGGGCGTCGAAGAAGCGGGTGACGAGGCTGCTGACCTCGCCGACGCTGACGCCGGAGCCCTTGGCGATGCGGGCCCGCCGCGAGCCATTGATGATCTTCGGCTGGGCGCGCTCCTGCGGGGTCATCGAGCGGATGATCGCGGCGACGCGGTCGAGGTCCTTGTCGTCGATCTGGCTGATCTGGTCGCGGACCTGCCCCATCCCGGGCATCATCCCGAGCAGGTTGCCGATCGGCCCGAGCTTGCGGATCATCATCATCTGCTCGAGGAAGTCCTCGAGGGTGAAGTCCTCGCCCGAGGCGAACTTGCTGGTCATCTTCTCGGCCTGCTCGGCGTCGAACGCCTGCTCGGCCTGCTCGATCAGGGTGAGGATGTCGCCCATGTCGAGGATCCGGCCCGCCATGCGGTCCGGGTGGAAGACGCTGAAGTCCTCGAGCTTCTCGCCGGTCGAGGCGAACATGATCGGACGGCCGGTGACGTGCCGGACCGAGAGGGCCGCGCCGCCGCGGGCGTCACCGTCGAGCTTGGTGAGGACGACGCCGTCGAAGCCGACGCCGTCCATGAACGCCTGCGCGGTGTTGACGGCGTCCTGGCCGACCATGGCGTCGACGACGAACAGGACGTCGTCGGGCTGGACGGCGTCGCGGATGTCGATGGCCTGCTGCATCATCTCGGCGTCGATGCCGAGGCGGCCGGCGGTGTCGATGACGACGATGTCGTGCTGGGCGTTCCGGGCCTGCTCGATGGAGCGGCGGGCGACGTCGACGGGGTCGCCGACGCCGCTGCCGGGCTCGGGCGCGAAGACGGGAACACCGGCGCGCTCGCCGACGACCTGGAGCTGCTGGACGGCGTTCGGGCGCTGCAGGTCGGCGGCGACGAGCATCGGCGCGTGGCCTTCGGACTTCAGCCAGCGAGCGAGCTTGCCGGCGAGGGTCGTCTTACCGGCGCCCTGGAGGCCCGCGAGCATGATCACGGTGGGCGGGTTCTTGGCGAACCTGATCCGGCGCGTCTCGCCGCCGAGGATGTTGATGAGCTCCTCGTTGACGATCTTGACGACCTGCTGGGCGGGGTTCAGCGCCTGCGAGACCTCCTCGCCGCGCGCCCGCTCCTTCACTTGGGCGATGAAGTCCTTGACCACGGGAAGGGCGACGTCGGCCTCGAGCAGGGCGATGCGGATCTCGCGGGCCGTCGCGTTGATGTCGGCCTCGGAGAGCCGGCCCTTGCTGCGCAGCGACGAGAAGACCGTCGTCAACCGGTCGGAGAGCGTCTCGAACACGTGTCTGGCCCGTCCTTGAAGAAGCTTCTGGGTGCTCTGGGTGCTTCGGGGATCGCCTATCAGCGTATCGGTTCACCGGCGAGACCCCGCCCGGTCACTGCGGCCCGCCCGGAACGGCCTTCCCCTCCGGCTCACCGCCGGGCCGGACGGAGCGACCGTCGGGCCGGGTGAAGTGAGCTGCAGGCCGGGCATTGCGACCGTCGGGCCGGGTGGAATGAACTGTGGGGCGGGCGGAGTGACGGTGGGGCTGGCCGGGTGACCGTCCGGGAGGGCGAAGCGACCGGCGGGACGGGCAGCTAGGTGACTGGCGGAACGGGCGGCGGAGGAGCGGTGTGACCGGCGGGCGGGGCGTAGTAACCGGCGGGCGGGACGGACGGCGTGACCGGCGGGCGGGGCGGCGTGACCGGCGGGCGGGAATGACGGAGTGACCGGCGGGCGGGGCGTAGTAACCGGCGGGCGGGACGGACGGCGTGACCAGCGGGCAGGGCGGCGTGACCGGCGGGCGAGACGGACGCGGTGACCGGCGGGCGGGATGGACGGGGTGACCAGCGGGCTGGGCGTAGTGGCCAGTGGGACGGGTGAGGTAGTCGGCGGGTTGGGCGCGGTGGGCGGCGGGACCGGTGGAGTGACGCGGGGTGAGCGGCGGGGGGCTGGTGGGGCGGGTGGTGTTGGGGGACTCAGCTCAGTGCGGCTAGGACTGCGGCTCGGACGGACGACAGTGCCGCGGGGTCGGTGAGCGGGCGGTCCTCCTCGTCCACGACGTAGAAGACGTCGACGGCCTCGGCGCCGAGCGTGTCCACCCGGGCGGCGCGGACGTGGAGGCCGCATGTCCCGAGGGCCTGGCCGATTCTCCACAGCAGGCCGGGGCGGTCGTGCGCGCGGACTTCGACGACCGTGGCGGTGCTGGACGCGTCGTCCACGATCGAGACGCGGGGCGGCGGGACGGTGACGCCGGGCCGGACGCGGACGGCGCGGGCTCGGCGTTCGAGGCGGGCGGCCACGTCGAGCCGGTCGGCGAGCATCCGGCGTAGGTCGGCCTCCAGCGTGGCGGGGTCCGGCGGCGTCCCGTACTCGGGGACGGCGGTGAAGTCGAGGACGGCGGTGCCCGCGCCGGAGTGCGGTGGCGAGACGGTGCGGGCCGTCCGGACGACGAGGCGGTGCAGGGCGAGGACTCCGGCGGCGCGCCAGAGCAGCCCCGGGCGGTCGGGGGCGGCGATCACGATGTGGGAGCCGGTCACGCGGACCGCGGCGCCGTCGTGCCGGGCAAGGGCGAGCTGGTCGGGACCGAGCTCGGGGGCGGGCGGCGGGGTGCCGCCGGAGAGCGCGGCGGTGACGCGGCGGGCGAGCTCGGCGACGAGCCCGGCCTTCCACGGGCCCCAGGCGGCGGGGCCGGTGGCGTTGCCGTCGGCGATCGCGAGCGCGGCCAGCAGTTCGAGGATCTCGCGTTCGCGGCCGGGCACGGCGGAGACGGCCGAGATGACGGTCTTGACGGTGGCAGGGTCGTCGATGTCGCGCCGGGTGGCGGTGTCGGGCAGCAGGAGGTGGTGCCGGACGACCGTTTCCAGCACCTGAACGTCACCTTCAGGGAAGCCGAGACTCGCGCCGAGGTCACGGGCGACGACGGCGCCGCTGGTCGAGTGGTCGCCGGGCCAGCCCTTGCCGATGTCGTGCAGCAGCGCCCCGACCAGCAGCAGGTCCGGCCGGGCGACCTCGCGGGTGAGGGCGGCGGCGCCGGCGGCGGTCTCCACCAGGTGGCGGTCGACGGTGAAGCGGTGGACGGGGTTGCGCTGCGGGCGGTTGCGGACGCGTTCCCAGTCGGGGATCAGCCGGACGATCAGCCCGGCCTGGTCGAGCGCCTCCCAGACGCCGATGGCGGCGGGGCCCGCGCCGAGGAGGGAGACGAGCGCGTCGCGTGCGCCAGCGGGCCACGGTGTGCCGGGCAGGGTGGCCTTCTCGGCGAGCCGCGCCACGGTGGCGGGCGCGAGGGGCAGCCCGGCCTGCGCGGCGGCCGCGGCGACGCGCAGCACGAGGGCCGGATCGCCGAGGTCGGCACCGCGGGCGAGGACGACCTCGCCCTCGTGCTCGACGGCGCCGTCCCCGACAGGCCGCCGCTCGACACCCCGGGATTCCGACGAGCTGAGATACCCGGAACGGACGTACGAGCCGCGTGAGCCGGTCCCCAGGGCGGCGGCATTGGACTTGCCGGACGTGTGGCTGCGGGGCCCATTCGCGCTGGAGGTGCTCGCGCCAGCACCACCGGACGTACCCGTGCCGGATGTCCCCGTGTCGGAGGTGCTCGTGCCTGACGTGCTCGCGCCGGGCGTGCCCGTGGCGGGCGTGCCAGCGTCCGGGGCGCTCGTGCCCGACGTGCCCGTGGCGGGCGTGCCAGCGTCCGGGGCGCTCGTGCCCGACGTGCCCGTGGCGGGCGTGCCAGCGTCCGGGGCGCTCGTGCCCGACGTGCCCGTGGCGGGCGTGCCAGCGTCCGGGGCGCTCGTGCCCGACGTGCCCGTGTCGGGGGTACTCGCGTCCGGGGTGTTCGTGTGGGGCGTGCTCGTGGCGGGGTTGCTCGTGTCGGACGCGTTTGTGGCTGAGGTGTTCCCGTCGGACGTGCTCGGGGTGGGGGGGTTTGGGGACGGCGTGTTCGTTTCCGGGTTGGGTGTGCGGCGGGGGGTGGTGAATCTTTCGACGCGTCGCCACAGGTGGTCGCCTGTGTAGGTGATGGTGCGGGCCGCTTCGGCTATGGAGCGTTGGAGGACGTCCGCGTCGAGTACGCCGAGGGTTTGCGCGACCGCTTCCTGCTCCTGGAGGACAAGGCGGTCGGTGGAGCGGCCCGTGACCTCGTGGAGGGCGTGGCGGATGTCGAGGAGGAGGTCGTGGGCGGCCTTGACGCGCGCGTCGGGCGCTGAGGCGACCCAGGAGGCGGCGACGGCCTGCATGACGTGGACGTCGCGGAGGCCGCCGTGGGCCTCTTTGAGGTCGGGTTCGAGGAGGAACGCGAGTTCGCCCTGCTTCTCCCAGCGTTCGCGGCACATCGCGGCCAGTTCGGCGAGCCGGACGCGGGCGTCGGCGCGCCAGTCGGTGAGGACGGCGGCGCGGAGCTCGTCCACGAGGGCGTGGTCGCCGGCGACGCGGCGGACCGACAGCAGGCCGAGGGCGGCCTTCATGTCGCCGCGGGCGACGGTCCTGGCCTCGTTGACGGTGCGGACGGAGTGGTCGAGGCGGAGGCCGGAGTCCCAGACGGGGTACCAGACGCGGTCGGCGATCTCCGCGACGTCCGCGCGGCCGCGGTGCAGCAGGACCAGGTCGAGGTCGCCGCCGGGCGTCAGCTCGCGGCGGGCGTGGCTGCCGACGGCGGCGAGCGCGACGCCGTCGGCGCCGGCGGGGAGGGCGCCGGCGAGCAGG
>NZ_CAACUY010000059.1 GCF_900659615.1 Actinomadura fibrosa | reverse complement strand
ATCGCGGCCCGGTCGGCCCGCAGCCGCCGCCACGTCCGCCGTCCCCGGGGCGGGGCGTCCGCGCCGGTCGCGGGGGCGGCCGCGGCGACCGCGGACACCTCGGTCTCCGGTGCGGTCACGGCGCGCCGGTCACTTCACCGAGACCGTCGACACGTCGTACCAGCCGCGCCACTCGTCGACGTAGGCGTTCTTGACGTCCTTGCCGTACAGCACCACCGTGCGCGGGTGGAACAGCGGGACGAGCAGCGCCCGCTCGCCGATCTTCGCGTCGAGCGCGCCCCACCGCGGCGCCGCCTGTGCGTTGTCGGTCAGCCTGCTGATCTCGTCGATCTCCTTGTTGACCGCGGGGTCGTCGAGCTGGGCCAGGTTGTAGTTGCCGCCGTCGCGCAGGATCTGCCGGCCGTCGAAGATCGGGATGAGGAACGGCCCGCCGGCCGGCCAGTCGGCGCCCCACGACTGGAGCGACAGCGGCGGCTGGGTGGCGGGCTTGCCGGTGACCGTCCGGTAGTCCTCCTCGCCGAGCTGCTTCTGCACGACCGTGACGCCGGCCTGCTTGAGCGCGTCCTGGACGGCCGCGGCGACCTTCGGCCCGTAGCCGTCGACGTCGGTGTTGGGGAACGCGAGCTCCACCTTGAGCCCGTTCGCGTACCCGGCCTGGGCGAGCAGCTCCTTGGCCTTCGCGGGGTTCCCGGTCGGCCCGGCGGGGAACGGGTCGTAGGGCTGCTGCCCGAACGCCTTGCCCTCCGGGAGGAACGTGGTGGCGGGCGCGGCGAGCGAGGTGCCGCCGACCGCGTTGACGACCGACTGCCGGTTGACCGCGTACGCGAACGCCTGCCGGACGCGGATGTCGTCGAACGGCTTCTTCGTGACGTCGAACGCCAGGTACTTCGTCTCGCCGAACACGCCCCGGGCGACGCGCTTGGCGAGGCCGGGGTCGCCGCCGAGCCGGGCGAGCTGCTCCGGTCCCACGGTGGTGTCGGTGGTGATCGCCTTCGCGTCGGCGCCCGCGCCGCTGACGAGCCGCTGGTTGATCACGGCCTTGTCCAGGCCGGAGGTGACCTCGATGCGGTCCGGGCAGCCGAGCCGCTGCGTGTCGACCGTCCGGTTCCAGTACGCGTTGCGGACGAGGACCAGCTTCTTGCCCTGCTCGTACTTCTCGACCTTGTACGGGCCGCTGGAGACCGGGGCGTTCTTGTACTTGATCCCGGTGTCCTTGGCCTTCGGCACCGGGGCGAACTGGGTGGCGGTGGCGAGGTAGGGGAAGTCGCCGTGCGGCTGCCGCAGCTTGAAGACGATCGTCCTGGCGTCCGGCGTCTCGATCGAGGCGAGGTCGCCGCCCTTGTACGGGCCCTTGTAGTCCGCGCCGCCGATGAGCCAGTCGTGCAGGTAGGGGGCGCCGCCGGGCAGGTCGGGCGAGAACGAGCGCTCGATGCCGTACTTGACCTCGGCGCTGGTGATCGGCGAGCCGTCGTCGAACTTCAGCCCGTCCTTCAGCGTGTACGTCCAGGTCTTCGCGTCGTCGCTCGGCCTGCCGAGGTCGGTGGCGAGGTCCGGGACGGGCTTCGTCCCCGCCTCCCCCGCGACCCGCGCCCGGGTGGTGAGCGTCCGGTAGACCAGCGAGGGCAGCGCGCCGCCGCCCGACGTGTAGAGCCGCGCCGGGTCGAACTCGTTCAGGCCGCTCTGGTTGAGGACGGTGAGCGTCCCGCCCTGGCAGGTCTTCGGGTCGAACGCGGTCGGCGAACCGGAGTCGGACCCGCCGCAGGCCACCGCGCCCGACGCGATGACCAGCGCGGCGGCGCCGAGGGGGACGAGCGGTCTCTTCCTCATGGGAGCTGCCTCTTCTAGATCCGGGCGCCCCGGATCGCGAGGCGCCGCACGACGGATCGGGCACGCCCGGGGGGCGGCACCGTGCGCAGCAACCTAACGCCCGATCCGCCCGAGATCAACTATTCCTACTTGTTTAGTGCAGTACCGTTACCGTTCCGGTGCAGCTCGGTGCGGATCTCGTGGGCGCCGTCCTCGCGCGTCACCTCGTAGTACACGCGCCAGGCGTCCGGGAGGGCGACCGCGCACAGGTAGCGCAGGCCCTCGCCGCGGTGCGGGGACCTGGCGACCGGCAGCGTCCCGTGCGCCGCCATCGCGCCGAACTCCGTCCCGGCGGCGAGCCCGGTGCGCTCCTCGTAGTTCTCCGCGGCCGTGGCGCGGCCGTCGTAGTAGGCGAAGACCCGCCCCTCGTGCGGGACGACGGCGGCGACCCGGACGCCCCGGGCGTCCCAGTGCCCCGGCCTGCCGCTCAGCGCGGTGCCGTGCCAGGTCCAGTCGAGGCCGTCGAGGCTGGTGGCGTAGTCGGTGACCATCTGGTCGGCCTCGTCGGGGTCGGCGAGGGGATGGCAGGACGCCCAGAGGTGCCACTGGTCCCCGTGCCGCAGGATCACGGGGTCCTTGACGCCCGTGCTCGCGCTGCCGGGGAGCACGACCCTCGCCTCCGCGTCCGCCAGGCCCTCCGGCGTGCCCGCTTCGAGGAGCTCGACCCGCCAGTGCTTGGTGCCCGGTGTGGCGCAGCTCACGTACAGCCGCCACCTGCCCTCGTCCGTGTGCACGAGCGCGGGCCGCTCCAGGGACTCGGCGCCCATCCGGTCCTTGTCGATGACCGCCAGCGTCTCGAAGCTCTCCCCGTCCGCGGACCGCGCCACCACGAGCGCGTACCCGCGCCCCTCCCCTATGGGACGGCGCAGCCGGTAGGCGAGGTAGGTCACCCCGTCCACGACGCACGCGCTGGGCGCGCCGGCCCAGTGGCCGGCGCTCTCGTGCGGCGGCGGCACGACCAGCCGCGAGCGGTCGGGACGCGGGGCGGGGAACGGCGGGCGAAATTCCCTAGTCAACATACCCGCATGATAGAGAATCCTGGTCCCGCGGATAAACCCGTTGCGGACGTCCTCACCCGGCGGCCACCATCGATACCACCGAGAGGCAAGCTCTCATCTCCAGGCGCGTTCGTCCAGTGGCCAGGACACCACGTTCTCACCGTGGAAACACGAGTTCGATCCTCGTACGCGCTGCTCGGGCCGGGTCGACTAACGGCAGGTCACCTCATTTTCGCTGAGGCAGGCGCGGGTTCGAGTCCCGTCCCGGCTACCCGTCCACGAGCGCGAGGGCGTCACCGTGCGCGAGGCCGCGGACGAGCTGCTGATGCGGCCCAACAACGTCAGCGCCCTCGTCTCCCAGCTCGGCGGGCTCGGCCTGCTGGAGCGCAGGCGGGACGCCGCCGACCGGCGCGTCGCGGCGGCCCGGGAGCGGCTGGCCGAGGTCCGGCGCGTCCGCTCCGCCCATGTCACCGGCGCGGTGCGCGCCCTCACCGACGGGGAGATGGACGCCCTCGGCTCCGCGCTCGGCGCGCTGTCGTCCTTGCGGCACCTCCACGCCCCCGCCGGCAGATCCTCCGGCACCCGATCCTCAGGCCCTCCGGCGGCGAACCGGCCCAGGGCGGAACCGCACCCCGCACGCCCGCTCGGCGGGCTGCTGATCGAGCACGTCGGCTGGGAGTCGGTGTTCTTCGTCAACGTGCCGATCGGCCTCGCCGCGCCGCTGTTCAGCGCGCTGGTGCTGCCGCGGAGCAGGAACGCGGCCGCCGCGGGGCAGCGCTTCGACGTGCCGGGCGTCGTCCTGCTCGCGCTCGGCCTGCTCGCGGTGGTGTTCGGCGTCGTGAGGGGCGAGACGTGGGGGTGGTCCTCGGCCGCCACGCTCGGCGCGATCGCCGCCGGGCTCGCCGTCTTCGCCCTGCTCGGCATGATCTTCTTCGTGATGCTGTACCTGCAGAACGTCCGCGGGTTCTCCCCCGTCGAGGCGGGCGTGCGGACGCTGCCGCTCAGCCTGGCCTCGGTCGCCGCCGCCCCGCTCGGCGCCGCGCTGACCGAGCGGTTCGGGCCGCGGTTCACGATGCCGCTCGGCATGCTCCTTCAGGCCGCCGCGTGCTTCCTCATGCTCGGCTGGGACGCGGGCTCCCCGTTCGCCGCGATGTGGCCGCCGTTCGTCGCGGGCGGCCTTCAGGCCAGCGTGCTCCAGATCGGCGGCGCGCTCGGCACCTCCGTGCTCGTCTCGCTGATCGACAGTCGGGTCGGCGCGACGCTGTACGGCGAGCTCATCTCCGCCGGGGTCCCCGCGTCCGCCGCGCGGAGCCTCGGTGAGGCGCGGGACGCGGTCGCGATGGGCGTCGCCCCGGTCTCCGCCGGAATGCCGGGAGATGTCAGGGCCGCCGTCGTCGCGGGGAGCGGCCAGGCGTTCATGAACGGCGTGCACACGGCGGTGCTGGTCACGGGCATGCTGTGCGTCCTCGGCGCCGTCCTCGCGGCCGCCGGGGTGCGGCGCCGGCCCGCCGCGCACTGAGCCCGCACCGCCGGTTACGAGTTTGTTTCGTTGTGATATGTCCGCGAAACAGAGGGAACCTAGGGTCGCGTGATGGGAGATCGCGCGAATGTGATGGCCGTCGGGGTGGAAGAGGAGTTCCACACGGTCGACCTGGAGCGGCACCGCCTGCTGCCGCGGGCGGACAGCCTGCTCCAGCAGCTTCCCGAGGACCGCTTCGGCGCCGAGCTCCAGCGCTCGGTGGTCGAGACGAACAGCAGGCCGTTCGTCCGGCTGGCCGACCTGGCCGAGGACCTGGCCGCGCTGCGCCGCGGCGTCGCGCGGGCGGCCGAGCCGCTCGGGCTCGGCATCGTCGCGGCGGGCACGATGCCCGTCGCCGACCTGGACGCGCTGAAGGTCACGCCCGACCCCCGGTACGAGAACATGCTGGAGGAGTACCAGGCGCTGGCGCGCGAGCAGCTGATCTGCGGCGCGCAGGTGCACGTGGACGTCGGCGACCGGGACGTCGCGGTCCGGGTCGCCCACCGGCTCGGGCCGCGGCTGCCCGTCCTGCTGGCGCTGTCGGCGAGCTCCCCGTTCTGGCTCGGCTCCGACACCGGGTACGCCAGCTACCGGACGCTGCTGTGGTCGCGGTGGCCGACGACGGGCCCGTTCGGCCCGTTCCGGGACGCCGCCGAGTACGACCGCGTGGTGCGCGACCTGGTCCGCTCCGGGGTCATCAGCGACCCCGGGATGCTCTACTTCGACGTCCGGCCGTCGGCGCACCTGCCGACGCTGGAGCTGCGGATCTGCGACGCGTGCCCGAGCGTCGAGGACGTGGTGCTGCTCGCCGGGCTGTTCCGCGCCATGGTGTCGGCCGAGCTGGAGGCCGCCGCCGCGGACGCGCCGCCGGCCCCGATCCCGAACGAGATCGTCCGCGCGGCGACGTGGCGGGCGGCGCGGTCGGGGCTGGAGGGCGAGCTGGTCGACCCCGACGGCGGCGGCCCCGTCCCGGCGCCGGAGCTGGTGCGGCGGACCCTGGACGGGCTGCGCCCGGCGCTGGAGGAGCACGGCGACTGGGAGCTCGTCGGCGAGCTGGCCGAGCGGGCGCTGCGCGGCGGCGGGTCGGCGGCGCGGCAGCGGCGGGCGTTCGTCCGCGGCGGGTTCGGCGAGGTCGTCGAGACGCTGATCGCCGAGACCCGCGCGAACACCGAGCCGGCGTCCGGCGCCGGCCCGGCGCGGCGGAACGTCGTCGCGATGCTCCGCGGGTACGACGCGTCCGCCGACGAGGCCGTGGTGTTCGACGGCAGCGCGCGCGGACCGTACGGGCTGCTGCTGGACGCCCTGGAGCGGATCGGCCCGGACGGCCTGGCCGAGCGCGAGCGCCTCCGCGACGAGGTGCAGCGCGGGCTCGGCATGACCTTCCACGTGGACGGCGAGGAGCAGGACCGGCTGTTCCCCGTGGACGTCCTCCCCCGGATCGTCGCCGCGGAGGACTGGGAGCCGCTGCGGGCGGGCCTGCGGCAGCGCGTCCGCGCCCTGGAGGCGTTCCTGCGCGACGCCTACGCCGACCGCGAGGCCGTCCGGGACGGCGTCGTCCCGGCGTGGGCCGTGGACGAGGCGCCGTGCCTGCGCGAGGACGGGCGGCTCGTGCCGCGGGACGCGGTGCGGTGCGCCGTCGCGGGCATCGACCTGGTCCGGGACGGCGCGGGCCGCTGGTCGGTGCTGGAGGACAACCTGCGGGTGCCGTCGGGCATCGGGTACGCGATGGCGAACCGGTGGCTGACGTCGCGGATCCTGCCGGAGGTCGTGCGGGCGTCGCGCTCGCCGGGCCCGGCGCGCGCCACCGCGATGCTGCGGGACGCGCTGGCCGCCGGCGCCACCGGGGGCATCGCGCTCGTGACGCTCGGCGAGGAGGACTCGGCGTTCTTCGAGCACCGCCTCCTGGCCCGCGAGCTCGGCGTCCCGCTGCTGACCCCCGACCGGCTCAGCGTGGACGAGGACGGCGTGCGCGCGGACGGCGAGCGGATCGAGGTGATCTACCGCCGCATCGACGAGGACGAGCTGTTCGAGGCGCCCGGCGCGGACGGCCGCCCGCTCGGCCCCGGGCTGCTGGCGGCGGTCGAGCGGGGGCTGCTGCGGCTCGCCAACGCCCCCGGCAACGGCGTCGCCGACGACAAGGCGCTGTACGCCCACGTCCCGGCCCTGATCGAGTACTACCTCGGCGAGAAGCCGCTGCTGGACAACGTGCCGACGTACCTGTGCCGCGACCCGCGGGCGCGGGAGGAGGCCCTCGACCGGCTGCCGGAGCTGGTCTGGAAGCCGGTCGACGGCTACGGCGGCAATGGCGTCGTGATCGGCCCCGACGCGTCCCGGGACGAGCTGGAGGACGTCCGCGGCCGCGTCCTCGCCGAGCCGGGACGCTGGATCGCCCAGGAGACCGTCCGGCTGTCGACGCACCCGGTGTTCGACGGCGGCCGGCTCCGGCCGCGCGCGGTCGACCTGCGGGCCTTCGTCGTCCAGGGCGCCGCCCAGGGCACCGGGCCGGCCGTCCTGCCGGTGGCGCTGACCCGGGTCGCGCCGGAGGGCAGCCGGATCGTCAACTCCTCGCAGGGCGGCGGGTCGAAGGACACCTGGCTGATGCAGTGACCCGCGGACCCGGATGACGTTCCCGAGCCCCGACCACCCCCTGTCCCCGAGAGTAAGGAGTCAGTTCATGTCCCCCCGGAGGCGCCGATGTGCGGGCTGAGCGGTGAGGTGCGCCTGGACGGCGCGGCCGCCGATGTCGAGGCGGTCGCGCGGATGGCCGCAGTGATGGAGCCGCGCGGCCCGGACGGCGCGGGCGTGTGGGCGTCCGGGCGGGTCGCGCTCGGGCACCGCCGCCTGAAGATCATCGACCTGTCGGACCGGGGCGCGCAGCCGATGGTGGACAGCGACCTCGGGCTCACCGCGGTGTTCAACGGCTGCCTCTACAACTACCCGGAGCTGCGCGAGGAGCTGCTCGCCGAGGGCTACCGCTTCTTCTCCACGTCCGACACCGAGGTGCTGGTGAAGGCCTACCACCGGTGGGGCCGCGACTGCGTCGACCGGTTCAAGGGCATGTTCGCGTTCGCGATCGTGGAGCGGGACTCCGGGACGGTCGTGCTCGGCCGCGACCGGCTCGGCATCAAGCCGCTCTACCTGACCCGGGGCGGCGGCCGGATCCGGTTCGCCTCGACGCTCCCGGCGCTGCTGGCGGGCGGCGGCGTGGACACCGACCTGGACCCGGTCGCGCTGCACCACTACATGACCTTCCACTCGGTGGTGCCCGCGCCGCGCACGATCCTGAAGGGCGTGGAGAAGCTGCCGCCCGCGACCGTCCGGACGATCCCGGCGGACGGCGGCCGCGAGACCGACCACATCTACTGGCGGCCCGGCTTCACCCGCGCGTCCGCGCCGGGGCACAGGGAGATGGGGCGCGCGGAGTGGAGCGAGGCGGTGCTGGCGGCGCTGCGCACGGCGGTGGACCGGCGCATGGTCGCGGACGTGCCGGTCGGCGTGCTGCTGTCCGGCGGCCTCGACTCCAGCCTGATCGTGGCGCTGCTGGCCGAGGCCGGGCAGCGCGACCTCGCCACCTTCAGCATCGGCTTCAACGCGGCCGGGGGCGAGAGCGGTGACGAGTTCGCCTACTCCGACCTCGTCGCGGAGCGGTTCGGCACCGACCACCACCAGATCCGCATCGACGACGCGCGGCTGCTGCCCGCGCTGACCGGCGCGGTCGCGGCGATGAGCGAGCCGATGGTCAGCCACGACGCGGTCGCGTTCTACCTGCTGTCGCAGGAGGTGTCGCGGCACGTCAAGGTCGTCCAGTCGGGGCAGGGCGCGGACGAGGTCTTCGCCGGGTACGACTGGTACCCGCCGCTGGCGGGCGTCCCGCGCGGCGAGGCGGCGGACGCCTACGCGCGCGTGTTCTTCGACCGCCCCCACGAGGAGCTGAAGGGGATCCTCAACCCGGACCGGCTGCTCGGCCGGGACGCCGCCGCCGAGTTCGTCCGCGCCCACTTCGCCGAGCCCGGCGCCGACACCGCCGTCGACGCCGCGCTGCGCCTCGACACGACCGTGATGCTGGTGGACGACCCGGTCAAGCGGGTCGACAACATGACGATGGCCTGGGGGCTGGAGGCGCGCACGCCGTTCCTGGACCACGACCTCGTCGAGCTGGCGGCGGCGTGCCCGCCCGAGCTGAAGCTCGCGTCCGACGGCAAGGGCGTCCTGAAGGACGCGGCCCGCGGCGTCGTCCCGGACGAGGTCATCGACCGCACCAAGGGCTACTTCCCGGTTCCGGCGATCCGCCACCTGTCCGGCCCGTACCTGGACCTCGTCCGGGAGGCCCTGGAGGCCCCGGCGGCGAAGGCGCGCGCGCTCTACCGGCCCGAGTACCTGGAGCGGCTGCTCGCGGCGCCGAGCGACCACCGGACGACCCTCGGCGCGAGCCAGCTGTGGCAGGTGGCGCTGCTGGAGCTGTGGTTGCAGAGCCACGGGGTGTGAGCCGTACGGTGGGCGAGCAACATGTCCCCCGACGGCTTCGTGAGGAGAAACCACGCCGATGTGCCGCCACTTCGCCTGGATCGGTGCCCCCAGGTCCCTGCACGCGCTGTTCTACGAGCCCTCCTACGGGCTCGTGGAACAGGCCAAGATCCCGCGCTGGCAGCAGATCGGCCTCGTCAACAAGGACGGTTTCGGGGCGGGCTGGCACCATGACGGCCGCACCTCCGTCTACCGCGTCACCACGCCGATCTGGGAGGACACCGGCTTCCCGGCGACGGCGCGGGACCTGCGGGCCGGGTGCGTGCTCGGCGCGGTGCGGGCGGCGAGCCCGGGCATGCCGATCGAGCGGACCGCGAACGCCCCGTTCACCGACGGCGCGGTGCTGTTCAGCCTGAACGGCCAGCTCGACCTGGCGCGGACGGCGGAGCTGCTGGAGCCGGGCCGCGAACCGGAGTCCGGATGCGATTCGGCGTTCCTCGCGGCGCTGCTGTGGCAGCGCCTCGACGCGGGCGAGCCGCTCCCCGCCGCGGTGGAGAACCTGCTGTACGACGTCGTCGCCCTGGACCCGGCCGCCTGCCTGAACATGCTGGCCACCGACGGCGCGCTGGCCGTCGCGACGACCTGGGCCGAGACGCTGTGCTACCGGCGGGAGCCGGACGGCGTCCTCGTCGCCAGCGAGCCGCACGACGACGCCGGCGACTGGACGACCGTCCCCGACCGGTCCCTGGTCGTCGCGGACGCGTCCGGCGCCGATGTGCGGCCGCTGCGGCCGGTCCCCGAGGCCGCGCCGGCGGTCGTCCCCGGGGAGGCCGTGCCGGGCTGAGGGCCCGGCTGAGCCTCAGGCGGAGATCCGGGCGCCCGTGCCGCCCGTTCCGCGCTCCTCTCACGTCCGTGCTGGGAGGACGTGTGGAACCGGCGTGCACGGGCATGGCGGGATCATGACCCGGACCGCACTGATCGTCATCGACATGCTCAACCCGTACGACCACGAGGACGCCGACCGGCTGACCGGCAGCGTCGAGGCGGTGGTCGGGCCCCTCCGCGACCTCGTGGCCCGGGCCCGGGAACGGGACGACGTGCGGCTCGTGTACGTCAACGACAACCACGGCGACTTCGCGGCGGCCCGGGAGGACCTCGTCCGCGGGGCGCTGGAGGGGAAGCGGCCCGACCTCGTCGAGCCGCTCGTCCCGCCGGAGGACTGCGCCTTCCTCGCCAAGGTCAGGCACAGCGCCTTCTACGGCACGCCCCTGGAGTACCTGCTCTCCCGCGACGGGACCGAGAAGGTGATCCTCACGGGGCAGGTCACCGAGCAGTGCATCCTCTACAGCGCGCTGGACGCCTACGTCCGGCACTTCCAGCTCGTCGTGCCCAGGGACGCGGTGGCCCACATCCACCCGGACCTCAGCGACGCGGCCCTGCGCATGATGGAGCTGAACATGCGGGCGGAGATCGTGGACTCCGCCGACTGCCTCTGATCCCCGCGCGTGGTCCCGCCCTGCGGGGACGCGCCGTCCCGTTTACCCGGGAGGCACCGGGTACAGGACGCGCATGGACAAGTCGGACGCCCGCAGATACCTGGAGATCTACCTCACCGACCACGCCGCGGCGGCGGCGGGCGGCGTGGAGCGGGCGCGCAGCACCGCGCGGGCCCTCGCCGGCTCCCCCGAGGGGGACCGGCTCCAGGGGCTGGCGGACGACATCGCCGCCGACCGGGGCGCGCTGCTGTCGATCATGAAGTCGCTGGGGATCCCCGTCCGGCAGTACAAGGTGCTGGCGGTCCGGGCGGGCGAGCTGGCCGGGCGGCTGAAGTTCAACGGGCGCCTCCGCGAGCGCTCACCGCTGACCGACCTCGTGGAGTTCGAGGCGCTGCGCCTCGGCGTCGAGGGCAAGGCGGCCTGCTGGCGCGCCCTCGCCGCCCTCACCGACCAGGAGCCCGCCCTGGACGCCGACGAGCTGGCACTGCTCCAGGACCGCGCGCAGGCCCAGATCGACCTGCTGGAGAGGCTCCGCAAGGCCGCGGTCGACGAGGTCTTCCGCGGCCGGGCGGGGCGGCCTTCGAGCACGCCGGCCTCCGCCGAGCGGCCCGGCTGACGGCCCGGCCGGGGCCCGGCTGGGGCCCCGACCGGATCAGGCCGGATCAGGCCGTGGTCACGGTGCGGTCGAGGGCGCTGCCCTTGACCCACTTGTTCCAGGACATCTGGTAGAAGCTCCAGCCGTTGTCCCAGGCGAGGCCGCGCTTGGTGCCGGTGATGACGACCGGGTCGCCTCGGTAGGACCAGTTGTAGAACCACTGGGCCTTGGCGGGCGGGGAGTTGAGGCAGCCGTGGCTGACGTTCTGGTGGCCCTGCGCCCACACGGTCGAGGCCATCGAGTGGATGTACTCGCCGCTGTTGGAGATCCGCACCGCGTGCGGGATGACCTCCTTGTAGCCGCCGTTGGCCTTGTCCTCCGGCTTCACGCCCATCCACTCCGACGTCATGATCGCCGGATTCTCCTTGCCCATGGTCAGGTGGATGCCGCTGGTGGTCAGGTAGGTGTCGACGCCGTTGACGACGCGGCCGCCGCGCCCGGCGCTGATGCCCCAGCCGTTGACCTTCCTGCCGTTCTTCTTGACGACGAGCCGGTGCGTCTTCGTGTTGACGGTGATGAGGTGCGCGTCGCCGATGCGGAACCTGCGCGTGTAGTCGGCGACGCCGTAGGTCCGCTTGCCCGCCTTGACGCCGGACAGCTTCGCCGTGAGCGTGACCGACTGGTTCGGCTGCCAGTACTCGCCGTTCTTGGTGCGGAAGATCACCTGGGTGTCGCTCACCCAGAACCACGCGCCGGTGGCCGCCTTGGTCGACTTCACCTCCAGCGCGCGCTCGACGGCCTTGCGGTCGCCCACGGCGCGGTTGAAGGTGACGATGATCGGCATGCCGACGCCGACCTTCTCGCCCTTGGTCGGGCTGACGTCGGCAATGTCGAGCTTGTTCGCCGCCTTGAGGGTGCTGAACTGCCCGGTCAGCGTGGTGGACTTGCCCTTCGGGCTCTTGGCGACGGCCGTGTAGGCGTACTTGGCCCCGGGCCGCAGCGTCCGCGACGTCCAGCTCGTCTTGTCGGCCGACAGCGCGCCGTCGACCGGCTTGCCCTTGAGGGTGACGCTGACCTGCTCCAGCGTCCCCCCGGTGGCCTTGACGACCACGCCCTCCTCGGGCTTGGCCTTGGTGTCCCCGTTGCCGGGGTTGATCGTCACCTGCGGGGCCGCGGAGTCCCCCTTGCCGCCGACGGTGACGCCGTCGTCCTTCTCGCCGCCGGAACAGGCGGTCGTGAGGAGCAGCACGGCCCCCGCGAGCCCCGCGCCCGTCCGAACCCCTGCGGACATACTCCGCTGCACCAGTACCTCCAGGAAACCCCGCCGTCTACCAGGGGAACAATAACGACAAAAGTCGTCGATCATGCCATGACCCGGGGTTTTGGCGGTAGTCCGAGATCAAAGCGTTGCAAGTGGGCGGATCCGGACGCCTCAGGAGAGGGCGCTGCCGCGCTTCCACTGGTCGAAGGGCAGCTGCCAGTAGCTCCAGCCGTTGTCCCACTCGACCTCCCGGTCGCTGCCCGTGAGATCGATCACGTCGCCGCGCTGCGCGATGTCGTAGAACCAGCTCGCGTCGGACGGGCTGACGTTGAGGCAGCCGTGGCTGACGTTCGCCGACCCCTGCGAGCCGACCGACCAGGGCGCCGAGTGCACGTACTCGCCGCTGTTGGAGAAGCGGACGGCGTGGTTCACCACGGTCTTGTAGTAGCCGGGGTCGCCCTCCTGACGGCCCGGGGACGTCATGGTGACGGGGTCGCCCTTCTCCATGAGGAGGTGGACGCCGCTGGTCGTGGTGAACTCGCGCGTCTCCCCGTTGCCCGCGCTGAACGGGATGGTCCGCAGCGTCCTGCCGTCCCGCTTGACCGTCATGTGGTGGCCGCCGATGTTCCCGGTGGTGATCTGCGCGGCGCCGATCGTGATCGTCCGCCGGACGTCCGCGGCCCCGTAGACGCCGCCGCCCGCGTTGACCCCGGCGAGGTCCGCCTGGAACCGGACGGTCTGGTGCGGCTGCCAGTAGGTCTTCGTCCGGTAGATCACCTGGTCGGAGCCGACCCAGCGCCAGGCGCCCTCGACGGGCTTGTCGGGGGTGACCTTCAGCGCCCGCTCGACGGCGGCCCGGTCGGTGACCGGGCGGTTGAAGCGCAGGATGATCGGCATGCCGACGCCGACCTTCTCGCCCGCGAGGCTCGGCGTGACGTCCTCGACGGTGAGCGTCCGCTCCGGCTTGAGCGTGGTGAACGTGCTGGTCACCGTGCGAGTCTTGCCGCCGTCGCGGGCCTGGGCGGTCACCGTGTAGGACGTGCCCGGCACGAGCGTGCGGGTGGAACGCCACTTTCTGCGGCCGTCCATCCGGCCGGTGATCGGCGCCCCCGTCGCGCCCTTGACGGTCACGTTCTCCAGCTTGCCGCCGCCCGCCTTGACCTCGATCGTCCCGTCCGGCCTGACCTGGGCGGTCCCGTTGGCCGGGGTGATCGTCACGGCGGACCCCGACCCGCCGGAGCCCGCCGAGCCCAGCCCGCAGCCCGCCGCGAGCAGCGCCACCGCGCCCGCGCCGCCGGTCACCACGATCCTGAAACGCCCCTTGACCCGCACAAACTCCCCCAAGTCCCAAGGAGTCACCCCGGTTGGTGACATCCCGCTGTTCTCTGGGAGACGGCCCGAAGCGGCGGAAAGTTCGGGTCCGGACGGTGATCAGGCCGGTGGCCGGCCCGTGCCGAGGCCGCTGATCAGGCCGGGGTCAGGCGGGGCCGGGCTCGGCGTTGACGTGCCGGACGCAGCGCTTGAAGCCCCAGACCGAGACGCCGACGCCCACGGCGCCGAGCCCCGCGACCAGGCCCGTGCGGACCCACAGGTACATGCCGAGCGACTCGTTGAAGAGCATCCAGAGGCTGATGAGGACGTTGGTGAACAGCACCATCGACCACAGCAGGGAGATCCGCAGGAAGAACTGGTGGACCCTGGCGTGCCGGAGGAAGGCCTCGGGGATCGGCGCCATGTCCCTGGCGAGCTTCTTGGCGAGCGGCCTGCCCAGCGGGACCGAGGCGAGGAACGACATGCTCACCATGAGCGTGCCCAGGGTCGGCTGGAGGAAGTAGATCACCGCGCTGTGGGTGGCGGCGGCCAGCCCCGCCCGGACGGTGACGCCGACCGCGGCGAGCATGAGCATCCCGGAGACGCCGTGCCCGCGGAAGTAGCGCCAGGCGATGCCGCCGTAGACCCAGGCGACGGCGGCGACGAGGGCGCCGTTCAGGCCGAGCAGCACGAGCGCGGCGTAGAAGACCGCGACGGGCGCGACGACGCCCTCCAGGAAGCGGGGCAGCGCGTGCAGGAGCAGCGCGGTCACCCGCGGGAGTTCGAAGTGGTGGTCCTTGTGCCGCTCGCCCTCGGCCGGTGGCGTGGGCGCGGGCGGGGCCGTCCCCTCGGACGGGCCCGCGGGCTCGGTCGCCGGTCGTTCCATCGAGCGCTGCGCTCCCCGATCGGTGTGCGTGGACATCGGTGTGCTTGGTCGCGAAGAGGTCACGATTCGCCCCACGGTACGTGATGCTCGGCACGCGCCCACCCGTTTTCGGCGGTTCGACGTGCCCTCGAGGGTTGGTTCGGCTCCGGGCGCCGGAAGGTGCGGGCCCCGTCCGCTTGCGGTCAGCGGTGAACCCGCGGGGCGGTTCCGGCCGTGGCGGCGGCGACCGTCCGGCGGGGCGGGCCCGCCGGGGCGTCCGGGCCGGTCAGCCGCCCAGTTCCGGGGGCTGGACGTCCCGGGCGGCGGCGTAGATCGCGCGCAGCGTGACGGCCACGGAGGGCCTGCGGACGCTGGCCGTCCGGGTGACGGCGTACACCTCGCGGGCGAGCGTGCACTCGGGGATGCGGCGCACCGCGACGCCCTGGTCGCCGGCCGCGAGCGCGAGCGCCGGGACGGCGGTGATCCCGATCCCCCGCGCCACCAGGCTCAGGATCGTGAGCAGGCCCTCGAACTCCCAGGGGACGGGGCGGGCGCCGCCGACCGTGTCCAGGAGCCGTTCCACGGCCTGCCGGGACGGCTCGCCGGGCGGGGCGGCCATCCAGGGCTCGTCACGCAGCTCCTGGAGCCGGACGGGCCGCTCGGGGTCCGACATGGGGTGCGAGTCCGGGACGACGAGGACCAGCGGGTCGCGGCGGAGGTGGAAGAACTCCAGCGCGGCGGGCGACTGGTCGGGGACCTTGCCGGTCCAGTCGTCGATGAGCGCGATGTCCACCTCGCCGTTCTGCACCTGCCGGACGCCGTCCCCGGGCCGGGTCTGCCGCAGCACGAACGTCAGCCCGGGGTGGTCGCCGAGGCTCTGCGCCAGGGCGGGGGCGAACGCGACGGCGGCGGTGGGGAAGGCGGTGACGACGACGCGGCCGAGCGGCGTGTCGGCCTGGGCCGACAGCTCGGCCTCGGCGGTCTCCACGAGCGCGAGGATCTCCTCGGCGCGGGCGGCCAGCCGGCGCCCGGCGTCGGTCAGCTCGGCGCTGCGGGCGGTGCGGTCCAGCAGCGGGACGCGGGCCTCCCGTTCGAGCGCCGCGAGCTGCTGCGAGACGGCCGAGGGCGTGTAGCCGAGGGCGGCCGCGGTGGCGGCGATGCTGCCGCGGCGGGCGAACTCGGCCAGCAGCCGCAGGCGGCGCACTTCGAGCATCAGCCCATCTTACGGTCACCATCGCCGAGACTCGCTTGTGATGATGCTCTGAGCGGGCAAGCATGAGGTGAACCCGGCCGGGTCGCGCACTGGAATCGCTCACTCACCCACCGTTGCTTCGCCATGCCTTGGAGTAGTCCATGCACGCCCAGAGCCCGTCCACGCCCGCCCGGCCCCTGCCGTTCGCCCCGCGCCCGGTGCCGCTGTCGGCGACACTCGCCGTGAACGAGGCGCTCCACCGCAAACGCGGGCAGGGCATGCGCGTGCTCCCCCTCGGCTTCGGCGAGGCCGGGATACCGATACATCCGGCGCTCGCCCGCGAGCTGGAGGCCGCGGCCGGACGGGGCGCCTACGGGCCGGTCGCCGGGTCCGCCGCGCTGCGCGCCGCCGCGGCCGGGTACTGGAGCCGCCGCGGGACGCCCACCGACCCGTCCTCGGTGGTCTGCGGCCCGGGCAGCAAGCCGCTGCTGTTCGCCCTGCTGATGGCGCTGGGCGGCGACGTGGTCGTCCCCGCGCCGAGCTGGGTGACCTACGCGGCCCAGACGGCGCTGGTGGGCGCGGAGCCCGTCCGGGTCGCGACGCCGCCCGGGGAGGGCGGCGTCCCGAGCCCGGCGCTGCTCGCGGACGCCGTCGTGCGGGCGCGGCGCCGCGGGCGCACGGTGCGGGCCGTGGTCGTCACCCTGCCGGACAACCCCACGGGCACCCTCGCCGCCGAGGACACCGTCCGGCGGCTCTGCTCGGTCGCGCGGGACCTCGACCTCGTGGTGATCTCCGACGAGATCTACCGGGACCTCGTGCACGAGCCCGGCCGGACGGTGCCGAGCCCCGTGCGGTTCGCGCCGGAGCGGGCGGTGGTGACGACGGCGCTGAGCAAGAGCCTGGCGGCCGGGGGCTGGCGCCTCGGCGTCGCCCGGCTCCCGGACGGCCCGTTCGGCCGGGCGCTGCGCGACAGCGTGCTCGGCGTGGCGAGCGAGGTCTGGTCCAGCGCGCCCGCGCCGATGCAGCACGCCGCCGCCTACGCGTTCGCCGAGCCGCCCGAGCTGGTCGAGCACGTCGACCGCAGCCGGCGGCTGCACGCGGCGGTGGCGGCGGCGGTCGCGGACCGGTTCGCGGCCGCGGGCGCCCGCGTGCCCCGTCCGCAGGCGGCCTTCTACGTCTACCCGGACCTCGGCCCGCTGCGGGAGGCGCTGGGCGAGGGGCACGGCGTGCGGACGGCGGAGGACCTCACGTCCCTGCTGCTGGAGCGTTACGGCGTCGGGGTGCTGCCGGGCAGCTCGTTCGGCGACCCGCCGGCCGCGCTGCGGATGCGCGTGGCGCCCAGCCTGCTCTACGGGGAGGACGACGAGCAGCGCCTGGCCGCGCTCGCCTCGCCCGCGCCGGCGGCCCTGCCCTGGATCGCGGGCGCGCTGGACCGGCTCGGCGAGGTCCTCGCCGACCTGGCGGAGAGCGCCGCCGCGCCGCAGCCCGCACCGGCCTGAGCGCCGCCATTCGGCGCGCCGCCGGAAAGCGGAGGGTAAGGGAGTCGAACCCCTTCGAGTTTCACCTCGACCACAGTTTTCGAAACTGCTGCCTTACCGTTCGGCCAACCCTCCTCGAACGTCCGCCGCCGGCCGGGAGGACCCGGCCGGCGGGCGGAGCCGCCGCGTGGACCAGCAGGGAGTCGAACCCTGGTCTCTTCCTTGCAAGGGAAGTGTGCTTCCGTTACACCACAAGCCCATTGATCATCTTCAGCAGGGGCGGAGGGAGTCGAACCCACTTTCCGCTGGTTTTGGAGACCAGCCGCCTAACCGGTGGCTCACCCCTTCGAGCCGTCCTTTCCGAACGCCCTTCCAGGATGCGCCGATCATGCGGCGGGCCGCAAAGCATTTTCCGCGCGGTTCGGGAATGCCTCTCGCGGCGGCCCGGCCCGGTGCCCGGGGAACGCGCGGCGCCGATCACGGAGCGGCATCCGGAGAATGCGAATCGTGGCGGCCCGACATAAAGATCACCGCCTTATCACGATCAACCGGCCTCCGGCCCGATATGCGCCCGACCGGCGCGTATAAGCGTGGTGTAAGGTCCAACGACGCAGAGGGGAACGTTCATCGACATCCCCGCCACGGGCCAAGCGGGAGTCCCGCCGGGCCGTCCCGTGGTAAACCCGAGACAGCGTGAAGTCACGTATGTGATGAAAGAAGGCGAGGGGGCCCGCCATGAGGCATGCACGGGACGGGGCTGCCGCGGCGATGAGCGCGGCCTCGAGGATCCTGGTGGCGCGCGGCAAGAACGAGCCTCAGGAGATGGAGAACCCGGACGTCGCCTGGGGCCAGCGCGCCCGGGACGGGGTCTGGGTGCCGACCAAGGACGGGCAGCGCCTGCACCTCGGCATCGACGTGGCCGCCGCCGACACGGTCGCCCAGGTGCTGCGGCCGAGCCTGCGGGTGTTCGTCGGCGTGGACGTCGACACCGACATCGTCGCGCAGACCACCGACAACGGTGTCCGGCTGCTCACCATCGTCCACGGCCCGGACGCCCCCTCGGAGTTCCGCTTCGCGATCTCCCTGCCGGACGGCCTGGCGCTGGAGGCGATGCCCTCCGGCGGCTACGACGTCGTCCACCTGCGGTACGGCGCGACCGTGGGGCGGCTCTACAACCCGTGGGCGAGCGACTCGATGTTCCGCCAGGTGAAGGCCGACTACGCGCTGGAGGGGTCGGTGATCACGATGCGCGTCCAGCACGCGGACGCCTACTACCCGGTCGTCGCCGACCCGCACTACGCGCGCTGAGCCCCCGCACCCCCGCCCGCTCGCGGAGCGGGGGCCCGGAACCGGGGCGGGTCACGCGCGGGTCTTCCTGATGACCACGGGGTCCTCGAAGTCGAGCTCGCGGCTGATCTCGCGGAGCGTCCCGGCCCCGATCCTGCCCTTGCGGTAGAGCGAGCTGAGCTTGCCGCGCTGCGCCCGGACGAGCTCGCTGCGGACGTGCTGGCTGTTCGGCGGGCGCGCATCGTCCCGGTCCTCGTCCTCCAGGAAGTAGCGGACGCGGTCCAGCCGGACCTCCAGCATCTGCCGGAAGGCCTCGGCGGTCTGCTCGTCGACCTCGTCCCGCTCGGCCAGCTCGTCCAGCCGGGCCAGCGCGGCCTGGAGGCCCGCCTTGCGCGCCACCATGGCCTCCTCCCGGCGGCGGTCCGACTCGATCAGCCCGAGCCGGCGCAGCAGCACCGGCAGCAGCGGCGCCTGCCCGACCAGCGTGATCAGCACGACCAGCGCGGTGAGCAGGACGAGGAGGCCGCGCTCGGCGCCGACGGCGGCGGGCAGCGACAGGGCGATGGCCAGCGAGATCGCGCCGCGCAGCCCGCTGAAGCCGATCACCGCCCGCTGCCGCCAGCCGAGCCCCTCCTGGCTGCGCCGGCCGCCGGGCAGCAGCCGGGCGAGCGGGCCGTTGCCGAGCTGCCACACCAGCCGGACGCCGACGAGGACGCCCGCCACGGCGAGGCTGACGAGCGCCACGCCGGTCCAGGTGTGGCCGCCGGGCTCGTGGAGCAGCTGCCGCATCTCCAGGCCGAGCAGGACGAACAGCGCCGACTCCAGCAGGAACGTCAGGACGCGCCAGAACGTGTTGCCGACCATGCGGGACGCGGGCTGGAGTACGCCCTCGCCGTGCGTGCCGATGAAGAACCCGGCGGTGACCGTGGCGAGCACTCCGGACGCCCCGAAATTCTCGGCCGGGATGTAGGCCAGGTAGGGGGTGACGAGCGACACGATGATCTGGCTGATGGGGTCCTGGATGGAGCGCCGGACGCGGCGGATCACGATGCCGGTGACCAGCCCGTACACCACGCCCCCGGCGGCGTACTGCGCGAGCCGCGCCGCGCCGTGCGAGAGCGTGAACCCGGTGCCGAGCGACTCGGCCGCCAGCCCGAAGATCGTCAGGGCCACGCCGTCGTTGATGAGGCTCTCGCCCTCCAGGATCGTGACGAGCCGGGCGGGGGCGCCGAGCCGCTGGAGCACGGCGGTGGCCGCGACGGCGTCGGTGGGCGCGACGGCCGCGCCGAACGCCAGCGCGGCGGCCCAGCCGACCTCGGGCAGGAGGGCGTGGACGGTCCCCGCGACCGCGACCGTGCTGACGGCGGTCAGCCCGAAGGCGAGCGCGACGATCGGGACGGCGTCGGCGCGGGCCTCGCGCGGCGCGGTGAAGAACGCCGCGTGGTAGACCAGCGGCGGCAGGAAGCCGAGCAGGACCAGCTCGGGCGGGACGACGACGTGCGGGAGGCCGGGCACGAACCCGGCGGCCATGCCGAACAGCACGAGAAGGATCGCGTCGGGCGCCTGGAGCCGCCGGGACAGCGCGCGGGCGAGCAGCACCACCACGGCGACGACCAGGAAGACGATGAGTAGCCGGTCCTCCTCCACGCCCCCTGTTGTGTCCCGATCAACGTCGGCTACGCGCGACCCGCGTCACTTTGCTGGAACGCGCCAACCCCGCGGCCCGCGCGACGGCCCGCGTGACCGGCCCGCACGTCCCGGCGGGGTCCGCGCGGACGGGGGCGCTCGGCGTCATATGCTCGGGTCCGGGCCGCGTTCCGGCCCCGGCGGCGTTGCCGGGCGCACGACCTCCCCGTACCGCGCCGGGTCCTGGGTCGGTCCCCCAGGTGCACCACGTCCCGGTCCCCCGAGACTGGAGTCATCGTGATCTTCACTCATGACACCGAGCACGCGCTCGCCGTCGTCGTCGATCTGATCAACACCGGGGCCGCGACCGCCGGCGCGGAGTCGATCGGCGGGGTGCCCGGGCTCCGCGCGTTCGTGGAGCGCAACGCGTTCAGCGACGTCGGCGAGCTGACCGACGCCGACCTGGCCCGGGTCATGGACCTGCGCGAGCGGTTCCACGCCGTCTTCCGGGCCCCGGACGTGCCGTCCGCCGTCCGGCTGATCAACGAGATCGTCGGCGAGGTCCGCACCACCCCGCACCTGACCGACCACGACGGCTACGACTGGCACGTGCACTTCTTCGCGCCGGGCGCCCCCATGGGCGAGCACCTGGCGGCCGACTGCGGCATGGCCCTCGCCTACGTGGTCGCGGCCGGCGAGTTCGACCGGCTGCGCACCTGCGAGGCGCCGGACTGCTCCCGCGTCCTCGTCGACCTGTCCCGCAACCGCTGCCGCCGCTACTGCGACAGCCGCACCTGCGGCAACCGCATGCACGTCGCCGCCTACCGGGCCCGCCAGCGCGAATCGGCCGTGCGATAGCGCGTTCCCGGGTGGCAGCGCGTTCCCGGGCGGGCGTTCTCAGGGGGTCAGGGCGGCGACGGCGGTGAGGGCGCGGCGGGCGGCGGCCACGTCGTGGACGCGGAACACGCGGGCGCCGAGCCAGGCGGAGACGCCGAGGACGGCCATCGTGCCCGGGCCGCGCCGGTCCACGGCCCGGCCGCCGAGGGTCTCGCCGATGAAGTCCTTGTTGGACACCGCGACCAGCACCGGCCATCCCGTCGCGGTCATCTCGCCGAGCCGGCGGCTGATCTCCAGCGACTGGCGGGTGCTCTTGCCGAAGTCGTGCGCGGGGTCGATGAGGACCGCGTCCCGGCGCACCCCGAGCGCCACCGCGCGCTCGGCCTCGGCGGTCACGTGCGCGAGCACGTCCGCCATGACGTCGTCGTAGCCGACGCGGTGCGGGCGGGTGCGGGGGGCGAGGCCGCCGGCGTGCGCGCAGACCAGGCCGATCCCGTGCGCGGCGGCGACCTCGGCGAGCCGCGGGTCCGGGCCGCCCCAGGTGTCGTTCAGCAGATCGGCGCCCGCCTGGGCCACCGCCTCGCCGACCTCCGCGCGCCAGGTGTCGACGCTGATCACCACGCCGGGGTGCCGGTCCCGGACGGCGGCGACGAGGTCCACCACCCGGCGCAGCTCCTCGGCGACGTCCACCTCGGCGCCGGGGCCGGCCTTGACGCCGCCGATGTCGATGATGTCGGCGCCCTCGGCCACGGCCCGGGCGACCGCGTCCAGGGCGGCCCCGAAGGCGTAGGTGGCGCCGCGGTCGAAGAAGCTGTCGGGGGTGCGGTTCACCACCGCCATGATCGCGCGGGGGCCGAGCCCGCGCCCGTTGAGCCGCAGCGGAGCGGCCGGTGCCGTGGTCATGATGGGCACACGCTCGCACATCGGGGGCGCCTCGCGCTACGCAGCGCGACCGCCCCGCACCAGCGCGGACGGGGGCCGCCGGTGAATCAGAAGCGAATTCGGTTCAAACGCCGCCCTCCCTCGTCAGCATCGCGGCGGGGTCGCTAACCTCGTAGGCCACGCACGTTGTGGGAGTCCGCCCGCGGCGGCCCGCGTCTGACCTATTCAGCCATGGAGGATCCGCTGTCCAGGCGAGCACTCATCACCGGCATCACCGGGCAGGACGGCTCGTACCTGGCCGAGCACTTGCTTGGGCAGGGGTACGAGGTGTGGGGCCTGGTGCGGGGTCAGGCGAACCCCCATGTGGCGCGCCTGCGCAAGCACATCGGCGACGTCCAGATCACCACCGGGGACCTCCTGGACCAGGGCAGCCTGATCTCCGCGGTCGAGCGCGTCCAGCCGGACGAGGTGTACAACCTGGGCGCGATCTCCTACGTGCCGATGTCGTGGCAGCAGGCCGAGCTGACGGCCGAGGTCACCGGCATGGGCGTGCTGCGGATGCTGGAGGCCATCCGCGTGGTCTCGGGCATCAGCCCGTCCCGGACGCCCGCGCGGGAGCAGATCCGCTTCTACCAAGCGTCGTCGTCGGAGATGTTCGGGATGGTCCGGGAGACGCCGCAGAACGAGAAGACGCCGTTCCATCCGCGCAGCCCGTACGGGGTCGCCAAGAGCTACGGGCACTACATCACGCAGAACTACCGCGAGTCCTACGGGATGTTCGCGGTCAGCGGGATCCTGTTCAACCACGAGTCGCCCCGCCGCGGCGCGGAGTTCGTCACCCGGAAGGTGTCGCTCGGCGCGGCCCGGATCAAGCTGGGGCTGGCCGCCGAGCTGCGCCTCGGCAACCTCGACGCGCGGCGCGACTGGGGCTACGCCGGCGACTACGCCCGGGCGATGCGGCTGATGCTGGCCCAGGACTCCCCCGAGGACTACGTGATCGGCACGGGCCAGACGCAGTCCGTCCGGGAGCTGGTGGAGTTCGCGTTCCGGACGGCGGGCCTGAACTGGGAGGACCACGTCGTCCTGGACGAGCGGTACACGCGGCCCGCCGAGGTGGACCTGCTGTGCGCCGACCCGAAGAAGGCCCGCGAGCAGCTCGGCTGGGAGCCCGAGGTCGCCTTCGAGGACCTGGTCACGATGATGGTCGAGTCGGACCTGCGGCTGCTGTCGGAGTCGGCGCGGCCCGAGGACGAGCCGTTCAGCCCCGACCACTGGTGAACCCCTGATCCCACCGGCCGGCGCATCCCCGCGGGCGTGCGAACATGCTCTTATGGCGACATGTGAACACGTGCAGAGCGTCCCGGCGCAGGACCCCGCCCCGGCGACGCCGCAGGGCTGCGCGGAGTGCCTCGCCGAGGGCACGCGCTGGGTCCACCTGCGGCTCTGCCTGGGCTGCGGGCACGTCGGCTGCTGCGACTCCTCCCCGATGCGGCACGCCACCAAGCACTTCAAGGACGAGGGGCACCCGATCGTGCGGTCCTTCGAGCCCGGGGAGGACTGGCGATGGTGCTTCGTCGATGAACTGATCGTCTGATGCCGGACGTCCGGCTGGGCACGGGGCCGGGCCGCTGGGTCCTGCTGGCCACCGTGCTCGGGTCGAGCGTGGCCATGCTCGACTCGACCGTGGTGAACGTGGCGCTGCCGAAGCTGGCGCGCGACCTCGGCGCCGACATGGCGGGCCTCCAGTGGACGGTGAACGCCTACACGCTCACGCTGGCCGGGTTCATCCTGCTCGGCGGCTCGCTCGGCGACCGCTTCGGGCGGCGGCGGATCTTCCTGGTCGGCGTGCTGTGGTTCGCGGCGGCGTCGGTCCTGTGCGGCCTCGCGCAGAACGTCGAGATGCTGGTGCTGTCGCGGGCCCTCCAGGGCGTCGGCGGGGCGCTGCTGACGCCGGGCTCGCTGGCGATCATCCAGGCGTCCTTCGTCCCCGACGACCGGCCCCGCGCGGTCGGCGCCTGGTCGGGGTTCGGCGGGGTCGCCGGGGCCGTGGGACCGTTCGCCGGCGGCTGGCTGGTGGACGCGGCGGGCTGGCGCTGGGTGTTCCTGCTGAACGTGCCGCTCGCCGCCGTCGTCGTGCTGGTCGCGGTGCGGCACGTCCCGGAGAGCGTCGACCCGGACGCCCGGGGCCGCTTCGACGTGCTGGGCGCGGTGCTGGCCGCGCTCGCCCTGGCCGGGACGACCTACGCGCTGACGGAAGCGCCCGGCGGAGGCACCGGCCCCGCTGTGATCGGCGCGGCGGGCGCGGTGGGCGTCGCCGCTGCGGTCCTGTTCGTCGTCGTGGAACGCGCCCGCGGCAAGGGACGGCACCTGCCCGGGGTCCGGTCCCGGCGGCCGGCGCCGCGGCCGATGCTGCCGCTGGACGTGTTCGCCTCCCGGCAGTTCACCGCCGTGAACGTCGTCACGTTCGTGGTGTACGGCGGGATGGGCGTGCTGTTCTTCCTGTTCGTCCTCAACCTCCAGGTCGTCTGCGGGTTCTCGCCGATCGCGGCGGGGACGGCGCTGCTGCCCGTCACGGTCCTCATGCTGCTGCTGTCGGCGCGGGCGGGCGCGCTCGCGCAGAAGATCGGCCCGCGGGTGCCGATGACGGCGGGCCTCGCCGTCGCCGCCTGCGGGATGTTCCTCGTCGGCCGCATCGGCGAGGGCGCCTCCTACGTCCGGGACGTGCTGCCCGCCGTGGCCGTGTTCGGGCTGGGGCTGTCGGCGGTCGTCGCGCCGCTGACCGCGACCGTCCTCGCCACCGCCGACGAGCGGCACGCGGGCGTGGCGAGCGGCGTCAACAACGCGGTGGCCCGCGCCGCGGGGCTCCTCGCGGTCGCCGCGATCCCGCCGCTGGCCGGGCTGACCGGCGACGCCTACGACGACCCCGCGGCCTTCTCGCACGGGTTCGGGATCGCGATGGCGTCCTGCGCGGGCCTGCTGGCGCTCGGCGCCCTGCTCAGCCTCCTCACCGTGGACGACGGCGCGCTGCGCCGGCCGTCCGGGGAGCGGTGCCAGCCGCAGGCCAGGAACCACTGCGCGGTCGGCGCGCCCCAGCTCCAGCCCGAAGCGGAGACCGTCCCCGCCGGGCGGGCGGGCGCCGGATAGCGCCGCGCGGCCCCCCGGCGTCCTTGATCACCAGGTCAGGGGCGCGGGGGCCGGGGAAATCTCCCCGGACCGATTCCGGCTATGTCCAGGACCGGATCCCGTCGTTGTCATACGGTCAGGGCATGAATCTGCGGCAGCTGCGCTACGTCGTGGCGACCGCCGACCACGGCACGATGACGTCGGCGGCCCAGGCCCTCTACGTCGCCCAGCCCGCCCTGTCCAGGGCCGTCCGCGAGCTGGAGCGCGAGCTCGGCGTGGAGCTGTTCGCCCGGTCCGGGCGGGGCGTCGTCCTCACCGCCGTCGGCGAGCAGGTGGTCCGGCAGGCCCGGGTGGCGCTGGACGCCGTGGAGGCGATCGAGGGCCTGTCGGGCGCGCGGGCGAACGGCGGCCGGGGGACCGAGCTGCGCATCGCCACGACCGCGTCCCTGGAGCCGGAGCTGACCGGCCGGCTGATCCCCCGCTTCGCGCGCGACCAGCCCGCGGTCCGGGTCCGGGTCGTCCGCTGCGAGGACCGCGACCAGGTCGCCGCGGCCGTGCGGGCCGGCCGCGCCGACCTCGCGCTCACCGACCTGCCCGTGCCGGGCGACATGGCGGCGCACCCGTTCGAGCAGCGGGAGGTGGTCCTGATCTCGCCGCCCGCGCTGAAGGTGCGCGAGCCGGTGCCGCTGACCGCGCTGGACGGCATGCGGCTCGTCCTGCCCGCGCGGGGCAGCGCGCGGCGCGCCGAGATCGACGTCATGCTGCGGCGCATCGGCGCGACGCCGGTGGCGGCCGTGGAGTCCGACGAGCGCGGGGCGTGGCTCGGCTGGGTGCGGGCCGGGATGGGCTCGCTGCTGTGGTACCGCAACCAGGTCGACGACACCGAGGGCGTCACCGTCCGGTCGTTCATGCCGCCGATCACCCGCATGATCGGGCTCGTCCACGCGCACCGGCGGCTGCCGCCCGCCGCCCGCGACTTCCTGGCCTTCGCCAAGGAGACGTCCCGCGACGCCCGCGGCCACCCCACCGACCTGCACTAGGGCTGCCCCAGGCGCCACTCGGGGCTCCGGCCGCCACGGGAGGCCCGCGACGGACGTCCGGTGGTGCGCCCGATGTCGCCCGATGTCCGGAGACGTCGCGGCGCCGTGGGATCATCTGGCAGGTGGAGACGACGCACGCACTGTGGTTGCTGGCCATCCCCGTCTGCGCGCTGCTGGTGGCCGGGACCGCGCGGCGCGCCGGCCTGTCCGCGCCGCTGGTCCTGGTGATCGCGGGCCTGCTGGTCTCGTTCGTGCCGGGCGTCCCGGAGTTCGAGCTCGACCCCGAGTTCGTCCTGTACGTCTTCCTGCCGCCGCTGCTGTTCTCCGCGGCGTGGCAGAGCTCGTACTACGACCTGCGCGAGAACGTCCTGTCGATCGGGCTGCTGTCGGTCGGGCTGGTGCTGTTCACCACGTTCGCCGTCGGGTACGCGGCCTACCTGCTCGTCCCCGGGCTGCCGCTGTCGGCGGCGTGCGTGCTCGGCGCGATCGTGGCGCCGCCGGACGCGGTCGCGGCGGTCAGCGTCGCGCAGCGCCTCGGGCTGCCCCGCCGGGTCGTGACGGTCCTGCTCGGCGAGAGCCTGTTCAACGACGCGACGGCGCTCACCGCGTTCCGGGTGGCGGTCATCGCCGCGACGGGCGCGGGGTTCACGCTCGCCGACGGCGTGCTGCGCTTCCTGTTCGCCGCGGCCGCCGGGGCCGCGGTGGGGCTGCTGCTCGGCCCGCCGCTGCACTGGCTGCGGACCCGGCTGAACGACCCGCTCGTCGAGAACGGCGTGGCGGTCGTGGCGCCGTTCGCCGCCTACCTGCTGGCCGAGACGGTGCACGCGTCCGGCGTGATCGCGGTGGTGGTCAGCGGGCTGTACCTCGGCCACCGGTTCACCGAGTCGCCCGCCGTGACCCGGCTGATCGGGCACTCCTTCTGGAAGGTCATGGTCTTCCTGCTGGAGAGCGTGGTGTTCCTGCTCATCGGGCTCCAGCTGCCGCCGGTGATCGACGGGCTGTCCGGCTATCCGTGGCCGCGGCTGGCGTGGTGGGCGGTGGCGGTGTTCGGGGTGACCGTCGCGGCGCGGTTCGTGTGGGTGCTGCCGGCGTCGTTCCTCCCGCGGTGGCTGTCGCGGCGGGTGCGGGAGCGCGACCGCGACCTCGGCTGGCGCGGCCGGGTCATCGTGTCGTGGGCGGGCATGCGCGGGGTGGTGTCGCTGGCCGCGGCGTTCGCGATCCCGTTCGTCACCTCGGCGGACCGCCCGTTCCCGGGACGCGACCTCATCCTGTTCCTCACCTTCACCACCGTCCTCGGGACGCTGCTGGTGCAGGGGCTGACGTTCCCGGCGCTGATCCGGATGCTGCGCGTCGGCAGCGACCGGGAGCGCTACACCGACACCGTCGCGGAGGCCGGCGCGCAGCACGCGGCCGCGAACGCGGCGCTGGAGCGGCTGGCGGAGCTGACCGCCCGGGAGGAGCTGGACGAGTCGGTCGTGACCCGGCTGCGCGAGCTCGCCGAGCAGCGGCAGCTCCGGGCGTGGGAGCGGCTCGGCGGCGGGACGGGCCCGGAGGGCGAGGAGGTCCCGACGACGACCTACCGGCGGCTGCGGCGCGAGATGCTCGCGGCCGAGCGGGGGGTGTTCATCCGGCTGCGGGACGAGCGGCGCATCGACGACGAGGTGCTGCAACGCGTCCTGCACGAGCTGGACCTGGAGGAGGTCGCGCTCAGCCGCGACTGACCGGCGCCCGGCCGCAGGCCGGGCCGTACACCCGGCCTCGGCGCCCCGGCCACACGGCCCGGCCGGTGCCCCGGCCGCGGTGTCCGCCGCGGCCGGGGCGCCCGTCTCACTGGCCGTTGAGCGGCTGCTCCGGGAGTTCGACCGCGTAGGACTCCTTCACCACGTCCAGGTGGTGCCAGGACTCGCGGACCGTCACGCCGGGCACGGAGCGGATGGCGTCGAGGACGGCGACGAGCTCCCCGCGCGAGCCGGCCTCGGCCTGCCCGACGATGTCGTAGCGGCCGAACCCGGTCGCGAGGTAGCGGACGCCCTCCTGGGCGGCGACCGCCTCGGCGACCTTCCGCAGCCCGCCGGTGACCACCAGGCCGAAGCCGCCGAGCTCGGCGGCGCCGAGCGCGAGCGGGTCGGCGAGGCCGGTGACCTGGATGACGCCGGTGCGCATGAGCCGGACCACCCGGGCCCGGGTCGCGGCCTGCGAGAGCCCGATGATGTGCGCGAGCCGGGTGTAGGGCGCGCGGCCGTCGCGCTGGAGCTCCTGGAGGAGGCGCCAGTCGATGTCGTCGAGGGTGACCTCGCCGAGCTCGCGGACGACCGCGTGCGTGTCGCGCACGGTCGAGACGGAGCGGAACACCTCGGCCGAGCGCACGCCGTGGACGGACCGGATGTGGTCCACCTCCGCCGCGAGCGCGGCGTCGTCGCGGGTGCGCACCTGCGCGACCAGGTCGTACGGGCCCGCGGTCAGCGCCGTGAAGCTGACGGCGGGGCGCTCGGCGACGGCCGCGGCCACCTCCCGCGCCGAGCCCTCGACGGTGACCGAGACGTGCCCGATCGCCTCGGCTCCGACGACGGCGGCGTGCACGATGCCGACGACGCGGACGACCTGGGTCTCAAGGAGGTTCTGCACCCGTGCCCGCACGGCCGTGCGGGAAAGCCCGACGCGGTCGGCGAGCGCCTGGAACGTCGCTCTGCCATCCCGCTGGAGCTCGCGGACGAGCACGGCGTCGACCGCATCCAGCACGACTGTCCTCCTCGACATGTGATGAATCGTTTTGCCAGCAACTGCAAGATCATTCCATTTCGGGACGGTCTGACGTCAAATATTGATCTTGCTCGTGTTCGCCCTGCCCGGCGACCGTCGAAGCGTCGGTGTTCGGTTCTGGACGGCGCCGAATTCGACGCCGCGTCAACCGGCCCGGGAGCGCAACGCCGCCGGGCGCGCACCGGGCGCCCGGCACGGCGGCGCGCCGGGCGGAGGCCGGCGGGACGGCCGGCGCGGTGGCGGGGATCACGTCGCGGGGTGCCGCGCGGGCGGGGCGGCCCGCGGCGCGGACGAGCGCGGCTGACCGGGTCCAAGTGCGTGTCCTGCATGCGCTTCTCCCGGTGTTCTGATGTCACGCCCCTACGGCGGGTCGGCCGTCCACGCGAGGCACATGTAAGAAAAGTGCATCGGTGGCGCACTTACGTCAAGAGGTAACTTTACAGAGAGCTAAGCCTCACGTTGCACCGTTTTCCGCCTTGTCCGCACAGTCACCGGCGTTACGGCTGGAAGCGGGCGGACAGACCGTTCAGAATCATCCGGACGGACCTTGGGGACAGACGGTCATCACCCCGGAGCACGGTTCCGGTCCGCCCTCCCCCTCACGGCGGCGCAGGGGCCGGTCCGGGCACGTCGGGGGCACCGGGGCGGGGCCGGGGCGCGGGGCCGCGGGGGCGGGCTTGGCCGGAGCACCTGCGGGTATGGCTCACAATGTACGGTGGCCCAGCCACTTTGATCCGCGATTGGTGTGTAGTACAGCCGTGCGCCTGCTGAACGGTGAGCGTTCCGCTCACGACCTCACCTACAACGACGTTTTCATGGTCCCGCGCCGCTCGTCGCTGGGATCCCGTCTGGAGGTCGACCTCTCGACCGTCGACGGCAGCGGGACGACCATTCCGCTCGTCGTGGCGAACATGACGGCCGTCTCCGGCCGCCGGATGGCCGAGACCGTCGCCCGGCGCGGCGGTGTCGCGGTGCTCCCGCAGGACATCCCGGTGGACGTGGTCGCCGAGGTGATCGGCTGGGTGAAGGGCCGCGACCTGGTCGTGGACACCCCGATCCGGCTGGGCCCGGCCAGCACCGCGGGCGAGGCGCTCGCGCTGCTGCCGAAGCGCGCCCACAACGCGGTCATCGTCGTCGAGGACGACCGCCCGGTCGGCGTCGTCACCGAGGCCGACTGCCAGGGCGTGGACCGGTTCGCGCAGCTCCGCGACATCATGGCGCGCGACCTCGTCACCCTGCCGGCCGGCGTGGACCCGCGCGAGGCGTTCAACCGGCTGCACGAGCGCGGGCACCGGCTCGCGCCCGTCGTGGACGCCGACGGGCGCCTCACCGGCGTCCTGACCCGGACGGGCGCGCTGCGCGCCACGCTCTACAAGCCCGCGGTGGACGGCGGCGGCAGGCTCCGCATCGCCGCGGCGGTCGGCGTGAACGGCGACGTCGCCGGCAAGGCGAAGGCGCTGCTGGAGGCGGGCGCCGACCTGCTCGTCGTCGACACCGCGCACGGCCACCAGGACAAGATGATCGGGGCGCTCGCCGCGGTCCGCGGGCTGGACCCGGGCGTCCCGGTGGTGGCGGGGAACGTGGTGACCGCCGAGGGCACCCGCGACCTGATCGAGGCGGGCGCCGACATCGTCAAGGTCGGCGTGGGTCCCGGCGCGATGTGCACGACCCGGATGATGACGGGCGTCGGCCGCCCGCAGTTCTCCGCCGTGCTGGAGTGCGCCGCCGAGGCGCGCCGCCTCGGCCGGCACGTGTGGGCGGACGGCGGCGTCCGGCATCCGCGCGACGTGGCGCTGGCCCTGGCCGCCGGCGCCGCCAACGTCATGGTCGGCTCCTGGTTCGCCGGCACCTACGAGTCGCCGGGCGACCTCCAGCGCGCCGCCGACGGGCGGCTCTACAAGGAGAGCTTCGGGATGGCCTCGGCGCGGGCCGTCCGGCTGCGGACCGCCGACGACTCCCCGTTCGACCGCGCCCGCAAGGCGCTGTTCGAGGAGGGCATCTCGACCTCCCGCATGTTCCTGGACCCGCGGCGCCCCGGCGTGGAGGACCTGATCGACGAGATCGTCGCCGGGCTGCGCAGCTCCTGCACCTACGCGGGCGCCCGCACGCTGGAGGAGTTCCACGAGCGGGCGACCGTCGGGATCCAGAGCGCGTCGGGCTACGCCGAGGGAATGCCGCTCGCCACGAGCTGGTAACCGAGCCGGTAACAGGGGGCCGGTGAACCGCCCGGTTTTCTCCGACACGCGCGCCGCTCGACCGCGATCACGCTCTGACCTGCACTCTTTACCTGGGACGGGGCGCGGCGGACCCGCGTCCCGCAGGCCCCGGGAGGGGGGAGCATGGGCGGGGACGGGCACGCGAGGGCGCTGCCGCGGCTGGTGGAGGCGCTGCTGGTCGCCGCGGTCTCCCCGGTCCTGCCGGGCATCGCGCACCTGCGGGCCGGGCGGGTCGGGCCGGGACGGCTGATGCTGTTCGCCCAGGCACTGGCGCTGACGGCCGCGGCGCTCGCCGCCCGCCGCGGCCCGGTGTCCCCCGCGGCGCTGGACGGGCGGCCGGGGCCGCTGTTCGCGCTCGCGGCCGGGGGCGTCCTCGTGGCCGTGCTCTGGACGCTGCTGATCGTCCGCTCGTACGCGGTGCTGGTGCCCGCCGGGCTGCCGCCGCGGCTGCGGATCGCCGGCGGGGCGGGCGTGTGCCTGCTGTGCCTGCTGGCGGCCGTCCCGCCGCTGGCCGTGGCCCGGTACGGCGTCGTCCAGCGGGAACTGGTCTGGATGCCCGCCGCGGCGGGGCCGCGGCCCGGATGCGCCGATGATCAATTCTCGGGGTCGGGCTAACATCGCGGGACGCGATTGCCTATTGTGGAAGATGCCGCCCTATGGGCGGCGAAAAGCTCGCATGCGGCCGGCTCCCACGCAACCTTCGCCCGGTTCCAGACGTCCATAATGTGAGCCCAAGTGTGGTTTCACGCAGCTGGGGGATCGGAGCGGACATGTCGAGGCGATCAGCGGGTCGGCGTGTCCGGAAAGACGGCGTGGACCGTTCCCCCAGCGAGTCCGGGGACCTGCCGAGGGCGCTCGCGCTGACGCTGGCGTCCGCGCTGGCGTGGGGCGTCGCGCACCTGGTGACGGGCCGCCGCCTCACCGGCGGGCTGCTGCTGGGCCTCTACCTGGCGCTGGTGGCCGCCGCGGTCGCCGTCGCGACCGTCTTCCGCTCCGACCTCGACCACCTCGCCGTCCGCCCCGACGCCCTCCAGCGGATCGCCGGCGGGCTCGTGCTGCTCGGCCTCGTCTGGATCGCGGTGGTCGTCCGCTCCTACCAGGTCGTGCGGCCCGCCGGGCTCTCGGTGAGCGGCCGCGCGCTGGGCGCCGGCTCCGTCGCGGTGATCTGCTTCGCGGTCGCCGTGCCGACGGCCTGGTCCGCGCACACCACCTACGTCTACCGGGACGCGCTGACCAGCATCTTCCGCACCGGCAACGAGAACGGCCGGCAGATCGACGCCGCGGACCCCTGGGACGGCCAGCCGCGCGTCAACATCCTGCTGCTCGGCGGCGACGCCGCCGCCAACCGCGAGGGCGTCCGCACCGACAGCATGACGCTCGCCAGCGTCGACACGAAGACCGGTGACACGGTGCTGCTGAGCCTGCCGCGCAACCTGGAGGGCTTCCAGCTCCCGCCGGGGCCCGCCCGCGACCGGTTCCCCTACGGGTTCACCGGCGACGGCCCCGAGACGCCGGGGCTGCTGAACGAGGTCTACCAGTACGCCGAGGAGCACCCGGACGTGGTGCCGGGCGTCGCCAAGAACCACCGCGGCCCGACGCTGCTGAAGGACACGATCGCCGGGATCCTCGGCATGCGGGTCGACTACTACATCCTCGTCGACATGTTCGGGTTCGCCGACATCATCGACGCGATGGGCGGCGTCAAGATCAAGATCACGCAGCCGATCCCGTACGGGCGGCAGGGCGGCGTCCTCCAGCCCGGCGAGCGGACGCTGAAGGGCAAGGAGGCCCTCTGGTACGGCCGGTCCCGCACCGACAGCGACGACTACGTCCGGATGGGCCGGCAGAAGTGCCTGATGCGCGCGATCGCCCAGCAGGCCGACCCGCAGACCGTGATCACCAAGTTCGACAAGCTCGCCTCGGCCGCCAAGCGGACGCTGTCCACCGACCTGCCGCAGGAGCTGCTGCCCGCGCTGCTGAAGCTGTCCGGCAAGGTCAAGGACGGCGCGCAGATCGACAGCCTCCAGTTCGTCCCGCCGCTGATCAGCACCGGCAGCCCCGACTTCGCGCTGATCCGCAGGCTCGCCGCCAAGGCCGTCGAGGACAACGGCGCGAGCCCCTCCCCCAGCGCCAGCGCGTCGCCGAGCCCGAGTGCGTCGCCGACCGGGGACGGGTCGCTGGCGCGGCCGACGCCGCGGTCCGCGACGAGGTCGCCGGCGCCGCAGACCAAGCCGGTGTCGCTGGAGTCGACCTGCCCGTCCTGACCGCGTGATCAGGGGATGGCGGGTCCTCACTCACCTCCCGGTGCCCTCCGGCTCCGAACCCGGACGCCTCCGAGCACGTCACAACAGATGACGCCGGACACGGCACAGGGGGCAATGATGGACCACACCGCCACGGACCTAGCGATCCTGGACGACCTCGGCCGGGCGCTCGCCCGCCGCGGCTTCCTCACGATGATCGTCACCGCGGGGGCGAGGCCGCGCCTGGAGGTCCTGGACCGCACCTCGCCGGACCGGTACGGCACCGTCCTGTGCGAGCGGGACGGCCGCGGTGACCGCTGGTACTGGTGGTCGTGGGCCGACCGGATCGCCCCCGCGGGCGAGCTGGAGCGCGCCGCGGAGGCCGTCGACCGCGACCTGCGTCAGGTGACCTGGGCGGCCTGACCGGCGCCCCGGCCGGCGGCGGTGTCGCCCCTGGTCCCCGGAGGGGGGATCATTGAGGGGGAACACTTCCGACGGAGGGACGGGTGCGGGTGCCCCGGATCCAGGGCTGTGACGCCTTCCGCGTGGCGATGCCGCGCGGCAGGCGGCCGGAGAGCATCCTCGTCCGGCTCACCGGCGACGAGGGCGCGGTCGGCTGGGGCGAGGCCGCCGCGCCGGGCGGGACGGCCGGCCCGCTCTGGGCCGACATCGAGGAGCGGATGGGGCCCGCCCTCATCGGGCTCGACTGGGACCGTCCCGAGGACGTGTCCGGCGCCGCCGACCTCGCCGCCGACCGCGGCGCCCGCGAGGCCGCCGCGGCGATCGACACGGCCTGCTGGGACCTGTGGTGCCGGGCGCGGGGGCTGCCGCTCGCGCACGCGCTCGGCGGCACCCGCACCTCGATCGTGACGGGCGCGCGGATCACCCCCGAGCCCGCGCTGGACACGGTCACGGGCCGCGTCAACCAGGCCGTCGGCGCGGGCCACGTCCGCGTGACGGTGGACGTGCGGCCCGGCTGGGACATCGAGCCCGTCCGCGCGATCCGCCAGGCCTACCCGGCGCTCGCGCTCGTCGCCGACGCCGGGCACGCCTACACCGCCTCGCCCGAGCACCTCGCGGTGCTGGAGGGCCTGGACGCCTACGGCCTGGTCGCGCTCGAACGGCCGTTCGCCTCCGGCGACCTCGCCGCGCACGCCCGGCTCCAGCAGCAGGTCGGCATGGCGGTCGCCCCGGACATCGGCGACCTCGACACCCTGGACGCGGCGCTGTCGCTGGACGCGGGCCGCGCCCTGCACCTGCGCCTCGACCGGCTCGGCGGGCTGACCGCCGCCCGCAGCGCGCACGACCTCGCGTACGCGGCGGGCTGGGACGTCTGGTGCAGCGGCAGCGGCGCGTTCGGCATCGGCCAGGCCGCCGCCGTCGCCCTCGCCGCCCTGCCCGGCTGCACGCTGCCGAGCGACGTGTCCGATCCGGCGGGCGGCCCGGTGTTCGTGACGCCGCCCGTCCGCTCGTCCGGCGGGGTCGTCGGCGTGCCGCTCACCCAGCCGGGCCTCGGCCACGAGATCGACGACGAGCGCATCGGCCGCCTCGCGACCCGCCGCATGCGGCTGTCGGCGTGACGCCGGCGCCCGCCTGGGTCGTGGCCGGCCCGCCCGGCGCCGGAAAGACGACCGTGTCCGGGCTGCTCCTGGCCCGGCTGCGTCCCGTCCCGGCGCTGCTGGACAAGGACACGATGTACGGGCCGTTCGTCGCGGCGACCCTCGCGTCCCATGGCCGGGACCCGGGCGAGCGGGAAGGCCCCTGGTACGACGAGCACGTCAAGGCCCACGAGTACGCCGGGATGACGGCGACGGCCCGCGAGATCCGCGCGCACGGCTGCCCGGTGCTGCTCAGCGGGCCCTTCACCGGCCAGATCCGCTCCCCGGAGCGCTGGGCGGAGTGGGTCGCCGGGCTCGGCGGGGCCCCGGTGAACCTCGTCTGGATCCGCACCGACGCCCCCACGCTGCGCCACCGGCTCCGGCGGCGCGGCTCGTCCCGCGACGCCGGGAAGCTCGCCGCGTTCGACGCCTTCACGGCCCGCATGCTGCCGGACGTGCCGCCCCCGGTCCCGCACACGGCGATCGACAACCGGCTGACCGCGCCCGAAACCCTTGAGCGGCAGGTGGACGCCCTGACCGCCTGAGGCACCCGTCCGCGCGGACCGCACCCGTCACGGCGTCCCGGAGATCAGCCGGTGAGGGCCGCGGGCGGCCAGTAGCCGCGGGGCTGGTCGTCGCGGACGCGGTAGCCTCCCTCGCAGGGGCTGGAGAACGAGCGGATCTCCTCGGCGGCGCCTGCGGGCCATCGGGTCGTGCCGTCCCACAGCGCGCCCGCGAAGAACTCGCCGGAGTTCCGCAGTTCCAGCTCCGCTCCCGTGAAGTCCGTCCCGATCAGGGTCGCGCCTTTGAAGCTCACCGGGTCGAGCGCGGGCATGAAGCCGGCGAGGTCGCGTCCGGCGAGGCTGACGCCGGTGAGGTCGGCCGCGTCGAGACACTGGTCGGTGCCGATGAACGCGCCCGTGAGGTCGGCGCCGGAGAGGTTCGCGCCGCGGAGGAGGGCTCCCGACAGGTCCGTCCAGCGCAGGTCGGCGCCGCTGAGGTCGGCGCCGGCGAGGTCGGTGCCCTCGTCGAAGGCGACGCCCCGCAGGTCGGCGCCCCGCAGGCCGGGACGCCCGGCGCCGTCCCCCATCACGCTGCGGTGGTCCGTCCGGTGCCCCGGAGGCGGCGGCGTGCCCGACCGGGCGCTCATCGCGACGTGCTCGGGCAGCAGGCAGCCGTTCAGCGCGTACAAAGTGAAGCCGTCGCGGTACCGCATCGCCGGACCGTCGGCGCGGTGCAGCCGGACGGCTCCCCCGCCCCGCTCGGGCGCGGGTTCGGCGTGCACCTCGACGGGCCGCTCCGACACCACGCACACCGACGCGTACGGCCACCAGCCGCCGCAGGACGCGACCAGGTCCGCCCACAGCGCCAGACGGCGCGGCCAGATCCGCCGCAGCTCGGCCTCGACCCGCCGCGTCGGGGTCGGGAGGAACACCTCCCGGAACGTCGGTTCGCGGTGGCGATGACGGTGGCGGTGGCGCCAGGGCGTGACCTCGCCGGCGAGGGCGCGCAGCAGGGACGTCCTGCCGTCGATCTTCCGGGCGGCCTCGGGGACCAGCGGCGCGCCGAAGTCCTCGTCCCGGACGGGTTCGGTGAACCGGCGCTCGTCCGCGGGCGAGCCCACCCAGACGATCTCGGGTGCCCGCTCGCCGATCAGGTCGTAGAGCTGGGCGATCGCCGCCTCGGCGGTGGCGCGGTCGGCCGGCGCCGTCGCCCGCGCCTCCCCTGGCCAGTGCGCCGCGAACCGGGATGCGGCCCGGACGTCCTCGGCACTCAGGACGCTCTCGCCCTTATCCGCCTCCCGCCCAAGAATGGACAGAAGGTCGGTGTTGACCGGGTACGGCGGGGCCATGCCCTCTCAGTACCACGGTGCCCCGGACGCGTCCATGCCCCGGCCGCCCGCTGCCAGTGCCGCCGCGTGCGCGAGGGTGTCGTAGGTCTCGTGGACGCGCTCGCCCTCGATGCCGAGGGCGTCCACGTAGGCGGCCAGGCCGTCCTGCACCGCCTCCGCCGGGACGTGCTCGGGGACCATGCGCTCCAGTTCGAGGAACGTGCCGACGCCGTCCAGGTCGTCGAGGCACAGCGCCACGTCGCTGTCCGAGGCCGCCCGCCGGGTCTTGGCGATCCGCACGGCCGGGCGGTAGCCCATCCTCAGGATTGCCTGGTGCATCTGGCCCCGGTCGGCGATCTCGGTCTCGTGCTCCAGGCACGCCTGCGCGTTGGCCCCGGGCTGCTTCAGCGCGAAGAAGTGCCGCCCGTCCACCGTGCGGAGACGCAGGAACGCGACGCCGAGCCTGCCGTCCCCGAACTCCCATCCGGCGGGCGCGTAGGCCAGGTCGTCCTGGCGGGCGGCCGGGCCGAACTCGATGCCCCGCGCCCCGAGCACGGCGATCACCGCCCGGCCGTCCGCGACCCGGAACTTGACCTCGACCTCACGCATGGACGCCCTCCCGCCGACCATCACAGCCTGTCAGTGATGAACCCCGGAGAGCAAGCGGTTTCGGACGGATCAGGGATGTTCTGGACGCCTTCCGTCTTCATCTGTTTCGTTCTGACCGCCGGAGAGGGGTTGCGGCGCGGCGTACGGCGGCTGGTTCGCGTAGGGCGGCTCGGGAGTCGCTTGCGGGTAGGCCTGCGGGTACTGGGCGTAGGCGCCCTGCGGCGGGACATAGGGGTTGTGGTACGGCTGGGGCGGCGGGAGCGCGGGCTGCTGCCCCACCCCCGCCACGGCCGGAGGGACGGCCGGAGGAAGGGGCCCCGGCTGGTCCGTGCGGGCGGCGCGCCGGTCCTCGTAGGCGTTCTTGAGGCGGCCGCCGAGGCGCTTGCCCATGTCCTGGACCTGCTGCGACCGCTCGCCCGTCATCGCGTCGCGGACCTTCCCGGCGGACTGGCGGCCGAGGTCCTGGAGGCGGCGGGCCTGCTCGGACTCCAGGGCGCGCCGCATCTGCTCGGCCTGCGCCAGCCGGGCGGCGTTCTCGCGGACGGCCTGGCCCGCGACCTGCCCGGCGGCCTGGGTGCCGTCCCAGGCCATGCCCGCGCCCTGGACGGCCAGCTCGGCGGCGCGGCGGTAGGCGCCGGCGCGGACGACGGCGGTCCCGGCGACGAGGTCGGCGAGGGTCCGGCGGCGGCGGCCGATCAGGGCGGGGGCGCTGTTGGCCACGAAGACGGCGAGCGCGGCGAACCAGACGACGAGGGAGAGGAAGAACAGCCCCTCCAGGAGCAGGACCCAGGCCAGGCAGTACAGGCCGGTGCCGCCGGCGGTGGTGACGAGGGCGCGGCGGAAGGCCTGCGCCTTTCCGAGCCCGGTGTCGTTCGCGGCGTCCACGCGCAGGTCCAGGGCGGCCTTGCCGAGGGTGCGGCCCGCCCACGCCTGCGCGGCGAAGTGGTAGAGCAGCTCGGCGAGCACGAGCAGCAGCAGGGCCTGCTGGATGTCGGAGGAGATCGTCGCCCACACCCCGGCGCCGAAGTCCTCGGCGGCCTGCTGGGCGTCGCCGCCGGACAGCAGCAGCCCCCCGGTCGCCGTGAGCGCCTTCCACCACAGGTCGTCCACCAGCAGGGCGTGGAGGCGGCCCCAGGTCATCGCGGCGAGGAGCCCGGCCACCGCGACGAGCAGGGCGGTGTCGACGCCCCACGCGCCGAGGCGGCGACCGCGCGGCGCGCCCGCGGCCGGTGCGGCGTCCGGCACGGGCACCGGTACCGGGGACGGCGGGACGGGCGGCGGGAGGGGAGGAGGGCCGTACAACGAGAGCCCCTAACTGAGGCGGTCGGGACGCGGAAACGTCGAGAGTGTACGGCGCCCGCCCCTCCCCCGTCATCTACCTACCGAGTACGACTTGGCTGAGTACGACGTGGCTCAGTACGACTTGGGCAGCCCCAGCGAGTGCTGCGCGACGAAGTTGAGGATCATCTCGCGGCTGACCGGGGCGATCCGCATGAGGCGGACGACCCCGGCGAGCATGCCGACGCCGTACTCGGTGGTGAGGCCGTTGCCGCCGTGCGTCTGGATCGCCTGGTCCACGGCGTGGATCGCGGCCTCGGCGGTGGCGTACTTGGCCATGTTCGCGGCCTCGCCGGCGCCCATGTCGTCGCCCTCGTCGTACAGCCAGGCGGCCTTCTGGGCCATCAGCCGCGCGAGCTCCAGCTCGATCTTGGCGGCGGCGAGCGGGTGCGCGAGGCCCTGGTGGGCGCCGATCGGCGTCCTGAAGACCTGCCGGTCCTTGGCGTAGGCGATGGCCTTGCCGAGCGCGAGCCGGCCGATCCCGGCGCCCATCGCGGACGCCATGATCCGCTCCGGGTTCAGCCCGGCGAACAGCTGGAGGAGGCCGCCGTCCTCGTCGCCGACGAGCGCGTCGTAGGGCAGCCGGACGTCGTCGAGGTGGCAGATGAACTGCTTCTCCGGCGACACGATCTCCATGTCGATCGGCGTCCAGCTGAAGCCGGGCGCGTCCGTCGGGACGATGAACAGCGACGGGCGCAGGTTGCCCTGCTGGTCGGCGCTGCGGCTGACGAACAGGACCGCGTCGGCCTCGTCCACGCCGGAGATGAACGTCTTCTGCCCGCTGAGGACCCAGCCGTCGCCGTCGCGGCGCGCCGTGGTCGTGATCCGGTGCGAGTTGGACCCCGCGTCCGGCTCGGTGATCGCGAACGCCATCTTCACCGAGCCGTCGGCGAAGCGCGGCAGCCAGTGCTTCTTCTGCGCCTCCGTCCCGGACCGGGCGATGATCGTGGCGCAGATGGCCGGGGAGACGACCATGAGCAGCAGCGGGCAGCCCGCCGCGGCGAGCTCCTCGCAGACCGCGGCGAGGTCGCCGATGCCGCCGCCCCCGCCGCCGTACTCCTCGGGCACGTTGACGCCGAGGTAGCCGAGCCGTCCGGCCTCGGCCCACAGCTCGTCGGTCTTCTCACCGGCCTTCGCCTTCGCCACGTAGTAGGACGGGCCGTACTTCGCGCCGAGCTCGGCGACCGCGGCGCGCAGCGCCCGCCGCTCCTCGGTCTCGATGAAGCTCACTCGGGGGTCCCTTCGATCACGGCGAGGACGGCGCCGGCCTCGACCTGCCGCCCCGCGCCGACGTTGAGTTCCGCCACGGTCCCGGCGGAGGGGGCGGCGATGCGGTGCTCCATCTTCATCGCCTCCAGGACGAGCAGGGTCTGCCCTTCGGCGACCGTCGCGCCGGCCTCGGTCTCGACGCGCACGACCGTGCCCGGCATCGGCGCGAGCAGCGAGCCCGGAGCGATCCGGTCGCTCGGATCGGCGAACCGCGGCACGGCCGTGAGCGCCACCGGCCCGAACCGCGAATCGACATGGACGGCCACGCCCGCGGTCGCGACGGCGAACGTCTCCCGCAGCCCGCCGCGGTCGAGGACGACCTCGGACGGCGTGGCGCTCACCAGGGACACTCCCGGGCACAGCTCCGACACCAGCCCGTCCCGGCCGAAGACGTAGTCCACCTCGACCGTGCCGGACGGCCCCTCGTACGCGCGGCGCTGCGGCTGCGACCGCACGTTCCGCCACCCGGACGGCAGGCCGCCGAGCACCCGCGCCGACGCCCGCTCGGCGGCGGCGGCCGCGAGCGCCGCCGCCAGCGCCGACACCCGCACGGCCTCGTCGTCCGCGAGGGGCGCGGCGAGGACGTCCAGGCCGATCCGGTCGAGGTAGCCGGTGTCGGTCTCGCCGTCCAGGAAGCCCGGCTCCTCCAGCACGCGGACGAGCAGGTCCCGGTTCGTGGTGAGGCCGTGGACGCGGGCACCGCGCAGGCCCGCCGCGAGCCGCCGCGCCGCCGCCCGCCGGGTGGGCGCCCAGGCGATCACCTTGGCGAGCATCGGGTCGTAGTGGACGCCGACCTCGGCGCCGCTCTCCACACCGCTGTCCAGCCGCAGCCCCGACCCGGCGGACCCGGCCGGGACGGCGAACTCCGCGTCCACGCCCGGCACCTCGAAAGTGTGCAGCGTACCGCTCGCGGGCCGCCAGTCCAGCGCCGGGTCCTCGGCGTACAGGCGCACCTCGATTGCGTGCCCGCGCGGCTCCGGCGCCGCGTCCGGGAGGCGGGCGCCCTCGGCGATCTCAATCTGGAGCCGGACGAGGTCGACCCCGTACACGCACTCGGTGACCGGATGCTCGACCTGGAGGCGGGTGTTGACCTCCAGGAAGAAGAACCGGCCGTCGGGCGCCAGCATGAACTCGACCGTCCCCGCGCCGACGTACCCGATGGCGCGGGCCGCGTCCGCCGCCGCCCCGCACAGCGCGGCGCGCAGCTCCGGCCCGACCGCGGGCGACGGCGCCTCCTCCACGATCTTCTGGTGGCGGCGCTGGATCGAGCACTCGCGCTCCCCCAGCGTCCACACCGTCCCGTGCGCGTCGGCGAGGACCTGCACCTCGATGTGCCGGGCCCGCTCCAGCAGCGGCTCGCAGAACACGGTCGGGTCGCCGAACGCCGACTCCGCCTCGCGGCGCGCCCCGGCGACCGCCTCGGCCAGGTCCGCCGCGTCACGGACGACCCGCATGCCGCGCCCGCCGCCGCCCGCGGACGCCTTCACCAGCAGCGGCAGGTCCTCCGCCGCCACCCGCGCGGGATCCAGCTCGGGCAGCACCGGCACGCCCGCCGCCGCCATCAGCTTCTTCGCCTCGATCTTCGAGCCCATCGCCGCGATCGCCGCGGGCGGCGGGCCGACCCAGACCAGCCCGGCGTCGATGACCGCGCGGGCGAAGTCCGCGTTCTCCGACAGGAAGCCGTAACCGGGGTGGACGGCGTCGGCCCCGGCCCGGCGCGCCACGTCCAGCAGCAGCGCGGACGCGAGGTAGGTGTCCGCGGGCGCGGCACCGGGCAGCCGCCCCGCCACATCCGCCTCCCGGACGTGCGGAGCGCCCGCGTCCGGATCGGAGTGGACGGCGACCGTCCCGATCCCGAGGTCCCGGCAGGCCCGGAACACCCGGCGCGCGATCTCGCCGCGGTTGGCGACCAGCAGTCTCTTGATCATTTGATCGCTCACATCCGGAAGACGCCGAAGCCGTCGGCTCCGCGCACGGGCGCGTTGTGGACGACGGACAGGCACAGCCCGAGGACGGTCCGGGTGTCGCGCGGATCGATCACACCGTCGTCGTACAGCCGCCCCGACAGGAAGAACGGCAGCGACTCCGCCTCGATCTGCGCTTCCACCATCTCCCGCATCGCGCGGTCCCCCTCCTCGTCGTAGACCTGCCCGCGCGCCTCCGCCGCCTGCCGCGCCACGATCGACAGCACGCCCGCGAGCTGCTGCGGGCCCATCACCGCCGACTTCGCGCTCGGCCAGCTGAACAGGAACCGTGGATCGTAGGCGCGGCCGCACATGCCGTAGTTCCCGGCGCCGTACGAGGCGCCCATCACCACCGTCAGGTGCGGCACCCGGCTGTTCGCCACCGCGTTGATCATCAGGGCGCCGTGCTTGATGATCCCCGCCTGCTCGTACTCCCTGCCGACCATGTAGCCCGTCGTGTTGTGCAGGAACAGCAGCGGCGTGTCCGCCTGGTTCGCGAGCTGGATGAACTGCGCCGCCTTCTGCGCCTCCGCGCCGAACAGCACGCCCCGCGCGTTCGCCAGCACCCCGACCGGATAGCCGTGGATCCGCGTCCAGCCGGTGACGAGGCTCGTCCCGTACAGCGGCTTGAACTCGTCGAACTCCGAGCCGTCCGCGATGCGGACGATCACCTCACGCGGGTCGAACGGGACCTTCAGGTCCTCCGGGACGATCCCCGCCAGCTCCTCCGCGTCGTACAGCGGCTCCACCACGGGCCCCGGCGCCGGGCCGAGCCGCCGGTGGTTCAGCCCCTTCACGATCTGCCGGCCGAGCCGCAGCGCGTCCGCCTCGTCCACCGCCATGTAGTCGGCCAGCCCGGACGTGCGGGCGTGCATCTCGGCGCCGCCCAGCTCCTCGTCGTCGGCCTCCTCACCGGTCGCCATCTTCACCAGCGGCGGCCCGCCGAGGAACACCTTCGCGCGCTCCTTCACCATGACCACGTGGTCGCACATGCCCGGGATGTACGCCCCGCCCGCCGTGGAGTTGCCGAACACCAGCGCGATCGTCGGGATGCCCGCCGCCGACAGCCGGGTCAGGTCGCGGAACATCCGCCCGCCCGGAATGAAGATCTCCTTCTGCGTCGGCAGGTCCGCGCCGCCCGACTCCACCAGGTTGATCACCGGGAGCCGGTTCTCCAGCGCGATGTCGGACGCCCGGAAGCTCTTCTTCACCGTCCACGGATTGCTGGAGCCGCCCCGCACCGTCGGGTCGTTCGCCACGATCATGCACTCGACGCCCTCGACGACCCCGATGCCGGTCACGACGCTCGCGCCGACCGGGAAGTCGCTCCCCCACGCGGCGAGCGGGCTCAGCTCCAGGAACGGCGAGTCGGGATCGAGGAGCAGCTCGATGCGCTCGCGCGCCAGCAGCTTCCCGCGCTTCCGGTGCCGCGCGACGTACTTCTCGCCACCGCCCTCCAGGGCCTTCGCGTGCTCGGCGTCCAGCGCCGCCAGCTTCTCCAGCATCGCCGCGCGGCGCTCCCGGTACTCGGGGCCGTGCGGGTCGAGCGTGCTTCTGAAGGTCAAAGGACGGCCTCCGGGATGTCGACGAGACGGGACCGCAGCCACTCCCCCAGGGCCTTGCCCTGCGGATCGAACCGGGTCGAGGCGGACACACCCTCCTGCAACAGCCCTTCAACGACGAAGTTGACCGCGCGGAGGTTCGGCAGGACATAGCGCCGGACGGCATGGTCCCGCGTTTCGGGCAGCAGCTCCCCCAGCCGCTCGACCGTGAGGAAGGGCTCCAGCCAGCGCCACTGCGCGTCCGTCCGCGCCCACACGCCGATGTTGGCGTCGCCGCCCTTGTCGCCGCTCCGCGCCCCCGCGACCCGTCCGAGCGGGACACGGACGGTCGACCCTTCCTCCGCGCGAGCCACGGGAGCCTCGTGCGGCGCTTCGACGATCGCGGCCGTCTCCGGAGCCGGGGCGATGACGACGCGGCTGCCGTCGGGCAGGACCGCGACGTGCTCGATCTCCTCGTTGGCGACGAACGCGGGCTTGTAGACCCCGTAGGGAGCGCCCTTGCCGGGCGGGGACGTCATGGTGAAACCCGGATAGCCGGCGAGGGCGAGCTCCACGACGGCGCCGCTGAACGCCCGCCCGACCTTCCCGGGATCCGGGTCCAGGACCGCGCAGCGCAGCAGGGCCGTCGCCTCGCCCTGCGTCGACGGATCCGGCGCGGCGGTGCCGACGAGCGTCCACTCGACGCGCGCCGGAGGGTCGTCCCCGAAGGCCGCCTCGACCTGAGCGCGCGCGAACGCGGCCTTGGCGTCGATGTCGAGGCCGGTGAGCACGAAGGTCATCTCGTTGCGGTGGCCGCCGAGATGGTTCAGGCACACCTTCGTCGTCGCGGGCGGCGGGGCGCCGCGGACACCGCTGATCCGCACCCGGTCCGGGCCGTCCTGCGCCAGCTCGACCGTGTCGAACCGCGCCGTCACGTCGGGACCCGCGTAGGACGGGCCGCCGATCTCGTAGAGCAGCTGGGCGGTGACGGTCTCGACGGTGACCGCGCCGCCCGTCCCGTCATGCTTGGTGATCACGCTGGAGCCGTCGGCGGCGACCTCGGCGACCGGAAAGCCCAGCGCCTTTACGTTGTAGATTTCTTGGAAGAAGGCGAAGTTGCCGCCCGTCGCCTGCGCGCCGCACTCCAGCACGTGCCCGGCGGCGGTCGCGCCCGCCAGCGCGTCCCAGTCGTCGCGCGCCCAGCCGAAGTGCGCGGCGGCCGGCCCGGTGACCAGCGACGCGTCCGTGACGCGACCGGTCACCACGATGTCCGCGCCGGCCCGCAGGCACTCGGCGATCCCCCAGGCGCCCAGGTAGGCGTTGGCGGTGAGCGGCTCGCCGTACCGCGCGTCGGCCAGCCCGAGCTCCTTGGCCCGCGGCAGCAGGTCGTCGCCCTCCACATGGGCGACGGCGACCTCGATGCCGAGCCGTCCGGCCAGCTCCCGCAACCGGTCGGCGAGCCCGCGCGGATTCAGGCCCCCGGCGTTGGTCACGATCTTCGTGCCGCGCTCGGCGGCGAGGCCGAGGCACTCCTCCATCTGCCGCAGGAACGTCGACGCGTACCCGCCGTCCGGGTCCTTCATCCTGCTCCGGCCCAGGATCAGCATCGTCAGCTCGGCGAGGTAGTCCCCTGTGAGGACGTCCAGCGGCCCGCCTTCCAGCATCTCCCGCACCGCGGAGAAGCGGTCGCCGTAGAAGCCCGAGGCGTTGCCGATCCGCAACGGTTGGCCCATGGCTGCACCCTGCCAGCCCCGCCCGAAAAAATCAATCGTGCTTGATTGTTTTTGCGGGTGGTCGTTTGGTTGACTGGGAGCCGTACCGAGCCGAGGAGACCATGACCACCCAGGCGCCCTCCCGCGAACCCTCCCGCGAGCCGCGGCAGGACCGCAGCCGCGCGACCCGCCGCCGGCTCCTGGAGGCCGCCGTCGACTGCCTCGCGTCCGTCGGCTGGGCCGGAACCACCGTCGCCGTGGTCGCCGAACGCGCCGGCGTCTCCCGCGGCGCCGCCCAGCACCACTTCCGCACCCGCGAGGAACTGGTCACCGCGGCGGTCGAGTACGGCTCCGCCGTACGGATCGCCCAGATGCGCGAGCGCCTGGACGCGCCGTCCGACCGCCGCCCCTCCACCCTGGAGGTCGTCAGGCTGCTCGGCGAGATGTACACCAGCCCGCTCTTCCGAGCGGCACTCCAGCTCTGGGTGGCGGCCAGCTCGGACGAACAACTCCGCGCCCAGGTCCTCCCCCTGGAGGCCCGCGTCGGCCGCGAAGCCCACCGCCTGACCGTGGAGGCCCTCGGCGCGGACGAGTCGATTCCGGGCGTCCGCGAAACCGTCCAAGCCACCCTCGACCTCGTCCGCGGCCTCGGCCTCGCCGCCCTGCTCACCGACGACTCCGCCCGCCGCGCCCGCCTCCTGGCCGAATGGGCGAAAACCCTGGACAAGGCCCTGGACCGTCCCGAGAAATGAGGAAGGCCCCGCCGTGACGGCGGGGCCTTCCTGCACTATGAGTCCGGCGGTGTCCTACTCTCCCACACAGTCTCCCGTGCAGTACCATCGGCGCTGAGAGGCTTAACTTCCGGGTTCGGGATGGGACCGGGTGTTTCCCTCTCGCCATAACCACCGAACGACCAACCCCAACACCC
>NZ_CAACUY010000058.1 GCF_900659615.1 Actinomadura fibrosa | reverse complement strand
CTCGGGCCGGTCGCATTCGGGCCCGCCATGCTCGGACCGGCCGCGCTGGGGGCCGTCGCCTCATGCGGCGGCGGCGCGGGCGGCGGGGGCGGCGCGGGCGACTCGGACACGGCCGCGGCGGGTGCCGCGTTCGTCATCGTGGCCGGGTCCGGCGGCGGCGTCCGGAACTCGATGTGGGACGGCGACGGTGGCGCGGACCCCAGCGAAGGCGGAGACTGCACGGGTGCCGGGGACTGCGACGGGGTCGGCAGCAGGTCCGGGTACGGGGGCAACTCGGGCGATGCCTGGTCGGCGCCGAACTGGGCCGTCCATGGGAGGTCGTCGGGTGCGACAGCGGGCGCCGTCCCGGGATCCGGTGAGGTCTGGAGTTCGGCGGCCAGGTCGGTGACGGTCGCGGGCGGGTCGTCGACCTCGGCGGGGACGTCCTGGAGCGTCGCGGGCGGGTCGTCGACCGGCACGTCCTGCCAGGTCGCCGGGGGGTCGTCGGCGGGAGCGTCCTGGAGCGTGGCGTTCGGGTCGATCGGTTCGTCGACGGCGGTCGCTCCAGGGCCCGTGGCAGCGGGACCGGCGACGCCGGGGTTCGTCGCGGCGGGGCTCGTCGCGGCGGGGCCCGGCTCCGGCCCGTCGTCGTCCGGCCGGGTGTCCTCGCCGGGCCGGCCGGGGACGCGGAACTCGGCGGTGGTCTTGTGATCCGGGGGGACGTACCCGGTCTCCTCGCCGCTCAACTCGTCACCCTCCACTGTCGTCGATCTCAGTGAGTCCGACGACGGGCGGGGCGGATCGGTTCGTACGGGGCAGGCGCCTGTACGGATATATGCGGACGAGACGGACGGCCGACGAGGCCCCCGGGCCGGACCCTCAGGCGCTGCCGGCGGGCTCCAGGCCGCGCCGCGCCGCCTGGCGCTGGTGCCGGTTGAGCATGTCGGTGATCAGCTCGATGGCGTCCGGGGTCGTGGTGTCCTGGGCGCCGCTGAGCCAGCGGGTGGCCTCGGCGAGGAGGTCCTCGGCGGACTCGTCGGCCCGGCGGGCGTCGGCCATCCGGCCCAGGACGGCGCCGAGGCGCAGGGCGGCGTCGGCGCGGTCGGACTCCGCGGCGCGCCGGTACCAGCCGGCGGCCGACTCCAGGTCGCCCGCGCGCTCGTACACCTCGCCCAGGCCGAAGGCCACGTCCGCCCAGGACCCGTCCGTGGGACGCCCAAGGTCCTCGGGGCTCCAGGGGCGGACAGACATACGATCACTCCGGCGGGTCGGGAGAACGGGAGGCGGCGCGCGGGAACGTCACACGGGCCGTGCTGCACACCATGGTGGCCTCCGCGGCGGGAATCCGCCACCGGTTTCGGTGGGTTTGGCGAAATTTCTGCGCGCCGATGCCAGTACCACCGGAAACACGCCGTTCCATCCCCCATGGGGCGCGGACGCCCGCACCGCCCCTCGCGTCCCGTGCGCCGCCGTGCCGTCCGGAGTCCCGGAGGTCGCAGCCGGTACGGTGGCCTCGTCGAGACCACAGGAGGGGCGGCGTGTCCGTAGTCAAGATCAACGTGCTGACCGTGCGGCCGGAGATGCGCGCGGAGGTCGAGCGGCGCTTCGCGGGCCGGGCCGGGCTCGTCGAGTCCGCCGAGGGCTTCGAGGGCTTCGAGCTGCTGCGCCCGGTGGAGGGCTCGGACCGCTACCTGGTCTACACCCGCTGGCGGAGCGAGGAGGACTTCCGCCGCTGGACGGAGAGCCAGGCGTTCCAGCGCGGCCACGCCGAGGCCGCCAAGGACGCCGAGGCCCGCTCCGACGGCGCGGGCCACGGGCACGGGCATGGGCACGGCGGGCCCGCCGCGAGCGGCTCCGAGCTCTGGAGCTTCGAGGTCGTCGAGAGCGCCTCCCCCGAGCCCGCCGAGAGCTGACCCGACCGGACTTCGGCGGCCGCGGGACGGGTTCGTCCCGCGGCCGTCGCCTGTCTCGGGCCCCTCAGGACGCGACGAGGTCCTTGTAGTCGGGGTGCTTCTCGATCCACTTCGCGATGAACGGGCAGCGCGGGACCACCGAGAGGCCCTTGGCGCGGACGTCGTCCAGGGCGCCCCTGGCGAGGGAGCTGCCCACGCCCTTGCCCTCGAAGGCGGAGTCCACCTCGGTGTGGGTGAAGACGAGGCGGTCCGGCTGCGCGGTGTACTCCACGAATCCGGCGAGCTCGCCGTCCAGGCGGATCTCGTAGCGGTTCTGCTCGGCGTTGTCGGTGATCTCGGTGCTCATGCCCCGGTTAATGCCCGTCAGGGGGCGGACATTCCCGTCCCGGACCGCCGGCCTGGTCAGCCCGCCTCGTAGCCGGCGTGAAGCAGGCAGTACGTGACGGCCTCCTCCAGGGCCTGCCAGGAGGCGGCGATGACGTTGTCCTCGACGCCGACCGTGCCCCACTCGCGCTCGCCGTCGCTGGACTCGACGAGGACGCGGGTGCGGGCGTCGGTGCCGTGCGCGCCTTCGAGGATGCGCACCTTGTAGTCGACGAGCTCCAGCCGGGCCAGCTCCGGGTAGAGGCGGCCGAGAGCGATGCGCAGCGCGTTGTCGAGGGCGTTGACGGGGCCGTTGCCCTCGCCGGTGGCGATGATCCGCTCGCCCTTGGCGTGCAGCTTGACGGTGGCCTCGCTGACCATGGAGCCGTCGGGGCGGCGCTCCACGATCGACCGCCACGACTCGACCTCGAAGTGCCGCTGCCGGACGCCGGTCAGCTCCTCGCGCAGCAGCAGCTCGAACGAGGCGTCGGCGGCCTCGAAGGTGTAGCCGTTCGACTCCAGCTCCTTGACCCGGTCGACGACGGTCCTGGCCTTCTCGCCGGACAGGTCGTAGCCGAGCTCGCGGCCCTTCAGCTCGACGGAGGCGCGCCCGGCCATGCTGGAGACCAGCATCCGCATGTCGTTGCCCACGGTGGCCGGGTCGATGTGCTGGTAGAGGTTGGGGTCGACCTTGACGGCGGAGGCGTGCAGCCCGGCCTTGTGCGCGAACGCCGAGAGCCCCACGTAGGGCTGCTGGGAGCTCGGCGCCACGTTGGTGACCTCCGAGACGGCGTGCGCGATCCGCGTCATCTCGGCGAGCTGGTCGTCGCTGACGAGCCTCATCCCGCGCTTGAGCTGGAGGTTCCCGATGACGGTGAACAGGTTGGCATTGCCGCTGCGCTCGCCGTAGCCGTTCGCGCAGCCCTGGACGTGGGTGGCGCCGGCCTTCACGGCGGCGAGCGAGTTGGCGACCGCGCACCCGGAGTCGTCGTGGCAGTGGATGCCGACCCGGACGCCGAGCGAGACGACCTCGTGGACGACGTCGGCGAGCTCGTCCGGCAGCATGCCGCCGTTGGTGTCGCAGAGCGCGACGACGTCCGCGCCGGCCTCGGCGGCGGTGCGGACGGCCTCCAGCGCGTAGGCGCGGTCGGCCTTGTAGCCGTCGAAGAAGTGCTCGGCGTCCAGGAAGACCCGCTGGCCCTCCGCGCGCAGGTGGGAGACCGTGTCGCGGATCATCGCGAGGTTCTCCGCCAGGGTCGTGCGGAGGGCCAGTTCGACGTGCCTGTCGTGGCTCTTGGCGACCAGGGTCACGACGGACGCGCCGGAGTCGCGCAGGGCGGCCACCTGGGGGTCGTCGGCGGCCCGCACACCGGCCCGGCGGGTCGCGCCGAACGCGGTGAGCTGCGCGTGCCTCAGGTCGAGCTCGGTCCGGGCCCGCCTGAAGAACTCGGTGTCCTTGGGGTTGGCGCCCGGCCAACCGCCCTCGATGAAGCCGACGCCCAGGTCGTCGAGGTGGCGCGCGACGGCGAGCTTGTCGGGCACGGAGAGGTTCAGGCCCTCCTGCTGCGAGCCGTCGCGGAGCGTGGTGTCGTAGACGTGGAACGCGTCGCCTTGCATGATGTGAAACCCCCAGAAGTGGGCGATCAGCGCCAGGACACAAAAAAGACCCCTCACGGACGTGAGAGGTCTGCGCGCCGGCGTTGTCCTGTCAGATGCCGACGCGCCAGCCGATAATCACGAGGCTGCGGCGCATGATGCCGCCCAGTCTGCCACACCCGTCCCGGGAATGGGACATCCGTCCCGCATGGTGAGATGCGCGAGGGTCGGGCGGCCCCGTGGAGGCGCCCCCATCCACGAAGCTCCGAACATGCGAGCTTCACCCTCGTTTCGCGCTGGAAAAAGGGGGACAAGCATCCGCCAGTCGCCCCCGGCCGCCTCCGCCGGGCGCGCGGTCCGGGACCTGGCGGGGCCCGCGGGAAATAATTCCGACCAGCGAGTTCGCCGGTCGGGGGCCCGGTGCGCGGGGCCGGCGACCGGTCCCGCCGTCGCATCGACCTCGCTCGTCCGGCGGATCCGTCATGTCGCCCGCGGGGAACCCGGGCGACCGGACCTCCGAAGGGATCGTCGACATGCGCATGCGTGAAATCGGGCCGAAGGCCCTCGTCTCCGGCGCCGCCGTGGCCCTGGCGCTCGGCACGGCCGCCGCCGCGAACGCCGTCCCGGCGGGCGCCGCGACCGCGCGGCCGGCCGCCGCGCCGCCGGCGGTGCAGAAGTTCGTCTTCAGCAAGGAGCACCCGCGATTCGACTACAAGAACTCGATCGGCCGCTTCCACGCCCATGTCGCCCTGACCGGCAGGCACGCGAAGGGGTACCCGCTGTCGTGGCGGTTCGTCGTCAACGGCAGGAAGATGCGGGCCAAGCCCGGCACGAAGGCGATGTGCGAGGCCACCGGGCAGGACGGCAGGTACCGGGCCAAGGAGACCATCCGCCTCGGCCGCACCTGGCACGGCACGGTCCGGGGCCACGAGGCGGGCAAGCCCTACAAGATCGCGGGCGCCTGCGCGTTCCGCGTGGACGCGAACGGCAAGCCCGCGACCGCGGTCGCCACGTTCGCGCTGGAGTACACGATCAACCCGGACGCCAAGGAGGGCCACGGCCACGGGCACTGACGCCGTGACGTCCTGAGCCCCGGAAACACCGGACGGCGCGCTCCCCGATGTCGGGGGCGCGCCGTCCGGACGCGCACGATCAGACGATCTTGTGGACCCAGCCGTACGGGTCGGGGCGGGTGCCGTACTGGATGCCGATCAGCTCCTCGCGCAGCCGCATGGAGACCTCGCCCGGCTCGCCGTCGCCGATCGTCCACTCCCGGTCGGCGCCCTTCACGTGCCCGACCGGGCTGATGATCGCGGCGGTGCCGCAGCCGAACACCTCGGTGATCTCGCCCGAGGCGCAGCCGGCCTGCCACTCGTCGATGTTGATCCGGCCCTCCGCGGCGGGGATGCCGAGGTCGGGGGCCAGCTTGAGCATCGAGTCGCGGGTCACCCCGGCGAGCAGCGTCCCGGTGAGCGCGGGGGTGAGCAGCCGGGCCTCGGCGCCGGAGCCGTAGACGAACATGAGGTTCATCGAGCCGACCTCCTCGACCCAGCGGTGCTCCACCGCGTCGAGCCAGACGACCTGGTCGCAGCCCTGCGCGACGGCCTCGGCCTGGCCCGCGAACGAGGCCGCGTAGTTGCCGCCGAACTTGGCCTCGCCGGTGCCGCCGGGCGCGGCCCGCGTGTAGTCCTGGGAGAGCCACACCGAGACGGGCTTGACGCCGCGCGGGTAGTACAGGCCGGACGGCGACGCGATGACCATGAACAGGAACTCGTTCGCCGGGCTGTTCACGCCGAGGGCGCGGGTGGTGGCGAACATGAACGGCCGCAGGTAGAGGCTGTGGCCCTCCGCGTCGGGCACCCAGTCCCGGTCGGTGCGGACGAGGAGTTCGACGGCGTCCACGAAGAGCTGCTCGGGGATCTCGGGCATCGCCATCCGCGCGGCGGAGCGGTTCATCCGGGCGGCGTTCATGTAGGGGCGGAAGGTGACGATCGAGCCGTCGGGCTGCCGGTAGGCCTTGAGGCCCTCGAAGAGCTCCTGGGCGTAGTGGAACACCTGGCTGGCCGGGTCCATGGGGATGGGGCCGTAGGGCTCCAGCTTCGCGTCATGCCAGCCCCGGTCAGCGGCGTACCTGATCGTGATCATGTGGTCGGTGAAGTGCCGGCCGAAGCCCGGATCGGCCAGCACGCGGGCCCGCTCGTCGGCCGTCGCGGGCCGTTCGCAGGGCGTGATCTCGAAGTCCAGGGTGTCGCTCATCGCGGATGTCCTCTCGCGGATCGCCGGTGCCGCCCCGTTGCCGCTCCGGCTTCCATAATCCTTATTGTCGTACTTCGTCTAGACCTACTCCTCGGTCGCGGCGCACACGGAAACCGGGCGCGCCGTCGGCGCGCCCGGAGTGATCCCTGTTCAGGCCAGGAGGCGCGCCCCTAGCCGGATACTCGCTTGGCGATCGCGTCGCCGATCTGCGCGGTGGACCGGGCGCCGAGGGCGGCGCGCTCGGCCAGGTCGTCGGAGACGGCGGCCTCGACGCGGCGGGCCGCGTCGGCGGCGCCGACGTGGTCGAGCAGCATCGCGACCGACAGGATCGTGGCGGTCGGGTCGGCCTTGCCCTGGCCCGCGATGTCGGGCGCGCTGCCGTGCACCGGCTCGAACATCGATGGCGCGGTGCGGTCGGGGTTGACGTTGCCGGACGCGGCGAGGCCGATGCCGCCGGCGATCGCCGCGCCGATGTCGGTGATGATGTCGCCGAACAGGTTGTCGGTGACGACCACGTCGAACCGGCCCGGCTGGTTCACGAAGAACATCGTGGCCGCGTCGACGTGGCAGTAGTCTGTCGTGACCTGCGGGTACTCCTCACCGACCCGCTTGACGACCCGCTGGTACAGGTCGCCCGCGAACGTGAGGACGTTGTCCTTGTGGACGAGCGTCAGCTTCTTGCGCGGGCGGGACGCGGCGACCTCGAACGCGTACCGGACGACCCGCTCGACGCCGAAGGCGGTGTTCACGCTCTCCTGCGTGGCGACCTCCTGCGGGGTGCCCTTGCGCACGACACCGCCGACGCCGGTGTACGGCCCCTCGGTGCCCTCGCGGACGACGACCATGTCGATGTCGCCGGGCGTCACCCCCGCGAGCGGCGTCGCGACGCCCGGGAACAGCTTGACCGGGCGCAGGTTGACGTAGTGGTCGAGCTCGAAGCGGGCCCGCAGCAGCAGCCCCCGCTCCAGCGTCCCGCTCGGCACGCTGGGGTCGCCGACGGCGCCGAGGAGGATGACGTCCTGCCCGCGCAGCTCGTCCAGGACCGAGTCGGGCAGCGTCTCCCCCGTCCGGTGCCAGCGGGCGGCGCCGAGGTCGTAGGAGGTGCGCTCGAACGCGAGGCCGCTGGACGGGGCGACGGCGTCGAGGACCTTCAGCCCCTCGGCGACCACCTCGGGGCCGATCCCGTCACCCGGGATGATCGCCAGACGAATGCTGCGGGAAGCCATGGGCGCACTCTACTGCAAACGTCTCAGTGCTTGGGCTGAGGTCTCACATGGCGGGACACCGGTCTCGTCGCCGCAGGGCACCGCCCGGGAGCGGACTTGACGCGCACACCACCCAAAGGGGACGCTCTGGGCGACAAGTTCAGATACGAGGCGACGGTGCGCAGGAACTCTGGTGCGATTCCAGGACGGTCCCGCCACTGTGACCAGGGAGTCTCCCCCGCTCGCGACCACGGCCGGACATACCGGCTGGAAGGTCGGAGGGAGGCGCGGATCTGGGAGTCAGGACACTGACCCGTCGTCCTCCCGCTACCGGGGCGAGTGAACCCCGTGAGGAGACCCGACATGGCCCAGTCCGCCGTTCCGCCCGCCGGCACGTCCCCGCAGGCCCGGCCGGCCCCCGCGCCGCTGCGCGTGCCGATCCGCGAGATCCTCCCCTGGGCGGTCTTCGCCGTGGTCCTGGGCGCGGTCCTCATCTACTTCGTCGGCGCCGAGCAGGGCGCGACGTCCCTGTTCGGCGGCACGTGGGTGCACGAGTTCACCCACGACGGCCGGCACCTGCTCGGCTTCCCCTGCCACTGAGCCGCCGCCGATGATGAGATCACTGCTGGTCCGCGGCATGCTCGTCGGGCTCGCCGCGGCCGCGCTCGCCCTGGTCGTCGCCTGGATCTACGGCGAGCCCCAGGTCGGCCACGCCATCGCCTTCGAGGAGGCCCACGCCGCCCACGAGGGGCACGAGCCCGAGGTCGTCAGCCGCACCGTCCAGAAGACCGCCGGGCTGATCACGGCCATGGCCGTGTACGGGGTGGCGCTCGGCGGCCTGTTCTCGATCGCGTTCGCGTTCGCCCACGGCAGGCTCGGACGGCTCGGCGCGCGCGCCACGGCCGCCCTGGTCGCCCTCGCCGGGTTCGTCGCGATCGAGCTCGTCCCGTTCCTGAAGTACCCGGCGACCCCGCCGGCCGTCGGCGACCCCGAGACCATCGGGAGCCGGACGGCGCTGTACTTCGGCATGGTCGCGCTCGGCGTCCTCGCCACCACCGCGGCGGTGATCGTCTGCCGCCGGCTCGTCCCGAGGCTCGGCGCCTGGAACGCGGTCATCGCGTCCACCGCCGGGTTCGCGGTGGTCATCGGGCTCGTCTACCGGCTCACGCCCAAGCCGAACGCCATCCCCGAGCACTTCCCGGCCACCGTCCTGTGGGACTTCCGGATCGCCTCCCTGGGCGTCCAGCTCGTCCTGTGGGCGACGATCGGCCTCCTCTTCGGCTATCTCACCGAAAGGGCGCTCGCCCACCATCCGGCGCGTACCGCGGTTCCAGCGGGCACGTGACGCGTGCGCCCCGCCGCCTTTCGCTAGCGGCGGGGCAGCAGGGCGCAGTCGCCGCACATCTCGCCGCCCGGCGGCACCCGGTAGTACAGGCAGCAGCTCCGCCGGACGAAGCCGCGCGGCCCGAACGCCCCCGTGCCCGCCAGCGGCTCCAGCGCGAGCAGCTCGCGGACGACGGCGGCGCGGTCCGGATCGGGCGGGCCGACGTTGAGGCTTCCCGCGAGGGCGGAGGCGGCGTTCCCCCAGAGCAGTCCGTCCGCGAGGCGGACGAACCCGAGCATCGCCTCGCGCAGGGGGCGGAGCTGCCCGTCCACCACCGCGTCGCGGACGAGCGCGGCGGCCTCGCGCGCGCTCCCGGCCCGCCTGCCGGACGGCTCGGCCAGCCACAGCGCGACCGGGGCACCGGGCGCCCACCGCCAGTGCAGACCGGACAGATGCGGGACGACGCCGCGCGCGGCGGCCGCGACCATGGGCGACCACAGCCGCGACGCGAGCCCCTGGAAGAGGATGGACGCGGCGACGCGCCGCTCGTCCGTCCCGAGGCGCCGCGCGTACTGCCCGGTCAGGCCGATGAGCCGCTCCCGATCAGTCTCCGGAAACGGCCGCCACGTCGGATCGACCGACTCGTCCGGATCCGTGACGATCTCGAAGTAGGCCCCAAGCCGAGCGACGTCCCGCAGAACCGCAACGACCTCGTCGGCGCCGACGAAACTGTCGGCGGAGACGGCGTCAGCAGGCACCGCCCCATCTTAGGACCGTGGACGGCGACCTCAGGTTTCACGCGAGCGCGTTAACGACGCGGGGAGGCGAGGCCGAAGGCGAGCCTCCCCGCGGAGATCGCGAAGCGATGCAGCGCTCGCCCAAGCACGGTCAGGGGGCGAGCCGCCAGGCGAGCCCCCTGGGCCGGGATTGAAAAATCTACCGCCCGCCGTTGTCGCGGCGGTCGAGGGCCGTTTGCAGGGCGCGGGCGGCCTCTTCCTCGGCGTTCTCGGCGGGCGCGTTGGTCGGGATGGCGTCGTTCATGTGGGTGCTCCGAATCGCTGTGCTGTGGCGGGGAGGCCGCCGGGGAACCGTGGTTCGCACGGTCCGGCGCCGCGTCGAGGGCCGGCGGGTGCCCCGCGGCGGGGTGCCGGCCTGTCGATGGTTCAGGCCCCGGTGCGGCAGCGAAGGATCACTACGAAACGCCGCATGACTCCTGTCACGGTAACCCGCCGTCCCGCCGGGTGTCCCGGTCCGTGGCTTAAAATCCCGGTATGTGAGACGGCGGACACCGCCTCCCCGCGTCCTGGAAACGCGTCGGGCGGGCGTCCGGCGCGCTGCCGGACGCCCGCCCGTGGCGGTGCTGAGTGTCAGTTCTCCAGGTCCACCCGGCGGCCCATGTCGGCGCCGACCTCGGCGGAGATGGCGTCGACGAGCTGCGGCGCGATGGCCGAGTCGACGGTCAGCGCGATCAGCGCCTTGCCGCCCTTGGCGTCCCGGCCGACCTGCATGCCCGCGATGTTGACCTGGGCGTCGCCGAGCAGCTTGCCGACCGCGCCGACGATGCCGGGCCGGTCGACGTAGGAGAAGAACGCCATGTGCGCGGTCGGGACCAGCTCCATGTTGTAGCCGTTGATCTCGATGATCCGCTCGGCGTGCTTCGGGCCGGTGAGCGTGCCGGACACCGACACGACGGCGCCGTCGGCCATGGTGCCGCGCACCTGCACGACGTTGCGCCAGTCGGGGCTGTCCTCGCTGGTGGTGAGGGTGACCTCGACGCCGCGGTCGCGGGCCAGCAGCGGCGCGTTGACGAACGTCACGGCCTCCTCGGTCACGTCCACGAAGACGCCCTTGAGCGCGGCCAGCTCCAGCACCTTGACGTCGTGCTCGGCGATCTCGCCGCGGACCACCACGTCCAGCCGGACGGGGACGCCGCCGGCGAGGGCGGTGAAGATGCGGCCGAGCTTCTCGGCGAGCGGCAGGCCGGGCTTGACGTCCTCGGCGACGGCGCCGCCCTGGACGTTGACCGCGTCCGGGACGAACTCGCCGGACAGGGCCAGCTTCACCGAGCGGGCGACCTGGGTGCCCGCCTTCTCCTGCGCCTCGTGGGTGCTGGCGCCGAGGTGCGGGGTGACCACGACGGCGTCGTGGTGGAACAGGGGGCTCTCGGTGCACGGCTCGCTGCTGAACACGTCGATGCCGGCGCCGGCGACGCGGCCGTCCTTCAGCGCGAGGTCGAGGGCCTCCTCGTCGACGATCCCGCCGCGGGCGGCGTTGACGATCCGCACGCTCGGCTTGACCTGGTGCAGCTCGCGGTCGCCGATCAGGCCGAGCGTCTCCGGGGTCTTCGGCAGGTGGACGGTGATGAAGTCGCTCTCCCGGAGCAGCTCCTCCAGCGTGACGAGCCTCACCCCGAGCTGGGCGGCGCGGGCGGCCTGGACGTACGGGTCGAACGCGATGACGTTCATGTCGAACGCGGCGAGGCGCTGGGCGACCAGCACGCCGATGCGGCCGAGGCCGAGGACGCCGACGGTCTTGCCCTGGAGCTCGACGCCGGTGTACTTGGACCGCTTCCACTCGCCCTGCTTGAGGGCGGCGTGGCCCTGTGGCACGTTCCGGGCGGTGGCGAGCAGCAGCGCGATCGCGTGCTCGGCGGCGGTGACGATGTTGGAGGTCGGCGCGTTCACGACCATGACGCCGGCCTTGGTGGCGGCCTCCACGTCCACGTTGTCGAGGCCCACGCCGGCGCGGGCGACGACCCGCAGCTTCCGGGCGTGCTGGAACACCTCGGCGGTGACCTTGGTGGCGCTGCGGACGATCAGCGCGTCGACGTCGGCGACGGCCGGCAGCAGGAGCGCCTTGTCGCTGCCGTCGACGTGACGGACCTCGAAGTCGGATTCCAGCACGGCGATGCCGGCCGGGGACAGCTCTTCTGCGACGAGGACGACGGGCTTGCTCAAGGAACAGTCCTTCGGGAAGTCGGATATGCGGCTGATGTGCAGGTGAAGTCGCGAGTCACCTCGTCGTGCCCTCGCCCCCGCGGCGAGTCTATCCCCCGGCGGCCACGGGCTCGGCGGCAGCGGAAACACCCGCCGGTAACTCCACGGGCGTCCCGAGCGGCCTCACCTCCCGGACCACCGGACCTGAGGCGGCGCGTCCGCTTCCGGACGGCCCACCCGGGCCCGCCCGGCTCGGGTGACCCTGTTCACAGCGGGGCTCGGGTCAGGCCGCGCTCGGCTCGGGGATCGCGGCCAGGACGGACGCGACCCGCTCCGCGTCCCCCACGAGGATGTGCGGGACGTCCACGAACACCCGCAGCGGCCCGGACGGGAGCCCCAGCTCCTCGGCGACCTGGAGCTGGACGCCGCGCAGCGGGATGTAGGTCAGGTAGCCGCGGTAGACGTTCTGCGACCGGAACATCGCCGTCATGATCAGCCGGTAGTCGCGGATGCGGAAGGACAGCGCCGTCAGGCACGGCATGTCCTCGGCGGACTCCCCCGGGACCGTCAGCGAGATCCACGCGCTGGTCGTCCACGGCCGGGCCCGCAGCAGGTCGACGACCCAGGCGAGCTGATCCACGCCGCCGAGCTCGCGCAGCCGCGGTCCGTAGCGGCTCCGCCCGGCCCGGCGGGCGCGCTCCTGGCCCCGGTCGCCGATCCGCGTCCGGTCGCCGTACTCGCGCAGGATCGGGTCCTCCCAGCTCAGCGAGGCGACCTCGAAGAGCGTCGGCGGGCCCTCGATGATCGGTCCCTGGTCCTCCATGCCCGCCACGCCGGCGGACCAGACGTGCCGGAGCACGGCGATCCAGGCGCGGCCGCACGTCTCGAAGCGCCGGGCGTGCCGGCCCGCTGGCGCCGCCACGTCACGACTCCCCGCCATATTCCGCCCCATGACCGCCAATGCGGTACGGAGATTTACCTGCCTCGGGCATTGCCGCGCGGGGGATAAATTCCGGCGCGCGCGGCGCGCACCGCCCTGCCCTGTCCTCGGACTGCCTCACACCACTCATGTACTCCGCCCCAACGCCGGTCCGGCAGCGGTCACAGGGGTGGTGGCACGTGCTTCGCGCACCGGCCGCGGCCGTCGCGACTCCGTTCAAGTATCAGGCAAAGCAGACGAAAAGGATAGTCAGATTTATCCGCGGGGGAACCTTCACCCGCAATTTGACCCGCGTTCCAACAGAGGGTCACCGGACAATCTGTCCAAACGATCTGCCTTTATCGCCCTGGCGACCGACCGGTCACCAGGGGTCCGGCGCCGCCCGGTGCAGGACGACGTAGCCGTCCGCGCGGTAGACCTCCCGGTATCCCTGGGCGAGCAGCGACTCCACCCTGCCCCGCTGCTCGGCCACCGTCCGGAAGGGGAACTCCAGCCGCTCGACGTCGGCGACGACCCAGGGCGCCTGGCGCGACCGCCCGTCCCACAGCAGGACGCGCGCCCGGGGGCTCAGCGCCGGGCCGATCACGTTGGCCGACTCCACCAGCGCCCCGTCCGGGACCCGGGAGGCCGCCGCCTCGGCCGCGCGGGCCCGCTCGTTCTGCCGCCACAGTGCCGGATCGGCCAGATCGGCGAAGGCGAAGAACGGCACGGCGACAACGGCGGCCCCCAGGAGCCCGGCAGCGGGCAGCAGGGCCGGAATCCGCGCGCGGACCCGCGGCCCGAGCCGTCCGCGCAGCCGCACCGCGCCGTCCACCGAGGCGAGGACGAGCACGGCGACGATGAACGCGTTGTAGTGGTAGTGCGGCTCCCACCAGTTCTCGAAGCGGCTCGCGAGCATCCGCTCCGCCAGCAGGGGCACGGCGGTGAGCGTCAGCGGCGAGGCAAGGGGCAGCAGGAGCAGCGGCAGGACGAGCAGCGCCGTCGTCCACAGCTTGTGCGGCGGGGTGCCGAGGACGGACGCGACGTCCCAGGGGTGGGTCAGCGCGTGCACGGCGGCGTGCGGGAGGTCGGGACCGAGCGATCCGTAGGCCCAGTAGTAGTCGTTGTCGCCGCCGAACGCCGCGATGATCAGCCGGGAGGAGACCCATGTGGCGACGAGGCCGGCGACGATGTACGCGGCCCCCGCCCGCCGGTCCGCGCGCCGCGGGAGCCCCTCCTCCGGGCCGGGCTCGTCGCGGCGGGTCAGCAGGTAGAGCCCGAATCCCGCCAGCAGGAGGCCCATGTCCTCCTTGACCAGCAGAAGGACAAGCGCCGCCACCGCGGCCTGGCCCCGCCGTCCCGCGTCGTACCGCTCGATCATCAGCGCGGACAGCACGGGGACGAACGCGACCTCGTGGAAGTCGAAGGCGAGCGCCTCGGCGATGGGCCACGACAGCGCGTAGGCCCCGGCGGCGCAGTACGCGGCGCCCGCGCCGAGCCGTTGTCGCGCGTACCGCCAGATGGGAACGATCGCGAGCGCGAGCAGCACGGCCTGCGCCACCAGCAGCGTCCCGGGCCCGTCGTGCACCCAGTAGAACGGCGCGAGCAGCGCGAGGATCGGCGAGAAGTGGTCGCCGAGGATCGGGAAGTGCGGGCCGAAGCCGTTGTGCACGCCCTTCACGATCGCGACGGGGGCCTCGAAGCGGCTGTAGGAGCGGATCGCCTGGTCGAAGATCACCAGGTCGTAGCTGCTGGCGCGGAAGGCGCGCAGCCGCATCAGCGAGTACGCCGCGTACAGCGCGGCGGTCACCGCCACGAGCGCGCCCAGCGCCGCCCGGTCGCGCCGGCACCGCACCCGTCCCGCGCGGCCGGCCGCGGCCCCGTCCACGGCCCCCTCCACCACAACCGCCTCAGCCACGCGCCGGACGCTACCAGCAACCCGCCCCCGGCGAGTTCCGCCCCGACCTGGAGGCACGGGTGCGGGGTGGGTCAGGGGGTGGTGGATTCGCAGTGGTCGAGCCAGCGCACTTCGGCCTCCGCTTGGAGGATCATGGATTCGAGGACGAGGCGCCAGGCGCGGTCCTCCTGGCCGGCGGGGGGCCCGGGCGCGTCGGCCTTGAGGCGGGCGAGGTCCTGGAGGGTGCGGAGGGTGGCGGCGCGCTGGGTCTGGACGACCGCGCGGACGTCGGTGCCGGGCGTGGTGACCGCCAAGGCGAGCTTGATCGCCAGCTCGTCGCGGGGCCGGTCGGCGCGGGCGACGGGGCTCGCGAACCAGCGGCGCACGTCCTCCTCGCCCGCCGGGGTGACCCGGTAGACGAACCTGCCCTCCGCGTCGGCGCCGACCCGGGTGACCAGCTCGTCGCGTTCGAGCCGGGACAGCGTCGAGTACACCTGCCCGATGTTGAGCGGCCAGGTGGCGCCGGTGGACGCCTCGAACTCGGCGCGCAGCTGGTAGCCGTAGCGGGGCCCCTGGGAGAGCAGCGCCAGCAGGCCGTGACGGATCGACATGCCCACCAAGTATGCATACCCGGTATGGTCGAAGGCAATACCCGGTATGCATCCCCGGGGACACGCTCCCGAGATTTCCCTGTGTCCGACCGGCGCGCCGCCTAACGTGACGGTGTCCCGGCCGACGCGGCCCAGCCGACCAGGAGAGACGCCTTGACCTCGGAGAGCACCATCAGCGTCCTGCGCGACGTCCTGCGCGTGTACGACCACCGCTACCTCGACCTCGACGTCGGCCAGCGCGAGCGGCTGGTCGACGGCACCCGGCGGGTCCTCGGCGAGGAGGGGCTGAGCGACGACGCGCGGGCGGCGCTGCCCGCGTCCGTCCGGCTCCGGGCGTTCTGCATCCAGCACGGCTTGCGCGACGAGCTGGAGCGGCTGATCCGGGACGAGGCGGAGGGCAGCCTCGCGGGCGCCGTCGTGGTCGGCGGCCGGATCTACGCCATGTACCCCTACCTGCGCGGCGTGTCGCGGCAGGACGCCGACATCACCACCGAGGTCGGCGTCGACCACCGGCTCGACGCGGTCGGCTGGCAGGGCGGGCGGGTCCGGATCCGCGGCTCGGCGGCCCTCCAGCGCGTCGACACGCACCGGACGGAGGTGGACGTCGTCCTCCGGGAGCGGACGACCGGCAAGGAGCACCGCTTCCCCGGCGAGCCGCGCGAGCGGGACGGCGGTTTCGAGGCCGTCGCCGACCCGGCCGTGATCGAGCCGGGGCGCTGGGACGTGCACGTGGCGGCCACGTCGCTGGGGGTCACGCGGGAGGCCCGCTTCGGTTCGGTGCGGGCGGCGCGGGTGAAGACGTCGCCGCAGCGCCGGACGGCCCGTCCGGCGAAGGACGTGACGGTCTACTTCACGCGGGGCGGGCACCTGGCGCTGTCGGTGCACGAGGCCGCCGGCCGGCTGCCGCTGCGGATGCGGCTCAGGCGCGGGTTCGCCCGCTGACGCGCGCCGCCGGGCCGGGCGCCGCCGGGCCGGACGGGGGCCGCGCGGACCGGCCCGCCGGGCGAGGAACAGTGTGCTCGCCCGGCGGCGCGTGCCGGAGGCGGGATCAGTCGTCGATCCAGCTCATCATCGGGCGCAGCTCGGCGCCCGTCTTCTCGATCGGGTGCTCGGCGAGCTGCTCGCGGTACTTGCCGAACTGGGCCTGACCGCCCTCGAACTCCTCCACCAGCTCCTTGGCGTAGGCGCCGGACTGGATCTCGCCGAGGATCTTCTTCATCGCGGCCTTGGTCTCCGGCGTGATCACGCGCGGGCCGCGGCTGTAGCCGCCGTACTCGGCGTTGTCGGACACCGACCAGTACATCTTGGAGATGCCGCCCTCGTACATGAGGTCGACGATCAGCTTGAGCTCGTGCAGCACCTCGAAGTAGGCCACCTCGGGCTGGTAGCCGGCCTCGGTCAGCACCTCGAACCCGGCCTTGACCAGCTCGGACGCGCCGCCGCACAGCACGGCCTGCTCGCCGAACAGGTCGGTCTCGGTCTCCTCCGTGAAGGTGGTCTTGATGCCGCCCGCGCGGAGGCCGCCGATGGCCTTGGCGTAGGACAGCGCCAGCGGCCACGCGTTGCCGGACGCGTCCTTCTCCACGGCCACGATCACCGGCACGCCGCGTCCCGCGACGAACTGGCGGCGGACGAGGTGCCCCGGGCCCTTCGGCGCGACCATGGCGACGTCCACGCCCGCCGGCGGCTGGACGAGGTCGTAGCGGATGCTGAAGCCGTGCCCGAAGAACAGGGCGTCGCCCTCGACGAGGGCGGGCTTGATGTCCTTCTCGAAGATCTCCCGGTGGTGGTGGTCCGGGGCCAGCAGCATGATGAGGTCGGCCTCCTCGGCCGCCTCGGCGGGGGTGACCACGCGCAGCCCCTCGGCCTCCGCCTTCTCGCGGCTCGCCGACCCCTCGCGGAGCCCGACCCGCACGTCGACCCCGGAGTCGCGCAGGGAGAGCGCGTGCGCGTGCCCCTGGCTGCCGTAGCCGATGATCGCCACGTGCCGGCCCTGGATCACGCTCAGGTCGGCGGCGTCGTCGTAGAACATCTCAGCCACAGTGCTGCTGCCTTTCAGTGTTTGACGATGGGACGGCTCTGACGAGGGGACGGTCCCCTCAGGCGCTGCGCTCGATGGCCCGCAGCGACCGGTCGGTGATGGACCGGGCGCCGCGCCCGATGGCCACCATGCCCGACTGGACCATCTCCTTGATGCCGAACGGCTCCAGGATCCGGATGAAGGCGTCCAGCTTGTCGCGGTTCCCGGTCACCTCGATGGTCACGGCGTCCGGGGCGACGTCCACCACCTTGGCACGGAACAGCTGGACCGTCTCCAGGACCTGGGAGCGCGTCTCGGCGTCGGCGCGGACCTTCACGAGCACGAGCTCGCGCTGGACGGACGCCGACGGGTCCAGCTCCACGATCTTCAGGACGTTGATCAGCTTGTTGAGCTGCTTGGTGACCTGCTCCAGCGGCAGGTCGGCGACGTTCACCACGATCGTCATCCGGGAGATCTCCGGGTGCTCGGTCGTGCCGACCGCGAGGGACTCGATGTTGAAGCCGCGCCGGGAGAACAGGGCCGCGACCCGCGCGAGGATGCCGGGCTTGTTCTCCACCAGCACCGAGAGGGTGTGCAGGCTCATCGGGGTCAGTCTCCGTTCTCCCAGTCGGGGGCCATGTCCCGGGCGATCTTGATGTCGTCGTTGCCGGTGCCGGCGGCGACCATCGGCCAGACCATGGCGTCCTGGTGGACGACGAAGTCGATCACGACGGGGGCGTCGTTGATCTCCATGGCCTTCGCGATGACCGCGTCGACGTCCTCGGCCTTGTCGCAGCGCAGCCCGACGCAACCGTACGCCTCGGCGAGCTTGACGAAGTCCGGGATGCGCTTGGCCGCGTGCAGGTTGGTGTTCGAGTACCGCTCGTTGTAGAACAGCGTCTGCCACTGCCGGACCATGCCGAGGTTACCGTTGTTGATCACGGCGATCTTGACGGGGATGCCCTCGATCGCGCAGGTGGCGAGCTCCTGGTTGGTCATCTGGAAGCAGCCGTCGCCGTCGATCGCCCAGACCTGCGTGTCCGGCGCGCCGACCTTGGCGCCCATCGCCGCCGGGACGGCGTAGCCCATCGTGCCCGCGCCGCCGGAGTTCAGGAACGCGCCGGGCCGCTCGTACTTGATGAACTGCGCGGCCCACATCTGGTGCTGGCCGACGCCCGCGACGTAGTAGGCGTCCGGGCCGGCGAGCTTCCCGATGCGCTCGATGACGTACTGCGGGGACACCGACCCGTCGGACGGGGTGTCGTAGCCGAGCGGGTAGGTGTCGCGCCAGGCGTTGAGCTGCCGCCACCAGTCCTCGTACTCGCCCTTGCGGCCCGCCTCGTGCTCGTTCTGCAGCGCGACGACCAGGTCGGCGATGACCTCGCGGGCGTCGCCGACGATCGGGACGTCCGCGTGCCGGTTCTTGGAGATCTCGGCCGGGTCGATGTCGGCGTGGACGATCTTCGCGTGCGGCGCGAACCCGTCCAGCTTGCCGGTGACCCGGTCGTCGAACCGGGCGCCGAGCGCGACGATCAGGTCGGCGCGCTGGAGGGCGCCGACCGCGCCGACCGCGCCGTGCATGCCGGGCATGCCCATGTGCAGCGGGTGGCTGTCGGGCAGCGCGCCCTTCGCCATCAGCGTGGTGACGACCGGGGCGCCGGTCAGCTCGGCGAGCACCTTCAGCTCGGCGGACGCGCCGGCCTTCAGCACGCCGCCGCCGACGTACAGCACCGGGCGCTCCGCCTCGACGATCAGCCGTGCCGCCTCGCGGACCTGCTTGGAGTGCGGCCGGGTGACGGGGCGGTACCCGGGGAGCTGGAGCTGGACGGGCCAGGTGAAGTCCACGGTGGCCTGGAGGGCGTCCTTCGCGATGTCGACGAGGACCGGCCCGGGACGGCCCGTGCCCGCGATGTGGAACGCCTCGGCGATCGTCCGGCCGATGTCCTCGGCCTTGGTGACCAGGAAGTTGTGCTTGGTGATCGGCATCGTGATGCCGGCGATGTCGGCCTCCTGGAACCCGTCGGTCCCGATGAGGGAGGTCGCGACCTGGCCGGTGATCGCGACGATCGGCACCGAGTCCATGTAGGCGTCGGAGATCGCGGTCACGAGGTTCGTCGCGCCGGGGCCGCTCGTCGCCATGCACACCCCGACCCTGCCGGTGACCATCGCGTAGCCCTGGGCGGCGTGGCCGGCGCCCTGCTCGTGACGGACGAGGATGTGCCGCAGCTTCCTGGAGTCGAACAGCGGGTCGTAGGCCGGGAGGATCGCGCCCCCCGGGATGCCGAACACCGTGTCGACGCCGACGTTCTCCAGGGCGCGGACCAGCGCCTGGGCTCCCGTCATCTGTTCGGTCGTCATGATCTGCGTTTCCTTGGGAGAGAGTCTGGCTCGCCGGGCAACAAAAAACCCCCGCCGCCGGCAGGCGGTCGAGGGGAGGCGCGCAGGTCGGAGAGCTTGGTCAGCCTGCGCGCCGACCAAGTACTACGAGGATGATGGAAGTGCTCTGCACGGCATTCACTTTCGCCGACTTCCGGCCGCTGGTCAAATCCTTGGACATATTGTCTCAGCAGTTGAGACGTGCGGATGGTCCGGCGGCCCGGTCAGCCCGCCGGGAGCGGTAGCGGGACCTCACCGGGGAGCCCCTGCGTCCGGAGGTTCGTCCGCACCAGCGACTCCACCCGCGGCGCCGCCATCGGCCGCGCCACCAGGAACCCCTGGCCGCGCGGGCAGTCCATCGCGCGGAGCAGTTCGAGCTGCTCCGGCCGCTCGATGCCCTCCGCGACGACGGTCAGCCCGAGGTCGCGTCCCAGCCGGACGATCGTGCGGGTCAGCAGCGTCAGCGTCTCGTCCGAGCCGAGCCCGGCCACGAACGACGGGTCGATCTTGATGATGTCCACCGGGAGCTGCCCGAGGTAGGCGAGCGAGGCGTAGCCGGTGCCGAAGTCGTCGATCGCCAGCCGCACGCCGAGGTCGCGCAGGGCCGACAGGCGCGCCACGTTCTGGCCCGCGTCCTCGACCAGCACCTCCTCCCGCACCTCCAGCGTCAGCGCCTGCGGCGGCAGGCCCGTCTCCTCCAGCGCCGCCGCGACCGACTCCACGAACCGCGGCGCGCCGATCTGCCGCGCGGTGAAGTTGACCGACAGGCCGATGTCCCACGCGTCCCGCCGCCAGCGGGCCACCTCGCGGCACGCCTCCCGCAGCACCCAGTCGCCGAGCGGGACCATCAGCCCCGACTCCTCCGCCGGGCCGATGAACTCCTCCGGCGGCACCGACTCGTTGCCCCGCCACCAGCGCAGCAGCGCCTCCACCCCGGTCACCCGGGACGTCTGGAGGTCCACCACCGGCTGGAACTCCACCGCGAACTGCTCCTCCGCGAGCGCCCGCTGGAGGTCGCTGCCGAGCTCCAGGCGGCGGACGACGTCCGCGTGCATGTGCGGCGCGAACACCTCCACCCGGCCGCCGCCGAGCTCCTTCGCCCGCGCCATCGCGAGGTCGCCGTTGCGGATCAGGTCGGCGGCGGACCGGCGGAGCCGGCGCCCCGCCTCCGCGCCGGTGCCGAGCGGCGCCGCGGGCTGCTCCTCGTCCCCGGAGAACGCGATGCCGATGCTCGCGGTCAGCACGATGTGCTTGCTGCCCACCTGGTACGGGTCGATCGACAGCACCCGGAGCAGCCGGCCCGCGAGCTCCACCGCGGCCCGGGTCTCCCGGTCCTCGGCGGGGAGCTGCACCAGCACGGCGAACTCGTCCCCGCCCCAGCGCGCCACCGTGTCGTCGGCCTGCACGGCCGCGCGCAGCCGCCGCGCGGCCTGGGCGAGCACCTGGTCCCCCGCCGCGTGCCCGGCCGAGTCGTTGACGGCCGTGAAGCCGTCCAGGTCGACGAACAGCACGGCGATCTTGCCGCCCGCCCGCTGCCGGGACAGCACCTCCCGCGTCCGCTCCTCGAAATAGGAGCGGTTCGGCAGGCCCGTCAGCCCGTCGTGGAACGTCAGATGGGCGACCTGCCGCTGGAGCGCCGCCTGCTCGCTCAGGTCCCGCGTGGTGACGAGCAGCCGCCCCGGCGCCTCGCCCGTCCCGGCGTAGCGCGAGATCGTCGACTCGGTCGGCAGCCAGGTGCCGTCGGCGGCGCGGACGCGGCACGACACCCGCAGCGAGTCGGCCTCGGCCCCCTCGTCGAGGAACTCGGTGAACACGTCCTGGACGCGGGGCAGGTCCTCCGGGTGGATGATCTCGTGCAGGGGGCGGCCGAGCAGCTCCTCGGACGTGTACCGGTACGACCGGAGCGCACCCGCGCTGGCATACTGGACCGTGGCGTCCAGATCGCAGATCAAAACCGCGTCGTTGATGCTCTCCGACAGCGCCCGGAAGTGCTCCTCGCCCGTGTCGACGGCCCGCCGCAGCGCGTCGTTCTCCCGCAGCAGGCCCGCCAGCCGGGCGAGCAGCACCAGCGCCGCCGAGCCCGCGACGACCGGCACCACCGGCTCCAGGCCGTTACGGCCGGTCAGCGAGTGCCCGGCGACGAACAGCGCCGCCGCCGCGGCGACCGCCGCCGGTGCGAGCCCAGGCCCGATCATCCGCCCGCATCCGTCGTCCGCGGGCGCGGCGGTCTCGGGGACCACTCCCTCGGGGATGTCGTCGGTCTCCGCAGGTGCCACCCGCGAGGCCACCGCGGGACCCGTCCACGGCACGAGCAGCAGCAGAAGCAGCCCGGCGAGCCGCAGGATGTCGGCCGGATCGTCCTTCGGCGCGCCGCCGTCCAGCCGGACGACCGTGGTGACGACGTCGGCCACCGCGAACGCCCCGAGCGCGCCGAAGCCCATCCAGGCCAGCCGCCGGTGCCCCCGCGCGGCGCCCAGCACGAACGGCAGCGCCCCGCAGACCAGCACCGTGTCGATCAGCGGGTACAGCAGCTCCAGGAGGAACTCCGACGGCGACTCCCCCGTCTGGTGGTACAGCGACCCGAACAGCGCGACCCACCCGAGGACGAACAGCGCGCACGCGCACACGTAGGTGTCGGCGGCGTACCGCAGCCACGTCCCGACGTCGCGGGACAGCCTGATCGGCACGACCAGGCCCGTCACCAGCGCGGCGACGGCGGCCAGGTAGAACAGGTCGGGCACCGACAGCGACAGCGCGCTGCGGCTCACATGGTCGGACGCGGCGGTGCCGACGGCCCCCACGAACCAGCAGGACGCCGCGATCCCGTACCAGCGCCACGAGGCCCGCCAGATCCCGCCCGGGACGCCCTCCGCGAGGGCCCGGGCCGTCCCGGCGCCCTTCGGGACGCGGGACGACAGCAGCAGCGAGACGGCGGCGGCGCCCGCGGCGCCCGCCTCCGCCCAGGCGATGAAGGCCGTGCCGCCCCAGCCCGCCAGCGACCCGGCGGCGTACAGCACGCCCACCACCGCGGCCAAGGCGACCGGCAGCGCCCGCGGCGGTATCCGCCCGGCGTACTCGCCGCTCATCGCGTCCTGTGCCTTCCTGCCCCGAGGGGAGCGCTCGGCTCCTCGCGGGCGCCGCGCCGCGCCGGAGGAGAGGTGGGTCCGACGGCCTCACCGGTCGCTCGGATAACGCCCGGAAGGTCATGGACAGTGCCCCGCGCACGGTCCGCGCGGGGCGGCGGCGGGCGCGTCGGCTGCGCCGGCCGGGAATCAGCGACGTTGCTGCACTGCGGGATCACCGTGTCGCTCAATGTACGTTCCGTAGGTCACGGAGCGATTGAGGCTGGGCGTCCTCCCGGCGACGAAGGCCCGATCCGGCGCCCAGTCCGTACGTCCGAAACCCGAACGTCCTTCATGACCCACATCACATACCGTGACCATTTTCGCCCCTCCCGTGCGCCCGACATCCCCGCCGTCCCCCTCAGGAACGTGATCCCGCCACCCCGTGCTGCCATCCTGGAACGGACGGCCCGCCGCGTCCGTAATACACACGGGAGGCGTTCACATGAGATGGCATCTGATCGTCCCGGTCGCGGCCGCGCTGCTCCTCGCGGCGTGCTCCTCGTCCACGGACTCTCCTGATCAGGGTGCCCCGAGCACGCCCGCGCCACTCACGTCCGGCACGGCCACCGCCGCGCCCGGCACGCCGCGGACCCTGGTCACCGGCCTGGAGGTCCCCTGGGCGGTCGCGTTCCTCCCCGGCGGCGACGCGCTCGTCACCGAACGGGACAGCGCCCGCCTCCTGCGCGTCACGCCCGCGGGCCGCAAAACCGTCATCGGCAAGGTCCCGGGCGTCGCCCCCGAAGGCGAGGGCGGCCTCCTCGGCGTCGCCGTCTCCCCCGCCTACACCCGCGACCGCACGATCTACCTGTACTACACCGCCGCCCGCGACAACCGCGTCGTCAAGGCCACCTACGACGGACGCCTCGGCACCCCGCGCCCGATCATCACCGGCATCCCCAAGGGCGGCATCCACAACGGCGGCCGCCTCGTCTTCGGCCCCGACGGCATGCTGTACGTCACCACCGGCGAGACCGGCCAGGGCGGCAAGGCCCAAAACCGCGGCTCGCTCGCCGGTAAGATCCTGCGCGTCACCCCCGACGGCGCCCCCGCGCCCGGCAACCCGTTCGGCACCCGCGTCTGGACCTACGGCCACCGCAACGTCCAGGGCATCGCCTGGGACGGAGCGAAGCGACTCTTCGCCACCGAATTCGGACAAGATCGTTTCGACGAGATCAACCGCATCGAGAGGGGCCGAAACTACGGCTGGCCCGCCGTCGAGGGCATCGGCCACCGATCCGGCTACACCGACCCCCTGCTGACCTGGACGACCGACGAGGCGTCCCCGTCCGGCCTCGCCTACGCGAACGGCTCCCTGTGGGCCGCCGCCCTCGGCGGACGCCGCCTCTGGCAGGTCCCCCTGGACGGCCCCAAGGCCGGCCGGCCCGTCGCCCGCTTCGAGTCGGCCTACGGCCGCCTCCGCGCCGCCGTCCGCGCCCCCGACGGCTCCCTCTGGATCACCACCAGCAACCGCGACGGCCGCGGCGACCCCTCACCCGACGACGACCGCATCCTCGTCGTCCCGCTCGGCTAGTCCCACCAGAACCCCCACCGCGGGCAGTCCACGAGCCGCTCGGCGTACTTCCCGATGTCCCCGACGCCCTGCCAGATGTTGTCCGGACAGAACGCCAGATGCTCCACCGCCACGGCCCGCGCGTGCTCCAGCGTCATCGGCGGCGCCCCCACCGACAGCTCCAGCACGTCGAACCCCACCGCCACGACCCGGGTCCCGAACCGCTCCTCCCAGGACCGCACCACGGCCGAGATCATCGCGGTCCCCGTGTGGTTGCACGGCCCGCCCCACCCGGCGAGCGACAGCGCGTCCGCGCCCCGCGCCGCCGGCACCAGCCCCAGCAGCCACCGCGACCGCTCGGCGAACGCCTCCGCCACCATCTCCGCGCACGCGTCCGGACCCTCCACCTCGACCCCGGGCGCCGCGAGACCCGTCCACAACTCCCTCTCGTGCTCCGCGAGCAACTCCTGGAGCGTCTCCCCGGCGTCCAGCGCGTCGATCTCCTCCACCGGCGTGTACCCGAGCTCCCCGGCATGCCAGGGCCGCTCCGGATCCCCGTGGAGCGTGTCCAGCAGCAGCGGATACAGCCCCGTCCGCTCCCGCTCGCCGTATAGCCGGCACCACAGCCCGCCCAGATCGGGCAGCCGCTCGTCCGACACCCACAGCACCTCCCGGTCAGCGTCCCCGCCGAACCCGGGATCGGGCACGATCAACCGCCCCGCCGGCAACCCGTCCGGCAACGAAGGAAACGACCCAGAAGCCATAAAAGCAACCTAGCCCCCACCCCCGACACCCCGTCAGTACTCCAGCTCGGCCCAGTCGATGACGATCGGGATCGGGCTGCCCACCTCAGGAAGGCCGCCCTCTTCCCTCATCAGGGTGTTGACGTGCTTGTAAAGCCGAGCCGCGCGATCGAGCTGATAGCGCTCGACCTGAGAGACACCGGTGCCGTCGAGCCGCACGATCCAGTAGCTCGGGATGGCCGCCCTGGCGTACTCAGCCAGCTTGTCGGCCGTGTCCGAGGTCTCGGATCCAGGAGACACGACCTCGACCACAAGAAAAGCCTGGTCCGCCCGTAGGCGCTGTCCTCGCTCCGGACAGCGGTAGAGGGCCACGTCAGGCCGCCGGTTGACGAGCGGCACGTCCTGAAGCCTGAGGTCGAGGTCGAAATCGACCTCGAACCAACCGTGACCGTGCTGCGCCGCCGAACGGGCATGGCGCTCGAGGAGTTCGGCGAGTCGCCGCACCGCCCTCTGGTGCTCGCGGGTGGGCGCCGCACAGAAGACGACCTGCCCGTCCACGACTTCGATCATTCTGCAGATCTCTTCGGGGAGGGCGTCGTACTCTTCCGCGGTCACAGGTTGAGGCCGTACGCCCAGCAACCAGTGATCGTCCGGCAGCGCCGCCATTCGGCATACCCCTCAAGGTCTCAGCCGTACTGGCCTGCTCAGCCTACGGCTCGGCGCCGTCCCGCAGACGGAACTGCGGGACGGCGCCGGTACGCGATCACGAGGCGGTGAGCTTTTGCAGGATGAGTTCGCGGGCGCGGCCCGCGTCGGCCTGGCCTCGGGTGGCCTTCATGACGGCACCGACCAGGGCGCCCGCGGCGGCGACCTTGCCGGCGCGGACCTTGTCGGCCACGGCGGCGTTGTCGGCGATCACCTGGTCGATGATCGACGCCAGCTCGCCCTCGTCGCTGACGACCTTGAGGCCGCGCGCGGCGACGACCTCGTCCGGGGTGCCCTCACCGGCGAGGACGCCCTCGAAGACCTGCCGGGCCAGCTTGTCGTTCAGCTCGCCCGCGGCGACCATCGCCTGGACGCGGGCCACCTGGTCCGGGGTGATCGGCAGCTCGGCCAGCTCCACGCCCTGCTCGGTGGCGCGGCGTGACAGCTCGTTCATCCACCACTTCCGGGCCGCGCCCGCGTCGGCGCCCGCGGCGATCGTGGCCTCGATGAGGTCCACGGCGCCCGCGTTGACGACGTCGCGCAGCTCCAGGTCCGACAGGCCCCACTCCGCCTGGACGCGGCGGCGCCGCGCGGCGGGGAGCTCCGGCAGCGACGCGCGGATCTCCTCCACCCACTCGCGGGACGGCGCCATCGGCACCAGGTCCGGCTCGGGGAAGTAGCGGTAGTCCTGCGCCTCCTCCTTGCTGCGCCCGCTGGTGGTGTGGCCCGTGTCCTCGTGGAAGTGCCGCGTCTCCTGGACGATCCGGCCGCCCGCGTCGAGGACGCCCGCCTGCCGCTCGATCTCCGAGCGGACGGCCCGCTCCACCGACCGCAGCGAGTTGACGTTCTTCGTCTCCGTCCGGGTGCCCCACTCGGCGGCGCCGCGCGGCATGAGCGAGACGTTGACGTCGCAGCGCATGGAGCCCTCCTCCATGCGCACGTCCGACACGCCGAGGGACCGGACGAGCTCGCGCAGCTCGGTGGCGTACGCGCGGGCCACGAGGGGCGCGCGCTCACCGGTCGCCGTGATCGGCTTCGTGACGATCTCGACGAGCGGGATGCCGGCCCGGTTGTAGTCGACGAGCGAGTACTCGGCGCCCTGGATGCGGCCGGTGGTGCCGCCGACGTGCGACGACTTGCCGGTGTCCTCCTCCATGTGGACGCGCTCGATCTCGATCCGGTACGTCTCGCCCTCGACCTCGACGTCCAGGTGGCCGTCGACGCACAGGGGCTCGTCGTACTGGGAGATCTGGTAGTCCTTCGGCATGTCCGGATAGAAGTAGTTCTTCCGGGCGAAGCGGCACCATTCGACGATCTCGCAGTTGAGCGCGAGACCGATCTTGATGATGCCCTCGATCGCCGCGCGGTTGGTCACCGGCAGCGAACCGGGCAGCCCCAGGCACACCGGGCACACCTGGGTGTTCGGGGCGGCCCCGAAGGTGGTCGGGCAGCCGCAGAACATCTTGGACGCGGTGCCCAGCTCGATGTGGGTCTCCAGGCCGAGGACGGGCTCGTACTTGCCGACCGCCTCGTCATAGTCCATCAGCGTCGGAGCGGTCACTTGGATGCCTCCGCCAGTTCCGGGGCCCGGGCCAGCAGCGGCCCGCCCCAACGGTCCTCCAGGGCGCGCTCGACGGCGGCGCCCACCCGGTAGACGCGGTCGTCCCCGAGGACGGGCGCCATGATCTGCAGGCCGACGGGCAGCCCGTCCGCGAGACCGACCGGCACCGAGATCGCGGCGTTCCCCGTGAGGTTTGCCGGGATCGTGTACAGGTCGGCCAGGTACATCGCCATCGGGTCGTCGGCGCGCTCGCCGATCGGGAACGCGGTGGTCGGCGTGGTCGGCGAGACCAGCACGTCCACCTGCTCGAAGGCGTTGTCGAAGTCGCGCGACACCAGCGTGCGGACCTGCTGCGCCTTGCCGTAGTAGGCGTCGTAGTAGCCGGACGACAGCGCGTACGTGCCGAGCATGATCCGCCGCTTGACCTCGGGCCCGAAGCCCTCCGCGCGGGTCAGCGCCATGACCTCCTCGGCGCTGCGGGTGCCGTCGTCGCCGACGCGCAGCCCGTACCGCATCGCGTCGAAGCGCGCCAGGTTGGACGACGCCTCCGACGGCGCGATCAGGTAGTACGCCGACAGCGCGTACGTGAAGTGCGGGCACGACACCTCGACGACCTTCGCGCCGAGCGACTCCAGCAGCTCGACCGCCTCGGTGAACCGCGCCGTCACGCCCGCCTGCGCGCCCTCGCCCGCGAACTCCTTGACCACACCGACCCGCAGCCCGTTCACGTCGGCGCGGCGCGCGGCCTCCACCACCGGCGGGACGGGCCGGTCGACCGACGTGGAGTCCATGGGGTCATGGCCGCTGAACGCCTCGTGCAGCAGCGCCGCGTCCAGCACGTTCCTGGCGAACGGCCCCGGCGTGTCGAGCGACGACGCGAACGCGATGATCCCGTACCGGGACGAACCTCCATACGTCGGCTTCACCCCGACGATGCCGGTCACCGCCGCGGGCTGCCGGATGGACCCGCCCGTGTCGGTCCCCGTCGACAGCGGCGCCTCATAAGCGGCCACCGCCGCCGAAGAGCCGCCGGACGAACCGCCCGGGATCAGGCTCAGATCCCACGGGTTGTGCGTCGTGCCGTACGCGCTGTTCTCCGTGGACGAGCCCATCGCGAACTCGTCCATGTTCGTCTTGCCGAGGATGACCAGCCCGGCCTCCCGCAACCGCCGCGTCACGGTCGCGTCATACGGCGGCTGCCACCCCTCAAGGATCTTCGACCCGGCCGTCGTCGGCATGTCGACGGTGGTGAACACGTCCTTGTGCGCGATGGGGACGCCGGCCAGCGGGCCGAGCTCCTCCCCCGCCGCGCGGCGCTCGTCCACCGCCCGCGCCTGCGCGAGCGTCGCCTCCTCGTCCACGTGCAGGAACGCGTTCACCTGCCCGTCGACCGCGGCGATACGGTCCAGATGAGCCCGCGCCACCTCGACGGCGGACGCCTCACCGGCGGCGATCAGCTCCCCGAGCTCCGCCGCCCCCTTCCTCACCAGCTCGCTCACGGGGTCAGGCCTCCTCGTCCAGGATCCGCGGAACCCGGAAGCGCTGCTCCTCGGCGGCCGGAGCGGCGGCCAGCGCCTGCTCCGGACGGAGCGACGGCCGGACCTCGTCGGCCCGGTACACGTTGGTCAGCGGCAGCGCGTGCGAGGTCGGCGGGATGTCCTCCGCCGCGACCTCCTGCACCCGCGCGACCGCGGTGATGATCTGGTCGAGCTGGGCGGCGAGATGGGCGAGCTCATCATCGCCGAGCGCCAGCCGGGACAGCCGGGCGAGGTGCGCGACCTCGTCACGGGTGATGGCGGACATGTTGGAAGACCGTTTCTGAGATCGGTTGGGTTCCCCGTCATCCTATTGGCCCCCTCAAGGTGTTTTCCTTGCAACGCCCTCGGCGTCGGGCCCCGGGGGCCCTCCTTCAACGGGCATTGCGGCGATCGCTCTGTTCATTGCAACGCCCTCGGCGTCAGGCGCTGGACGCCTTCCTTCAACGGGCATTGCGGCGATCGCTGGCATCGCTCCGGCTCGCCTGGCGGCTCACTGCGCGATCAAGTTCTCGCAGGCTCGAACTTGGCTTCGCACGCGATCGCAACGCTCGGGTCGGCGCGTCCTGAGGTTACCGATGGGACCGTTGTCCGGAACGCCGGAGGCGGGCGCCGTTTCAAATCGTCGTCAGGGGAACGCTGGTGTGGTCCCTCCAGGACGACGAAAGGAGACCGCCGTGACGATCGGCGGCAGCATCGCGCTCATCATCATCGGCGCGATCCTGGCTTATGCGGTCAACTACGAGTTCAGCGGCGTCGACATCCGGCTGGTCGGCGTGATCCTCATGGTGGGCGGGCTGATCGGCCTGGTGGTCGGCATCATCCGCATCGCCAGCGCCCGCCGCACGGTGGTGGAACGCCGCCCGCCTGCGGTCCGCGAGGAGTACTACGACGACGTCCCGCCCACCTACGAATCCCGCCACCGCTACTGATTCAGCTTCCTCCCCGGCTGCCCTCGGCTGCCCCTGGCTGTCCCCGCTGTCCCTGGCGTCGCCGACCCAGCGCCACCCAGCGCCACCCAGCGCCACCCAGCGACGCCAAGTGGCGCCAAGAGGCGCCAAGAGGCGCAGCACCCGGGGCTCGACCACGGGTGGCCGGGCTCCGAGCCGCACGGTTCGGAGCCCAGCCACCCGCGGGTTGTAGTCGCCTGAGTGATCACCGACCGCCACGTTGCGATCGCGTGCGAAGCCAGTGCCGAGCCTGCGAGGCACTGATCGCGCAGTGAGCCGCCAGGCGAGCCGGAGCGATGCCAGCGATCGCCGCAAAGCCCGTTGAAGGGAGGCGCGCCAGCGCCGACCGCCGAGGGTTTTGCTATGTGAAAGACGCAGAGGGCTCTACGGATTTGCTTCTGAGCCAGTCGGTGGCGGTGGCGGCGTCCATGGGGCGGCCGAAGTGCCAGCCTTGGGCCGCGTCGCAGCCCATGTCGCGGAGCATGCGGGCGGTCTGGGGGTCTTCGACGCCTTCGGCGACGGAGCGGAGGCCGAGGGTGCGGACGAGGTCGACGATGGAGCGGACGATCACCGCGTCGTCGGTGGAGGTGGTGAGGCGGCCGACGAACGAGGAGTCGATCTTGATCTCCTCGACCGGGAGGCGCTTCAGCCGGACGAGCGACGAGTAGCCGGTGCCGAAGTCGTCGAGGCTGAGCGGGATGCCGAGTTCGGCGAGGGCGCTCACGGTGTCGGAGGCGTAGGCGGGCTCGTTCATGAGGATCCGCTCGGTGATCTCCAGTTGGAGCGCGGCGGCGGGCAGGCCGCGGGCGCGGAGGCCCTCCTCGATGGTCTCGGTGAGGCCGGTGTCGAGGAGGTCGCGGCCGGAGGCGTTGACGGCGACCTGGACGGTGAGGTCCTCGCGCCACCAGGCGGCGGTCTGCGCGAGCGCGGCGTCGACGACGTGGTGGGTGATGGAGCGCATCAGGTAGGTCTGCTCGGCGACCGAGAGGAACGCCGCGGGTTCGAGGAGGCCCTTGTCGGGGTGGCGCCAGCGCAGCAGCGCCTCCATGCCGACGAGCTGCCCGTCCCGCAGGGAGATCTTCGGCTGGTAGAAGAGTTCGAGTTCGGAGCGGTCGATGGCGCGGCGCAGGTCGCCGAGCATGCTGAGGCGGGCCGGGGAGTTGCGGTCCTTGCCGGGCGAGTAGACCTCGACGCCGGTGCGGGCCTCCTTGGCGTTGTACATGGCGACGTCGGCGCGCTGGAGGAGCAGCTCGAAGTCGGGGGCGTGGTCGGGGAACAGCGCGATGCCGACGCTGGCCTCCAGGTCGAAGGACATGCCGTCCAGCCGGACGGGCTCGCCGAGGGCGGCGCGGAGCCGGGCGGCGACCTCGCGGGCCGCGGCCTCGTCGCGGACGGTCGGGAGCAGCACCGCGAACTCGTCGCCGCCGAGGCGGGCCACGAGGTCGCCGGGGCGGACGCTGTGGGTGAGCCGGTGGGCGACGAGTTGCAGCAGCCGGTCGCCGGTCGGGTGCCCGAGCGTGTCGTTGACCTCCTTGAACCGGTCGAGGTCGAGGAGGAAGAGGCCGGAGCGCCGGTCCGCGGGCTCGGCGGGCCTGCGGCGGGACGCGCCGAAGCCGCTCCACGGGTGGCCGGGGGCGCCGCGTGCGGCTCCGCGGGCCTCGGCGAGGGCCTCCTCGGTCCGGACGATCAGCAGCTTGCGGTTCGGCAGGCCGGTCAGCCCGTCGTGCAGGGCCTGGTGCTCGCGGCGGACGGAGACGGAGGCGTTGAGGTAGACCGCGATGAACGGCAGGACGATCAGCGGCACGAAGAGGGCGGACCGGTGCATCGCCACGACCATCAGCGGCGCGAGGCCGAGGAGCGCCAGGTGGACGAGGACCTGGTAGGCGAGGTCCCAGCGGAGGGCCTTCAGCAGCGGGACGCGCTCGTGCAGGGCGACGGCGGCGCCGACGAGGGTGTCGTTGCAGACGAAGTAGACGGCGCCCGCGGCCGCGATGGCGGGCAGGTCCTTGCCGTCCGGCACCCAGAGGTCGGTGGGGCGGGCCATGTCGCCGGCGAGCGCGAGGACGAATTGGGCGGCGGCGAGGCTGAGGGTGTACTGGGCGGCGTTGAAGGCGATGCGGTGCGGCGTGCGGTTGCGGAAGATCCCGCAGGTGATCACGGCGATCACCTGGAGGAAGGCGGCGATGGGCAGCCCGGCGTAGAGCAGCGCCGCGAACGCGAACGTCGTGGAGGTCGTCGCGCCGTTGTTCTCCGTGGAACCGGGCGTGATGATCGGCCGGAGCTCGCCGAACACGATGAAGCAGCCCAGGATCCAGAAGACGGGGTTGCGGGCGAGGGCGTCGAGGTCGGCGCCGCTCACCCCGGAGAACGCGATCCCGCAGGCGGTGACGCCGAGCAGGATGACGACGACGAAGTAGATCCACAACGGGGAGCCACGGCGCGGCGCCGTGTTCCGCGTGTTGTTCGGGTCCTTCATCACATCCTCGGGGGGTTCGGGGGCCGTCCCCGGCACCGGACGCCCCGGACCGCGGGGGATCTGCCCCGCGAGACGTCCGAACATTCAGGTGGGTCGTGATGACAGGGAGAGTACGGCCTTTGCTCAACTTCGCGAAACCGATTGCGTACGTTCCGTTATGCCCTTTCCGTACTTCCCTCGCACCGGTCGGTAATCATAGTGTACCGCTCAGTAACCCTCCGCTGGTGACCAGGGCGTCCACCACGGGCGGTTATCCGTCCGCGCGCAAAGTTACGTTTTTGGCCGCATCTGGCCCTTCCGCCAGCAGGACGCGGAACCCTTCCTCCTCCAAGACCGGTACGCCCAGTTTGACCGCTTTGTCGTATTTCGACCCTGGACTGTCGCCCACGACGACGAAACCCGTCTTCTTCGAGACCGATCCGGACACCTTGCCGCCGAGGTTCTGCACCGCCTCGGTCGCCGAGTCGCGGCTGAACCCCTCCAGCGAGCCGGTGATCACCACGGTCACGCCCTCCAGCGGCCGCGGGCCCGCGGCGCCCTCGTCCTCCATCCGGACGCCCGCCGCGCGCCACTTCTCGACGATCTCCCGGTGCCAGTCGACCTCGAACCACGCCCGGATCGAGGCGGCGATCGTCGGGCCGACGCCGTCGACCGCGGCGAGCTCCTCCTCCGAGGCGTTCGCGATCGCGTCCATCGAACGCATCTCGCGGGCGAGGTCCTGCGCGGCGGACGGCCCCACGTGCCGGATCGACAGGGCCACGAGCACCCGCCACAGCGGCTGCGACTTGGCCTTCTCCAGCTCCTCGAACAGCATCTCGACCGTCTTCTTCGGCTCGCCCTCCTTGTTGGCGAAGAAGCTGACGATCTTGGGCTCGCCGGTCTTGGGATCGGTCTTGGCCGTGCCGGTCCGCGCGTCCAGGACGACGCTCCTGATCGGCAGGAGCTGCTCGACCGTGAGGTGGAACAGGTCGCCCTCGTTCTTGACCGGCGGGTCACTGGGCTCCAGCGGCTGCGTGAGCGCCGTCGCCGCGACATAGCCGAGGGCCTCGATGTCCAGCGCGTTGCGGCTCGCCACGAACGCCAGCCGCTCGCGGAGCTGCGCGGGACAGGACCGCGCGTTGGGGCAGCGGATGTCGGCGTCGCCCTCCTTCTCGTACGCCAGCTCCGTGCCGCACTCGGGACAGTGCGTCGGCATCGTGAACTCGCGCTCGGTGCCGTCCCGCAGGGCCGTCACCGGCGCGACGATCTCGGGGATCACGTCGCCCGCCTTGCGGAGCACGACCGTGTCGCCGATCAGCACGCCCTTCCGCTTCACCTCGCTCGCGTTGTGCAGCGTGGCCCGCTCGACGGTGGACCCGGCGACCTTGATCGGCTCCATCGTCCCGTACGGGGTGACGCGCCCGGTGCGCCCCACGCCGACCTTGATGTCGAGGAGCTTGGTGTTGACCTCCTCCGGCGGGTACTTCCACGCGATCGCCCAGCGCGGCGCCCGGCTCGTCGACCCCAGCCGCCGCTGGAGCGCGAACTGGTTCACCTTCACGACGACCCCGTCGATCTCGTACGCGGGATCGTGCCGGTGCTCGCCGTAGTACTCGATGTACTCCCGGACGGCCTCCAGACCGTCCACGACCTTGTAGCGGTCGCTGCACGGCAGCCCCCAGCCGCGCAGGCACTCGTACACCCCGGACTGGCTGTCGGGCTGCTTCCCGCCGCGCCACGCGCCGAACCCGTGCACGAGCATGCTCAACGGGCGCTGCGCGGTGATCCGCGGATCCTTCTGCCGCAACGACCCGGCCGCCGCGTTGCGCGGATTCGCGAACGGCTCCTTGCCCGCCTCGACCTGCGCGGCGTTGACCTGCTCGAACCCCTCCACGGGGAGGAAGACCTCGCCGCGCACCTCCAGGACGTCCGGCCAGCCCTCCCCCTCCAGCCGGTTCGGGATGTCGGCGATCGTGCGGATGTTGTTGGTGACGTCCTCACCGGTGCGCCCGTCACCGCGAGTGACGCCCCGGACCAGCCGGCCCTTCTCGTACGTCACCGCGATCGCCAAGCCGTCGATCTTCAGCTCGCACAAATAGCCGGCGACCTCGCCGACCTCCCGGACGACGCGCTCGTCCCACGCGAGGAGCTCGTCCTCGCTCATCGCGTTGTCGAGGCTCTGCATGCGCTCCAGATGATCGACGGTCGCGAAGTCGGTCGTGATCGGCGCGCCGACCTTCTGCGTCGGCGAGTCGGGCGTGACCAGTTCCGGGTAGCGGTCCTCCAGCTCGCGGAGCTCCCGCATCATCCGGTCGTACTCGGCGTCCGTGAGCGTCGGCTGGTCGAGCACGTAGTAGCGGTAGTTGCCCTCGTCGATCCGCTCGCTCAGCTCCCGATGCCGCTGAGCCGCCTCCGCCGGAACACCCTCGCTCATGGTCATGCGCCCATTCTCGCGCCTACCACTGACAACACGACCCCCCGGCACGCCTTCTCACCTGCAATACCCTCGGCGTCGGGCCTTGGAGGCCCTCCTTCAACGGGCATTGCGGCGATCGCTGCATCGCTCCGGCTCGCCTAGCGGCTCACTGCGCGATCAAGTTCTCGCAGGCTCGAACTTGGCTTCGCACGCGATCGCAGCTCGGCGAGTATGCCGCCTCTACCTGATCAGCGCTGAGCCCCGGGGCTGTGTTACTCCGCCGCTTCATGGAGCATTCGGGCGGTGTCTCGGCAGCGTTTCAGGGCGTCCCTAACGTACTTCGGGGACGCGCCCGCCATGCCGCAGGCCGGGGTGACGACCACCTGGCGGGCCAGTTGGGGGGCCGGGAAGCCGAGTCGCCGCCACAGGTCCCTGACCGGCTCGGCGGTCGACCGGAGCGGTGGCAGGACGGTGTCGGACGCGGGCACCGCCCCGAGGAACAGCCCGACGCCCGCGTCGATGGTCTCCCCCACGGCGTCGTCGTCCCGCTTCGGTATGAGGCTCAGGTCGACGGAGATCGCCTTGGCCCCGGCGCCGCGCAGCAGCGCATACGGGACGTTCCGGGCGCAGCAGTGGACGATCGGGTACGCGGCGTCGTCCGCGCAGGCGGTCTCGATGACCCGGCGCAGGACGTCCTCGGCGACGGGCTCCTCGATGGCCCGCAGCCGAGAGAAGCCGCTCGCCGTGGGGACGGTGCCCGCCAGCGCCGCGGGAAGGCCCGGCTCGTCCAGTTGCAGGAGGATCCGCGCGGCCGGGAGCCGCCGCCGGACGTCCGCGACGTGCGCGGCGACGCCCTCGGCGAGCGAGGCGGCCAGGTCGCGGACGGCGCCCGGGTCCTTCAGCGCCCGGTCGCCGTTGCGCAGCTCGATCGTGGCGGCCAGCGTCCACGGCCCGCACACCTGGATCTTGAACGGTCCGTCGTGGCCGCCCGCGATCTCCTCCAGGACGTCCAGGTCGCGCGCGAGGTGGTCGTGGGCGCGGAGCGTGTCGCGTCCGGGCCGGTCGGAGAACCGCCAGCCGGACGGCTCGACCCGCACCGGCATGTCGACCAGCAGCCCCGCCGTCCGCCCGGTGAGGTCGGCGCCGGGGCCGCGCGCGGGCAGCTCGGGCAGGTGCGGCAGCTCGGGCAGCTCGCCGAGGACGACCCGCAGCGCCTCAGCCGGATCATCGCCGGGGTAGGACCCGACGCCTGTGGCCGTCCCCAGCTCCCACGGATAACTAGTCGTCACGTGGGAACTTTATTGCAACGCTCACTGCGGTAGGCACTGGGCGGCTATGCGGTCAAGGCGGTCCAGGGTCTCGCCTTCCGGTTCGGTCGGGAGGTTGAAGAGGACCTCGTTGACGCCCGCCTCGGCCAGGGCGGCGATGACGTCCGGCTTCGGCGGGACGCCGAAGATCGTGACCGGGAGCTCGCGGCCCGCACGGTCGCGCAGGTCGGCGATCTGGTCGGGGAGCGCGTCGGTGCCGCGGCCGTAGATCGGCATCCAGCCGTCGCCGAACTCCAGGACGCGGTCGAAGGTGGTCGGCCCCGAACCGCCGATCAGGACGGGCGGATGCGGGTCCTGGACGGGCTTCGGATAGCAGAACACCGGGTCGAAGTCGACGAACTCGCCGTGGAACTCGGCCTCGTCCTTCGTCCAGAGCTCCTTGACGGCGAGGACGCGCTCGCGCAGCAGCCGCATGCGGGTCGTCGGGTCGGTGCCGTGGTTGCGCATCTCCTCGCGGTTCCAGCCGGCGCCGACGCCGAGGACGGCGCGCCCGCCGGAGACCAGGTCCAGGGAGGCCGTCTCCTTCGCGAGGTGGATCGGGTCGCGCTGGATGACCAGCGCGATGCCCGTGCCGACGCGCAGCCGCTCGGTGGCGGCGGCCGCGGCGGTCAGCGCGACGAACGGATCGAGCGTCCGGTAGTACTGGCGCGGAAGGTCCGCGCCGCCGGGCCAGGGCGTCTCGCGCTTCACCGGGATGTGCGAGTGCTCGGCAAGGAACAGGGACGCGAACCCGCGCTCTTCCAGCGCCTTCCCCAGCACCGCGGGCCGGATGCCCTCATCGGTCACGAACGTCGATACGCCGAACTCCACAGCCGCCTCCAAGCAGAAGATCACCGGTCCCGACCCTAGCCCGCGCAACCCCCCGCCCGAGACGCCCGCCCCACGTCGCCACCCCCGCACGCTGCGATCGCGTGCGAAGCCAAGTTCGAGCTTGCGAGAACTTGATCGCGCAGCGAGCCGCCAGGCGAGCCGAAGCGATGCCAACGATCGCCGCAAAGCCCGCTGAGCGAGAGCGCGCCAGCGCCTGACGCCGAGGGCGGTGCACCAAGTACAGCGCGGTCAGGCGAGGACTCAAGTTGTATCGACCACCTCAACGCTGCGATCGCGTGCGAAGCCAAGTTCGAGCCTGCGAGAACTTGATCGCGCAGCGAGCCGCTAGGCGAGTCGGAGCGATGCAGCGATCGCCGCAACGCCCGTTGAAGGAAGGCGCGCTAACGCCTGACGCCAAGGGCTTTGCTGGCAAATATCGTGGAGGAGCCTACGACTCGGTCGCCTTTGTAGAGGACGGCGGTTTGGCCTGGGGCGACGCCTCGGGCGGGGGCGTCCAGGGTGATGCGCAGGGTGTCGCCGGGCTCGACGGTGCAGGGGTAGACCTCGCCGTGGGCGCGGAGTTGCACGTGGCAGGTGAACGGGTCCTCGGGGGCGGGGCCGAGCCATACGGGACGCTCGCCGGTGATCTCGTGGACGTCGAGCGCCTCGCGGGGGCCCACCGTGACCGTGTTGGTCACCGGGGAGATGTCGAGGACGTAGCGGGGGCGGCCGTCCGGGGCGGGGGTGCCGAGGCGCAGGCCCTTGCGCTGGCCGACCGTGTAGGCGTAGGCGCCGTCGTGCTCGCCGAGCTTGGTGCCGTCGGTGTCCAGGATCGGGCCGGGGGCGGTGCCGAGGCGGTCGGCCAGGAAGCCCTTGGTGTCGCCGTCGGCGATGAAGCAGATGTCGTGGCTGTCGGGCTTGTCGGCGACCTGGAGGCCGCGGCGCTCCGCCTCGCGGCGGATGTCGGCCTTGGTGGTGTCGCCGAGGGGGAACAGGGCGTGGGCGAGCTGCTCCGGCGTGCAGACGGCGAGGACGTACGACTGGTCCTTGCCGGGGTCGACCGCGCGGCGCAGGACGCCGTCCTCCAGCCGGGCGTAGTGGCCGGTGCAGACGGCGTCGAAGCCGAGGGCCATGGCGCGGTCCAGCAGCGCCGCGAACTTGATCTTCTCGTTGCAGCGCAGGCACGGGTTCGGGGTGCGGCCGGCCGCGTACTCGCTGACGAAGTCCTCGACGACGTCCCGGTGGAAGCGCTCGGCCAGGTCCCAGACGTAGAACGGGATGCCGATCACGTCGGCGGCGCGGCGGGCGTCCCGGGAGTCCTCCAGGGTGCAGCAGCCGCGCGCGCCCGTCCGGTACGAGCTCGGGTTGCTCGAAAGGGCCATGTGGACGCCGGTGACGTCGTGCCCGGCCTCGGCGGCCCGGGCGGCGGCCACGGCGGAGTCGACGCCGCCCGACATGGCGGCGAGTACGCGCAGAGTCATAGTGCTTCGAGCGTACGCGGCGGGGACGGGTCGGCCCGAATCAATTCCGCGTACGATTGGGCGCGCTATGGGAATCTTCCGCCGCCCGCGCGAGTCGTCCGCCGCCACGCCGCCCGCCATCAGCGAGTTCTGGGAATGGTGGGCGCAGGCCCGCCCGACGATCGAGGCGTCGCTGGCCGCCGCCCCGGGACCGGAGCCGGCCGAGCCGGGGACGCCGGGCGAGGGGCTGTCCGCCGAGACGATCGAGGAGCTGTCCCGCCGCGTCCACAAGATCCACGGCGGGTTGCAGTGGGAGATCGGCGGCGCCGAGGACCGCTCGCCCACGCTGACGGTGACCGGCGGCGGCGATCCCGAGCTGCGGGGGCTGACCGAGCGGTGGTTCCGGGCGGCGCCGACCGGGGCCGCGGCGGCCGGGTGGACCTTCCATCCCGCGCGCCAGCCCGACCCGGAGATGCTCTCCCAGGACCTCGTGCTCGGCGACCACGAGTTCGACCTGGAGTACGTGCGCCTCGGCATGCGCGCCGACGGCGACCGCGCCCGGGTGCACATCACCGCCTACCATCCCGACTTCCTGTTCGTCTCGGAGGAGCAGCAGCTCCAGGTCGCGCTGCACGTCCTGGACTGGGCCCTCGGCGAGGACGACGTCGCCCGCTGGATCGGCGACGTCGGGATCGCGACGGAGGCGCCGATCGACTCGCTGCCGCCGTCGATGCTGTCCGCGGTGGTCGAGCAGGTCGCCGAGCCGTTCGCCGAGCCCGCCTGGCTGACCGGCGAGGGCCGCACGCCCCGCGGGCACCCCGCCCGGCTGGGCGCCCGGTTCCCGCTGCACCGGCAGGACTACCCGCTCTGCGACCTGCACGTGGCGATCACGGTGCCGTACGCCAACAGCAACCCCGACCGGCTGCCGGTGGAGCCGTCGTCGGGGGCGCTGCGGAAGTTCGAGGAGAAGCTCGGCGAGCTCGGCGATCGGGCGGTGCTCGCCGTCCGGGAGACCGGGGACGGGCTGCGGGTGTTCCACCTCTACGCCGACCCCGACTCGGGGGTGATCGGCGAGCTGGACCAGCTCGCCGCGGGCTGGGCGGAGGGCAAGGCCAAGGTCGCCTCCACGAACGACCCCGGCTGGCGTGCCCTCGCGCCCTACCAGCCCTGAGCTATCGGACGGCCTCGACCTTGCGCCAGCGGGCCTCGCAGAACGAGTAGGCGCCGAAGGTCAGCAGCCCGATGGCGACCGCGACCAGCAGCCAGGGGCCGGCGGCCGTCCCGGCGAACTCGCGGAGCGTGCCGTCCAGGCCCTTGGCCTTGTCCGGGTCGAACTTGATCGCCGCGTGCGCCAGGAAGACGCCGACGGCGCCGAAGACGATGCCGCGGGCGCTGCGGCCGACCACGCCGAGGGTCTTGACGACGGGCTTCGTGCGCGGGCTCATCTGCCCGAGCTTGAGCTTCTCCAGGAACTTGCGGCGCACCGCGCCGACGACGTTGCCGACGCCCCAGGCGATGAAGCCGATGCCGACCGCGAGGACCAGCCAGCGGCCCCCGGTGTGCTCCATGGCGCGGGCCGTCCAGGTCTTGGACTGCTCGTTGCTGGAGTTGCTGCCCTGCCCGAGCACGAAGCTGAGCATGGTGACGAAACCGGCGGTGTAGAAGATCCCGCGGCCGAACGACGCCAGGCGCTTGGTCGCCTTCTGGCCGTCCGGCAGCGGCTGGCCGAAGGCGGCCTCGGAGAAGCGCCACAGCGCCAGCCCGAGGAACCCGAGGACCAGCAGCCAGAGCATCACGGTGCCGCCGGGCTTCTCCGCGACGGTCTGGAGAGCGCCCTTCTTGTCGGCCTCCTCGCCGCTGTCGCCGAGGCCGATCTGCACGGCCAGCCAGCCGATCAGCAGGTACAGGACGCCGCGGGCGGCGAGCCCGGCCCTGCACAGCTTGTGGAAGAGCGAATGGCCGGCCGCCTGCCGGCCGACATGTTTGGCGTTGTTGTGCGCCACGCTTGCCGTCATCCCCGCCTCCTTTGTGGACGGCGAGGCTGTGCCCGGCAGCGCGAAGGTCAAACGCGGGCAAAGTCCCTGGGGGGTCTCACCAGCGGGCTTACGGGCCCTCGTCCTGCTCGACGGCCTCCACGCGGCGCCACCGCACCTCGCAGAAGGAGTACAGGCCGAACGTCAGCAGCCCGACGGCGACCGCGATGAGGCCCCACGCGCCCGCGGGGGTCCCGGCGAACTCGCGGAGCGTGCCGTCGATTCCCTGCGTGCGCTCCGGCTCGAACCGGATGGCCGCGTAGGCGAGGAAGACGCCCACCGCGCCGCCGACGAGCCCGCGCGCGATGTTCCCGAGTACACCGAGCGGCTGGACGAGGTGATGCGCGGCCCGTCCCATGTCGTCGGTCTTCAGCTCGTCCTTGAAGGCGAGGCGAACGGCGTTGAAGAGGGTGACGGCGCTCCAGGCGAGGAACCCCGCCCCGAGCGCGAGGACCGCCCAGCGGCCGCCCGGCTCGGCCATGGCCCGCGCCGACCAGGCTCGGGACTGCTGGTCGCTGGACTCCCCCGCGTGCCCGAAGAGGAACTGGAGCGTCCCGGCGAAGCCCACGAAGTAGGTGAGCGCGCGGAAGAGGGCGGGCAGCCGCATCCGCTTCCGGTGCCCGCCGGGTAGCGGGCGCCCGTACAGCGTCTCGGAGACCTGCCACAGGGTCAGCCCGGCGAACCCGGCCGCCAGGAGGGCGAGCACCAGCAGCCCGCCCGGGTTCGCCGCCACGGTCTGGAGGGCGCCGCGCTTGTCGGCCTCGTGCGTGCCGTCGCCCAGCGCGATCCGCAGGGCCAGCCAGCCGATCAGCAGGTACAGGACGCCGCGGGCCGCGAGACCGGCCCGGGACAGGTGGTGGAACCACGGGTGCCCGGCGGTCGCCCGTCCGAACCGCCGCAGCCCGCCGCCGCCCGTCGTTTCCATCAGGTTCCCGCCTTCCCCCACGCCGAAGGACGGCAAACGCCCTAGCCGAGGCCGGCTCGCCGGGCGCGCTCGACGGCGGGGCCGATGGCGTCCGCGAGGAGCTTCACGTCCTCCTCGGTGGAGGTGTGGCCGAGGGTGAAGCGGAGCGAGCCCCGCGCGCGCTCGGCGCCCGCGCCCATCGCCAGGAGGACGTGGCTGGGCTGGGAGACGCCCGCCGAGCAGGCGGACCCGGTCGAGCAGGCGATGCCGCGCGCGTCCAGCAGCATCAGCAGGGCGTCGCCCTCGCAGCCGGGGAACGACAGGTGGGCGTTGCCGGGGAGCCGTCCGACCGGGTCGCCGTTCAGGACCACGTCCGGCACGACGGCGCGGACGGCCTCGACGAGCCGGTCGCGGAGCTCCGCCAGCCGCGCCGCCTCGGCGTCCCGGCGGGCGGCCGCGACCTGCACCGCGGCGGCGAACCCGGCGATGGCCGGGGCGTCGAGCGTCCCGGACCGGACGTCGCGCTCCTGGCCGCCGCCGTGCAGCAGCGGCACCGGGTCGAGGAACAGCGGCTCGGCGGGCTTGGCCAGCAGCAGCGCGCCGACGCCGATCGGGCCGCCGAGCTTGTGGCCGGTGAGCGCGAGGGACTGGACACCGCTCTCCGCGAAGCGGACGGGCAGGTGCCCGGCGGCCTGCACGGCGTCGGTGTGGAAGGGGACGCCGTGCTCGCGCGCCACCGCGGCCAGCTCCGCGACGGGCTGGACGGTGCCGACCTCGTTGTTCGCCCACATGACGGTGGCGAGCGCCACGTCCGCGCCGCCGCCGGGGCCGATCGCCTCGCGCAGCGCCTCGGGACGGACGCGGCCCTCCCCGTCCACGGGGATCCACTCGACGCGAGCGCCCTCGTGGTCGGCGAGCCACTGCACCGCGTCCAGGACGGCGTGGTGCTCGACGGCGCTCGCCAGCACGCGGGTGCGGGCCGGGTCGGCGCCGCGCCGCGCCCAGTAGACGCCCTTGACGGCGAGGTTGTCGGCCTCGGTGCCGCCCGAGGTGAACACCACCTCGCTCGGCCGGGCGCCGAAGGCGTCGGCGATGATCTCGCGCGACTCCTCCACCACCCGGCGGGCGCGCCGCCCGAGGGCGTGCAGGGACGACGGGTTGCCGAGCTCGCGCAGCCCCGCCGTCATCGCCTCGACGGCCTCGGGCAGCATCGGGGTCGTCGCCGCGTGATCGAGGTAGGTCACCACGCCGACAACAGTATCCGCGCCCGCGGTCCGCTCCTCCCGGAGGCCGGAGGGTCGTCCGGGTCGATCCGGGGAGGGACCGGCTGAACAGGGAATATCTCCGCCGGGCCGCCGGTTGGCAGGTATACCGTCCGGTCGGTACAGTGGAGAGGCCATGAAGAGGGAAGCCCTGCTCAACGCCGCCGAGTCCCTGCTCTCCGAGCACGGGACCCAGGCGCTGACGCTCGCCGCGGTCGCGGACCGCGCCGGCGTCAGCAAGGGCGGGCTGCTCTACCACTTCCCCACCAAGGAAGCACTGGTCAAGGCCCTCGTGGCACGGGTCATCGAGGAGTTCGACGACCTGATCGCCTCCTACGACGACGGGACGCCCGGCTCCTACGACCGGGCCTACGTCGAGGCGACGTTCGAGATCCTCACCGGCGAGGCGCGGACCCACCGACGATGGTCGGCCATCACGGCCGCCGCCACCGATCCGGAGCAGGCCGAGCCGCTGAACGAGGCAATGCGCCGCTGGCACGGCCGGGCTCCCACCGAGGATCCCGACCCGGTCGGCGCGATGGTCGTCCGGCTGGCCGCCGAGGGCCTCTGGGAAGTGGTGAGCCACGCACCCGGGCTGTACGGCGCCGATCAGCTGGAAGCGCTGAAGCAGCGGCTGCTGGCCCTACTCCAGCGGTGACGGCGGGCGCCGAGCGCGCCCCCGGCCCGGCCCTCCGGCGCCGCCCCCACCGACGCACGACCTGAGCCGCTCCGGTCCCAGTCCGGGTTGGAGCGTTCCAGCACGTCCGCCCCCTCTGTCCCTCCCGACCCGTTGACACGACCGCACCACCCCGGCCGCGCACGCCCCCGCGTGCGCGCCACGACCCTGCGACGGGGCCGCGCCCCGACCGAGCCTAGAAAGAGGTGAACCATGCTGTTCCGCGCCCGTTGGGGCACGTTCCTGACCTTCGCGCTGGCAGGCCTGCTGACCGGAGTGTGGGTGGCCCGCATGCCCGCGCTGGCGGGCAAGTTCGGCACCAGCGAGGGCGAGGTCGGCATCGTCGTCCTCATCTGGGGCCTGGGCGCGATCATCGCCATGCAGGCGCTGCGCGGCGTGATGGCCCGCGCGGGCAGCCGCGGCGTCCTGCGCGTCGCGCTGCCGCTGACCGCGCTGTCCTACGTCGGCGTCGCGCTGGCGCCCACCTACGGGCTGCTGCTCGCCTCCGTCGCCGTGTTCGGCATGACCTTCGGGATCACCGACATCGCGATGAACGCGCAGGGCAGCGTCGTCGAGCAGGCGTACCGCCGCCCGGTCCTCAGCGGCATGCACGCCGGCTGGTGCGTCGGCGCGATGGGCGGCGGGCTGTTCGGCGCCGCCACCGCCGCCGCCGGGCTCGGCTTCACCGCCACCGTGCTGACCGCCGCGCTGCTCGCGCTGCCGCTCGGCCTGCTGCTCGGCCGCACCTACCTGCCCGACCCCGCCGCCCCGGCCGGGACGGCGACCGGGCGCGCGGCCCGGCGGCTGCCCGCCGCGGTCTACCTGATCGGCGTGCTCGCGTTCATCGCGTTCATGACCGAGGGCTCGATCGCCGACTGGAGCGGGCTGCTCCTGCACGACGAGCTCGGCGCCACCCAGGCCGTCGCCGCGCTCGGCTACCCGATGTTCGAGCTGGCCATGCTGATCGGACGGCTCGCCGGCGACCGCGTCCGGATGCGGATCGGCACCCGGCGGCTGCTGACCGGCGCCGGGATCGGCACCGCGCTCGGCATGACGGTGGTCGTCCTCGCCCCCGCGGCGCCCTTCGCCATCGCCGGCTTCTTCCTGACCGGCCTGGTCGTCTGCACGATCGTCCCGACGACGATCTCGCTGGCCGGGACCGCCGCGCCGGGACGTCCCGCCGCCGCGGTCGCGCAGGTCGGCGCGATGGGCTACGGCGGCCTGCTGCTCGGCCCCGTGGTGGTCGGCTTCCTCGCGGACGCCACCTCGCTGCGGCTCGGCGTCGGCGTCGTCGTGCTGCTGGCCCTGGTGATCGCCGCCGGCGCCCGGTTCGCCCCGCTCCGCGGCCGCGCCGACGTCGCCGCGCACGGCTCCGACGCGGTCGTGGCGGCCTCGGAAGCGGTCGTGCCCGGCACCGGCACCGACGCCCGAGTCCCAGACGAACCCCGCGAGCCCGTCGCGGCCTAACCCCGGCGAACGCCCCGCGCCCCGGCCACACCAAGCCCACAAGCGCGGGGCGTTCGCGTCGCCGCTGTCCCCGGCCCGGCTGCGCGGGGCGGTCGCGTTTCGCCGTGCGCCCGGCGCCCACGTCGGGTGGTTAGCCGGTTGCTTGGTGGGGGCCGTCCTCGAACAGCGGGAGGCCTAGGCGGTGGACGGCGCCGTCGATCGCCTCGGGTGAGCGGCCGAAGCGCTCGACCAGTTCCGCCTCGCTCGCACCGGCCGCCCAGAGGCGCCGCAGCTCGTCCTCCTCGGCGGCCGTCCAGATCCGTCCCGCGTTCGGGTACGGCGTGCGCAGCTCCGGCAGCGGCTCGACCGCCGCGGGGACCTGCGCCGCCTCCTCCGGAGGGCCCACCTCCCTGACGTTGTCGGCGGGGACGTCCAGCACCACGGTCCCGCCCGCCACCAGCACGAGCCGGTCTGCGTCGACCGTCAGCTCGGGCACCCGCACGCCGTCGAAGTCCTGGGGCGTCTCGAAGACCACACGTACCGTGCCCATCGCCCGGCCTCCCGTCTCTCCATGCATCGCGCCACCGTGGTACCCGATCGAGACGCCTCCACTCGGACCGGCGGCGTCCGCGTCCGGTATAACCCCGTGGGGTAGTACTGCTGAGAGCGGAGTTCCATGGGCGGATGGCGGGTTCCCGGCTACACCGAGCTGAGCGTGCTCGGCGAGGGCGCGCAGGGCCGCGTCGTGCTGGCCCGGCACGACGCCACCGGACGGCCCGCCGCGATCAAGTACCTCGCGGAGGCGACCGCCCGCGACGCCCGGTTCCGGGAGCGGTTCCGCGGCGAGGCCGAGCTGCTGCGGCGCCTGCACAACCCGTATGTCGCCCGCCTGTACGGGCTCGTCGAGACGCCGGACGGCGCGGCGATCGTCATGGAGGCCGTGGACGGCGCGTCCCTCAAGGCGGTGCTGGCCGAGCGCGGCCCGCTGCGGCCCGAGGCGGCCCTGGCGGTGCTGAAGGGGTCGCTTCTGGGGCTGGCCGCCGCGCATGACCTCGGGATCGTCCACCGCGACTACAAGCCCGCGAACGTCATCGTGCGGGCGGACGGCCTGAGCAAGCTCATCGACTTCGGCGTCGCCGCGGACGCGGGCGAGGCCGGGCGGTCGGGGACGCCCGTGTACATGGCGCCTGAGCAGTGGCGCGACGAGCCCGCGTCGCCCGCCACCGACGTGTACGCGGCGGCGTGCGTGTTCTTCGAGTGCGTGACGGGACGGCGCCCCTACACGGCCGAGGACCAGGCCGGGCTCATGGGACGCCACCTGCACGCGCCGGTTCCGGTCGGGGACGTCCCCGAGCCGCTCAGGCCGCTGGTCGCGCGCGGGCTCGCCAAGGACCCGTGGGAGCGGCCGCTCGGCGCCGCCGCGTTCGTGGCGGAGCTGGAGTCCGCCGCGGCCGCCGCGTACGGACCGGGCTGGGAGGGGAACGGCGTGCGGGCGCTCGCGGGAGCCGCCGCGGCGCTGTCGGTGCTGTTCCCGCTCACCGCGCTGGGGCTCGGCTCGGGCGGGGCCGCCGGGGCCGCCGGAGCGGCGGGTGCGGCCGGTACGGCGGGCGCCGCT